>NZ_JAPFQM010000001.1:0-341027 GCF_026241205.1 Thermomicrobium sp. 4228-Ro
GCGGTTTGAGCGGACGAAGCCGCACGTGAACGTAGGGACGATTGGGCATGTGGATCATGGGAAGACGACGTTGACGGCGGCGATCACGAAGGTGTTGAGTTTCAAGGGGTGGGCGAACTATAAGCCGTACGAGCAGATCGACAAGGCGCCGGAGGAGCGGGCGCGGGGGATCACGATAGCGATCAGCCACGTGGAGTATGAGACGGAGAAGCGGCACTATGCGCATGTGGATTGTCCGGGGCATGCGGACTACATCAAGAACATGATCACGGGTGCGGCGCAGATGGACGGGGCGATTTTGGTGGTGAGTGCGCCGGATGGGCCGATGCCGCAGACGCGGGAGCACATTTTGCTGGCGCGGCAGGTGGAAGTGCCGGCGATCGTGGTGTTTTTGAACAAGGTGGACATGCTGGATGATCCGGAGTTGTTGGAGCTGGTGGAGCTGGAGGTCCGGGAGCTGTTGAGCCAGTATGGGTATCCGGGGGAGAGCGTGCCGGTGGTACGGGGGTCGGCGCTGCGGGCACTGGAGTCGAGTGCGACGGATCCGGAGGCGCCGGAGTATGCGCCGATCTGGGAGCTGTTGCGGGTGGTGGACGAGTACATCCCGACGCCGGTGCGGGCGGTGGACAAGCCGTTTTTGATGCCGATCGAGGACGTATTTGGGATCAAAGGGCGTGGGACGGTGGTGACGGGTCGGGTGGAGCGTGGGCGGCTGCGGCCTGGGGAGACGGTCGAGATCGTGGGGCTGGGGCCGACGCGGCAGACGGTGGTGACGTCGATCGAGATGTTCCAGAAGGTGTTGGACGAGGCGGTAGCGGGGGACAACATCGGGTGCTTGTTGCGGGGGATCGAGCGGGACGAGGTTGAGCGGGGGATGGTGCTGGCGGCGCCGGGGTCGATCACGCCGCACACGGAGTTCGAGGCGGAGGTGTACGTGTTGTCGAAGGAGGAGGGGGGGCGGCACACGCCGTTCTTTGCGGGGTATCGGCCGCAGTTTTACATTCGGACGACGGACGTGACGGGGGAGGTCGCGGGGCTGCCGGAGGGGGTGGAGATGGTGATGCCGGGGGACAACGTGCGGCTGCGGGTGGTGTTGGACAAGCCGGTGGCGCTGGAGGAAGGGTCGCGCTTTGCCATCCGCGAAGGGGGCCGCACGGTCGGCGCCGGCGTCGTCACCAAGATCATCAAGTAGGCTGAGGGGTGAGCGACGATGTCGCGCAGACCGGCACAACGGATTCGGATCCGGCTGAAATCGCACGATCACCGGATCCTCGATCAGTCGGCTCGACAGATCGTCGAGACGGCTGAAAGTACTGGTGCAAAAGTGGCGGGACCGATACCCCTGCCCACGCGGATCGAACGGTTCACCGTTATCCGCTCGCCGTTCATCGACAAGGACTCGCAGGAGCACTTCGAGATCCGCACCCACAAGCGGCTGATCGACGTGCTCGAGCCGAGTCCGTCGACGATCCGCGCGCTGATGCGGCTGACGTTGCCGGCAGGGGTAGACATCGAGATCAAGCTCTGAACGTGGGAGACCACGTTCCTGATCATGCTCGTCGTGTGGCGAGGGCACGTGAGAGTGCCTGGGGCCACCAGAGGTAGTGGGGAGAGCCAATGATCGAGGGACTGTTGGGTCGCAAACTCGGCATGACCCAAATCTTCGACGAGGCTGGACGGGCGATACCTGTTACTGTCCTCGAAGTCGGCCCATGCGTTGTCACGCAGGTGAAAACCAAGGAGCGCGATGGCTACGAAGCTGTCCAGCTCGGCTTCGGGCACCGCAAGCGACAGAACAAGCCGATGCAGGGGCACTTACGGGCCTCAGGGGCGTCGCCACGGTATCTCAAAGAAGTCCGTGTCGATGACCCGAGCCAGTTCCAGGTCGGGCAAGTCGTCGACTGCAGCATCTTCCAGCCGGGGCAGCTGGTCGACGTGATCGGCTGGCGCAAGGGACGCGGCTTTCAGGGGGGTGTGAAGCGGCACGGGTTCGCGGGGGGACCGAAGACACACGGACAATCGGATCGGCATCGCGCGCCGGGATCGATCGGGCCGACCACTGACCCCGGTCGTGTCCATAAGGGCAAGCGTATGGCGGGCCGTATGGGACCGGTGCGGGTCACGGTGCAGAACCTCAAGGTCATGCAGGTCGACCCGCAACGGAATCTCGTCCTGGTGCGGGGAGCAGTGCCTGGGCATCCGAACGGACTCGTCATCGTCCGTCATGCGATCAAGCAGCGGCGGGCGAAGGCATCGGCGTGATGGAGGGAGAGCGAGGCATGTTGGTTCCAGTCTACGACCTCGAGGGACGGGCAGTCGACAATATCGAGTTGGCTGACTCTGTCTTCAACATCACGCCGAATATTCCGGTCATGCACCAGGCGCTGGTGCGTCAGCGCGCGAACGCGCGTGCTGGTACGCACGATACCAAGACGCGTGGTGAAGTGCGTGGTGGTGGTCGAAAACCGTGGCGGCAGAAGGGGACGGGCCGGGCACGCCAGGGAAGCATCCGGGCACCGCACTGGAAGGGCGGTGGCGTGGTCTGGGGTCCGCACCCCCGGTCGTATCGGCAGAAGATGCCACGGAAGATGCGCCGGCTAGCGATTCGGTCGCTCCTGTCGGTCAAGCAGCGCGAGAATCAGATCGTCGTGGTGCAGGGACTCAACGAGATCGAGCCGAAGACCAAGGTGATGAAGAGTGTCCTCCAGCGCCTGCCGCTCGCCGATGCACGGTCGACACTGATCGTCGTCGATCAGCGTCGCGAGAACGTGCGGCGAGCAGCCGGGAACCTGGAGGATGTGAAGGTGCTCGTTGCGCACAATATGAATGTCCGGGATGGGCTCAAGTACGAGCGCATGATTCTCACACCTGAGGCGATCGACGTGATCCATCGCCTTTGGGCGCAGGAGGGGGTGTGAGCGATGGAACTCACCTATCAGGAAATCATCCGGCGCCCGCTGATCACGGAGAAGAATACGCGGCTCATGGAGATGAACCAGTACATGTTTGAGGTGCACCCGGCCGCGAACAAGATTCAGATCAAGGAAGCGATCGAGCGGACGTTCAACGTCAAGGTGAAGAAGGTGAACACCATGAACGTTCGCGGCAAGGTGCGCCGCCGATTCCGCAAGCGTGGTGCGCCGATCGTTGGTCGCGAACGATCGTGGAAGAAGGCGATCGTGACGCTCGAACCCGGGTACACGATCGACCTCTTCAGTCAGCTCTGACGCGTCTGAGATGAGGTGTCGCAATGCCGATCAAGGTCTACAAACCGACGACGCCTGGGCGCCGCAACATGTCGGTGCTCACGTATGAGGAGATCACGAAGGACGAGCCGGAAAAGTCGCTGATCGAGCCACTGAAGAAGTATGCCGGTCGGAATAACCGGGGCGTGATCACCACTCGTCACCGGGGCGGTGGGAACAAGCGCTTCTATCGCATCATCGACTTCCGGCGCGACAAGTGGGGCATCCCAGCGAAGGTGGCTGCGATCGAGTATGACCCGAATCGTACCGCTTTCATCGCGTTGTTGCACTACGCGGATGGCGAGAAGCGGTACATTCTCGCACCGCTCGGACTCAGGGTGGGTGACGTCGTGCAGTCTGGGCCGGGATCGCCGATTCGCGTCGGCAATGCATTGCCGCTCCGGGACATTCCCTTGGGGACCTTTGTCCACAATGTGGAGTTGTACCCCGGTCGCGGTGGCCAGCTGGCGCGTGCAGCGGGAGCTGTCGCCCAGGTGGTCGCGAAGGTGGATAATTATGTACATCTACGCCTGCCTTCCGGGGAGATCCGGATGGTGCATGCTGACTGCATGGCCACCATTGGGCAGGTGGGGAATCTCGATCACCAGAACGTGAGTATCGGGAAGGCCGGTCGAAAGCGGCACATGGGGTGGCGTCCGACCGTGCGTGGTTCGGCGATGACGCCGCGTGATCACCCGCACGGAGGTGGAGAAGGAAAGGCACCGCGTGGGATGCCACCGAAGACCCCGTGGGGGGAGCCGGCGCTCGGGAAGCGCACGCGCCGGAACAAGCGGTCAGACCGGTTCATCATCCGGCGGCGCTACGAGGCCTAGCCGGTGAGGAGGTGTCGCGATGGGGCGTTCATCGAAAAAGGGTCCGTACATCGATCCGAAACTGAAGAAGAAGATCGACGAGCTGAACCGAACCGGGGAGCGTCGGGTCATCCGTACCTGGGCGCGTGACTGCACGATTTTCCCCGAGATGGTCGGCCACACGATCGCAGTCCACGATGGACGGCGGCACGTGCCGATCTACATCACGGAGCAGATGGTCGGCCATAAACTCGGGGAATTCGCGCCCACCCGGACGTACCGCGGCCATGGGAAGGACGCTGAGCGGACGACCCGGCGTCGCTGAGTGGTCTGTGTGAGAGGGAGTGGTTCGACATGGAGGTCCGTGCCAAGGTACGCGAGGTCCGGGTGTCACCCAAAAAGGCGCGAATGGTGATCGACGTCATTCGCGGGAAGCCGCTTCAGGAAGCTCTGGCGATTCTGCAAGCGCTGCCGCAGAAGACAGCACCGATCGCCTGGAAGCTTTTGCGGTCTGCTGCGGCGAACGCTGAGCACAACTACGATCTCGATCCTGAGCGGCTCTACATCAAGCGGATCTACGTCGATGAGGGGCCACGCTACAAGCGTTGGCAGCCCCACGCGCGCGGACGGGTCGGGCGCAAGTGGCGCCGGACCTCGCACATCACGGTGATTCTCGATGAGCTACCGGAGAAGGGAGCGCCGCGTGGGTAGGAAAGTCAATCCGATCGGCTTTCGCCTCGGTATCGTCCACGACTGGGAATCAAAGTGGTTCGCTGAGAAGGACCGGCAATACCGGGAGCAACTGCACGAGGATCTCGACATTCGCGAGATCATCCAGCGGGAGCTTCCGCGTGCCGGTATCTCGCGTATCGAGATCCAGCGCGCGGTGAATCGCGTCGACGTGACGATCCACACTGCGAAGCCGGGTGTGGTTATCGGAAAGCAAGGCGCCAATGTCGAGCGACTGCGACAGTTGCTCGAGGCACGCATCGGGAAGAAGGTTCACCTGAACATCCACGAAGTGCGAAAACCCGAACTCGATGCGCGCCTGGTGGCGGAAAGCATTGCGGAGCAAATCACGCGGCGTGTTTCCTACCGTCGAGCGATGAAGCACGCCGCTGCTGCGGCGATGCGGGCAGGTGCGAAAGGAATCAAGATTCGCGTCAAAGGGCGCCTCGGTGGAGCCGAGATGAAGCGGATGGTCTGGGAGATGGTAGGCCGGGTGCCGCTGAGCACCATCCGTGCGAACATCGATTACGCGGTAGTCCACGCTCCCACGATTTACGGACAGATCGGCGTGAAGGTATGGATCTACCACGGTGATGTGCTGCCCGAGGCGAAGCCGACAGCGGCTGCCGCCGGGGTGACGGCTGAATAGGGAACGAGGTGCGACGATGTTGATGCCACGACGGGTGCAACACCGCAAACAGCATCGGTATCGCACGAAGGGGATCGCCTGGCGGGGTAGCACGCTGGCCTTCGGGGAGTACGGCATTCAGGCCCTGGAACCAGCGTGGGTCACTGCCCAGCAAATCGAGGCGGCACGCCGTGCGATCACCAATGCCGTCCGGCGTGGCGGGAAGGTGTGGATCCGCGTCTTCCCGGACAAGCCGGTCACGAAGAAGCCGGCTGAGACACGGATGGGGAGCGGTAAGGGTAACCCGGAATACTGGATGGATGTCGTCAAGCCTGGGCGGATCCTTTTCGAGCTCGCTGGGGTGCGCGAGGAACTCGCCATGGAAGCGCTCACGCGTGCGATCCACAAGCTGCCTTGTAAGTGCCGGATCGTCAAACGCGAGCGACTCGGCGAGACCGTCGGGGAGGAGCAGGCATGAAACCGGACGAACTGCGCGCGATGACAGACGAGCAATTGCGGCAGAAGCTCGAAGAGCTCCGGAACCAGGTACGAGACCTGCGTTTCGCTGCAGCGCTCGGTCAGCTGAAGGACACATCGGCGATTCGCAAGTCCCGGAAGGATATTGCGCGTATCTTGACGATCCTGACCGAGCGCGAGCGTGCACGACTCGCGCAGGAGGGCAAGCTGCCGCCACCCAAGCTGACTCGACGAGAGCGGAAGCGCCGGAAACAGCTGGAACTCCAGCAGCGAAAGGGGTGATCGAGGGTGGAGGAGCGCAGCACACCTCAGCAGGGTTCGACGTCAGCTCCGCAGCAGCGACCGAAACGGCGGGTGACCAAGGTCGGTCGCGTCGTTTCGGATAAAATGGATAAGACCGTCGTCGTGGCGGTCGACTATTGGCGTCGCCATCCGTTGTACAAGAAGACGATCCGTCGCACGAGCAAGTTCTATGCACACGACGAATACAACCTCTGCCGCATCGGTGATCTGGTTCTGATCGAAGAGACGCGGCCGATTAGCAAAACGAAGCGATGGATCGTCCGCAAGATTCTGGAACGTGCGACGCCCGAGGTGCAAGCGGAGATCATCGAGGAGACCGAGGGCGAGGGTGAGGGCGAGCTATGATCCAGCCGCTGTCGAAGCTGGTGGTTGCGGACAACACCGGTGCGAAGGAAATCATGTGTATCCGTGTCCTCGGAGGTTCCAAGCGTCGGTACGGGACGGTGGGGGACCTTATCGTCGCGTCGGTGAAGAAGGCCGAGCCGAATGCGTCGGTCAAGAAGGGCGACGTCGTCTATGCCGTGATCGTGCGCACGAAGAAGGAGTACCGACGCAAAGACGGCTCCTACATCAAGTTCGACGATAACGCAGCGGTGCTCGTGACGCCACAGGGGCAGCCGCGGGGTACCAGAATCTTTGGCCCGGTCGCGCGGGAGCTGAGAGACCGACAGTACATGCGTATCGTCTCCCTGGCACCGGAAGTACTGTGAGGGGTGCCAACCATGGCTGACAAGATCGTCACAGGAGACGAAGTGATCGTCATCCGCGGCAAGGATAAAGGAGCGCGTGGTCGGGTTCGCCGCAACTTTCCGCGGGAAGACCGGGTGATCGTCGAAGGAGTGAACATCGTCAAAAAGCACCAGCGGGCGATCCCCGGTGTGCGGCAGGCTGGCATTATCGAGATGGAGGCACCGATCCACGTTTCGAAAGTGATGCTGATTTGCCCGAACTGCGGCAAACCGACACGCGTTGGTTTCCGCTTCACGGAAGATGGTGAAAAGGTTCGCTATTGCAAGAAGTGTGGCCAGACGATCGAAAAGCCGACTGCACAACGTCGAGCGAAGTGAGGCGAGTGAGCGATGGCGACGGAAGTGCATGAGCGAGTCGAGCCGCGATTGAAGCGCCGGTATCGCGAAGAGGTGGTTCCGAAGTTGATGGAAGAGTTCGGGTACCCACACCGCTTCGCGGTACCGCGGCTCGAGAAGATCGTGCTCAATATCGGGTTGGGCGAGGCAGTCTCCAATCCGAAGGCGATCGACTACGCGATGAACGATCTGGCTGCGATCACTGGCCAACGGCCGGTGGTGCGACGTGCGCGAAAGTCGATCGCTGGTTTCAAGTTGCGGAAAGGCATGCCGATCGGCGTCATGGTGACCTTGCGCGGCAATCGCATGTGGGACTTCTTGGATCGACTGATCGCGATCGCGTTGCCGCGAATCCGTGACTTCCGGGGGGTCTCGTCCCGCTCCTTCGATGGCCGCGGAAATTACTCGCTCGGTCTGCGTGAGCAAATCGTCTTTCCCGAAGTGGATTACGATAAGATCGACAAGGTTCGGGGGCTGGAAGTCACGATCGTGACAACGGCGCGGACCGATATCCAAGCAAAACGGCTGCTGGAATTGCTCGGCATGCCGTTCCGTGACTGAGGACATGGAGGCGAGTAGAGGACATGGCTCGGAAAGCGAAAATCGTCGCTTCTCTGAAACCGCCGAAGTATGCGGTACGCCAGCGGAATCGCTGCAAGTTGTGTGGGCGACCGCGTGCATACATGCGAAAGTTCGGTTTGTGCCGAATCTGCTTCCGGCAGCTCGCTTCGATGGGGAAACTGCCGGGGGTCAAGAAGGCGAGTTGGTGAAGGATGCTGGAACGGTTGAGTGGGACGTGGAGAGCGATGACGGTCAATGATCCGATCGGCGATATGCTCACACGGATTCGGAACGCCGGAATGGGGCGGAAAGCGGAAACCACAGTTCCGGCGTCCAAGATCCTCGTGGAGATCGCTCGCATCCTGAAAGAGGAAGGATACATTGCGGATTACATTGTTGAACCGGCCGAGCCACGACCGATCTTGCGGATTCGCTTGAAGTACACGCCGGACAAGCGGCCTGCGATCCGCGAGATCAAGCGCGTCTCGAAACCCGGTCTGCGCATCTATGTCGGCAAAGACGAGATCCCGCGCGTGAAGGGCGGGCTCGGAATTGCGATTCTCACCACATCGCAGGGGGTGATGACGGATGCGGAGGCGCGCCGTCGTGGCATCGGCGGTGAAGTGATCTGCACAGTGTTTTAGGTCGGGAGGCCGCAGATGTCGCGCATCGGCAAGCGACCGATTCCGATCCCACCTGGTGTGGACGTGCACATTGCCGACGGGCTCGTTCGGGTGAGCGGACCGAAAGGACAGCTGGAACTCAAGGTTCATCCGCAAATGATCATTCAGCGGGTGGATGGAACCATTCAGGTCCAGCGTCCCTCGGATGAGCGCTTCTTCAAGCAGTTGCACGGCTTGTACCGCACCCTGATCGCCAATATGGTGCAAGGGGTGACGGAGGGATTCCGTAAAGATCTGGAGATTCACGGAGTCGGGTATCGTGCGGCGCTCGAGGGGAAGGCGCTCGTTCTC
Source organism: Thermomicrobium sp. 4228-Ro (assembly GCF_026241205.1). Lineage (NCBI taxonomy): Bacteria > Pseudomonadati > Thermomicrobiota > Thermomicrobia > Thermomicrobiales > Thermomicrobiaceae > Thermomicrobium > Thermomicrobium sp. 4228-Ro. Next base: position 8,815 of record NZ_JAPFQM010000001.1, read on the forward strand.
AACGTCGGCTATTCCCATCCGGTGCGGATCGAACCGCCGCCAGGTATCAGCTTTCTCGTCGAATCGCCGACCCGAATCGCCGTCTTGGGTATCGACAAGCAGCTGGTCGGGGAAGTGGCTGCTCAAATCCGTCGCGTCCGTCCGCCGGAGCCATACCAAGGCAAGGGCATTCGGTACGTCGGTGAGGTCGTCCGCCGGAAGGCGGGCAAGACCGGGAAGACAGGCAAGGCACGCAAGTAGCGTCTGTCTCCGGCCTCGGTTGCCGCTCGAAAGCGCCTGATCAGGCGGGGATCGAGCGGCTCATGCGGTGATGGAGGGATAGGATGCGGTTCCAGTACAAGCGGCGACTCTCGCCGCGGAAGCGCCGTCACTTACGCGTTCGGGCGCGAGTTTTCGGTACACCGGAGCGTCCGCGCCTGAACGTTTTCCGGAGCAACAAGCACATCTACGCACAGATCATCGACGATTCGCGCGGCCACACCTTAGTGGCTGCCTCGACCTTGGAGCGCGAGGTGCGGGAACGGTTCCCGGACCCGCATCCGAAGGTGGAGGAGGCACGCGTCGTGGGGCAGGTCATCGGTGAGCGAGCGCTCGCGCAGGGTATCACGAAAGTCGTTTTCGATCGCGGTGGTTACAAGTACCACGGACGGGTAAAGGCGCTCGCAGATGGTGCCCGCGCTGCCGGTCTGCAGTTCTAGTGTGAGGCGAGGGCAACAATGGCGATACTGAAGGAACATCGACGAGTCGATCCGAGCCGTGTTGGCGAATTGCGTGAACGAGTCATCCAAATCGCACGCGTCGCCAAGGTCGTCCAAGGTGGCCGCCGTTTCCACTTCCGGAGCGTCGTCGTGGTCGGTGACGGCCAGGGGCACGTCGGAGTCGGGATCGGCAAGGCCACCGAGGTTCCAGACTCGATCCGGAAGGCGGTCGAAAACGCCAAGAAGAACCTCATCGAGGTGCCGCTCGACCGGGCGACCATTCCACACGAGGTGGAAGTGACGTTCAAGGCGACGCGGGTGCTGATGAAGCCGGCTGCTCCGGGTACCGGTGTCATCGCTGGAGCGGGGGTACGGGCAGTCGCAGAAGCTGCTGGGATCCGCGATTTGATCGCGAAGACGCACGGCAGCAACAATCCCGTGAACGTCACGCAGGCTGCCCTGCTCGCGCTGAGTCAGCTGGAGTCGCCGGAGGAAGTCGCAGCCCGGCGCGGTTTGCCGGTCGAACGCGTCTTGCGTGGTCGACGAAAGCGGGTGGAGAGCGATGGCGAATAAGCGACTCCGTATCACCTACGTGAAGAGCGCGATCGGGTATCGCGAGGAACAGCGTGAGACCCTACGCTCGTTGGGATTGAAGCGGCTCCGTCAAGTCGTGGAGCACCCTGATACCCCAACGATCCGTGGGATGATCAAAAAGGTCCAGCATCTCGTGCGCGTCGAGGAAGTCGACCAGGACAGCGGTCACTGAGGCGGGAGGACCGTCATGAGGTTGCACGAACTGAAACCAGCTCCGGGGTCCAGGCGACCGAAAACTCGAGTCGGACGCGGGATCGCGGCTGGCAAAGGGAAGACAGCGGGTCGAGGAACGAAGGGACAATGGGCGCGCAACCGAGTTCGCCCCGGCTTCGAGGGAGGCCAGAACCCGCTGTATCTCCGCTTGGGGAGGAAGCGGGGTTTCAAGAATCCGTTCAAGATCGTGTTCGAGGTCGTGAATGTCGGACGGTTGAACGATCTGCCGGTGGAGGGCGTGATTACGCCGGGTGTCCTGCGAGCCTATCGGCTGGTTCGCGAGGAGGGGGCACCAGTCAAGATTCTGGGTGACGGTGAGGTGACTCGCCCGCTGCATGTCCGAGCACATGCCTTCTCCGAAAGTGCGCGCCAGAAGATCCTTGCAGCCGGCGGCACCGTGGAGGTCATTCGCTGATGCTCGAAGCAGTGGTCAGTGCGTTCAAGTTGCCCGACCTGCGGCGCAAACTGCTGTTCACGCTCGGTATCTTGATCGTCTTCCGATTCGTGGCGACGATACCGGTACCCGGTGTTGACCAGCAGGCGCTCCAGCGCCTGCTGGAAACCAACCAGTTTCTGGGCGTGCTCAATTTGTTTTCCGGCAGCACGTTGACGAACTTTTCGATCGTTGCACTCGGTGTCTATCCTTATATCACCGCCTCGATCGTCATGCAGCTGCTCACGCCGGTCATTCCGCGGCTCACTGAGTTATCGAAAGAGGGAAACATCGGCCGTGCGAAGATCAATCAATATACACACTGGCTGACTGTCCCATTGGCATTCCTGCAGGCGTACGGACACGCTGCGCTGATGAGCAGTGCGGGCGTATTGCGCGATTTTGGTCTCTTCCAGAGCGACACCTGGCTGCGGAGCCTGGCACTATTGCTTACCCTCACTGCCGGTACGGTGTTTCTCGTCTGGCTCGGCGAACTCATTACCGAAAACGGGATCGGCAACGGGGTCTCGATCATCATTCTCGGCGGTATCGTCGCGCGTCTACCGAGTGCCGTCGGCCGCCTGGTTACCGGTGGTACGCTCTCCCAGAACTTGATTGGAACTGTGGCTTTCTTGGCCATCGGCTTGCTCATTATCGTCGGCATCGTGCTCATCACTGAGGGCCAGCGCCGGATTCCGGTCCAGCATGCTCGGCGTGTGCGACGCGGACGGGTCTACGGAGGCGGGATGACGTACATCCCGCTCAAGGTAAACTCTGCTGGGATGATTCCGCTCATCTTTGCGATTTCGATCCTGCTGCTTCCTGGCATGGTTGCCAACTTCCTCGCAACTTCGGAAATCGGGTGGTTGCGCGATCTGGCCAACGGGCTAGCACGGGTATTCGATCCGAACAGTTTGCCCTATCAGATTGCGTACTTCGTGATGGTGGTCGCGTTCACGTACTTCTACACGTTGATTCTCTTTCAGCAGCAGAACATCGCTGAAACACTGCAGCGTCAAGGAGCCTTCATTCCTGGCATTCGCCCTGGTCGGGCGACCGATGAGTATCTCACCAAGGTGTTGATGCGTATCACTCTCATCGGTGCGCTCTTTCTCGGTGTGATTGCAGTAATGCCCTACCTCGTAGCGAAAATCACGGGTGTGACGGTGCTGTTTCTGAGTTCGACCTCGCTGTTGATCGTGGTCGGGGTGGCGATCGACACGATGCGACAGCTCGAGGCACAACTACTCATGCGGAATTACGAGGGTTTCATCCGCTAGGGGGGCGTGTGGCAGGGCGGTGTCACGTCATTCTGATCGGGCCACAAGGATCCGGCAAGGGCACGCAGGCGGCACGAATCGCTGCACCGCTCGGACTCGTGCATGTTGCGACTGGAGATCTCTTTCGCCAGTTGATGACGCGCGATGACGATCTCGCGCGCGAGGTACGGAGTTACTACGATCGAGGCGAGCTGGTCCCGGACGATGTGACGCTCCGGGTCCTGCTGTCGCGGCTCGATGAGCTCGAGCGAGCGATGCCGAACTATCGCGGGGCACTCTTGGACGGGTATCCGCGTAATCGATCCCAAGCGGAGGCGCTCGATCGCGTGCTCCAGGACCGAGGTGACACGATCGCCGCTGTCGTGCATTTGGCTGTACCGCGTGCAGTACTGATCGAGCGACTCAGCGGACGGCTGATTTGCCCACAGTGTGGTGCGACGTATCATCGCGTCTTCGCTCCCCCGCGCGTGGAGGGACTGTGCGATCAGTGCGGCGCAGCACTCGTGCAGCGCACGGACGATACGCCGGAAGCGATCGCCCGTCGACTCGATACCTACGAGCAGCAGACTGCACCGCTCCTGGAATATTATCGCCAGCGAGGTCTCGTCCTGGACATCGACGGCAATCAACCGATCGACGAAGTCACGCAGGCGATTCTCTCGGCACTGGAACCGGTACTGGGCGATCCTGCCCGATGTCGATCGTCCTGAAGTCACCGAGCGAGATCGAGCGGATGCGGCGGGCCGGGAGGATCGTGGCACGAGTCTTGGACGAATTGCGCTCGCTGGCTCGCCCTAGCGTGACGACCGCAGCGCTCGACGCGCGAGCACGAGAACTGATCGCACGCGAGGGCGGTACGCCCTCCTTTCTCGGTTACCGTGGCTTCCCAGCGGCTATCTGCACGTCGGTGAACGATGAGGTTTTGCACGGTATTCCGGGTCAGCGGCGACTCCGGGAAGGAGATCTCCTGAAAATCGATGTGGGCGTCGAGTGGGGCGGGCTGCATGCCGATGCTGCGGTCAGCGTCATCGTCGGTCGCGGCAGTGTGCTTGCGGAGCGCCTGGTACAGGCTGTTGAAGAGGCGTTTTGGGCGGCATGCTCGGTGGCCACCGTCGGTGCTCATCTCGGTGACATCGGGGCAGCGATCGCGGCGGTCGTACGACAGTACGGTTTTTCGGTGATCGAGGGGTACACAGGACACGGGATTGGGAGAACATTGCACGAGGAACCAGCTGTTCCCAACTGGGGTACACCTGGCCACGGTGTCCGATTGCGCGAGGGGATGACGCTCGCTGTCGAACCGATGGTGAGCGCGGGAAGTGGTGCGACTCGCGTCAAGCGGGACGGGTGGACGGTCGTGACAGCTGACGGGAGTCTGGCAGCGCACTACGAACACACCGTGTGGATCTCGCGTGAGGGACCGGTGGTGCTCACGTGCACGTGAGGACATGGTATACTGCACATTTGTGATGCGTGCGAGTCGATCGCGCGTGAGCGGGGTGGCGTGTGCCGAAGAAGGACGTCATCGAGGTAGAAGGAACGGTCACCGAGGCATTACCGAACGCGATGTTCCGGGTGCAACTGGACAATGGCTACGAAGTGCTTGCGCACGTTGCTGGACGACTGCGCATGCATTTCATCCGGATCCTGCCAGGTGACCGAGTTCGTGTAGAGCTTTCACCGTATGACCTGACGCGCGGTCGGATCACGTATCGATTGCGCGGCCCGACGCGCGGCGAAGAGTAGAGCATCGAGGGGGTGAGGACGATGAAAGTGTCAGCGTCGGTGAAGCGTCGCTGTGCGAAGTGCCGGATCATCCGACGCCACGGAGTGGTCCGGGTAATCTGCGAGAATCCGAAGCACAAGCAGCGTCAGGGATGAGGGGGAGCGATGGCCCGTATCGCAGGTGTCGACCTGCCGCGTGACAAGCGTCTCGAATACGCACTGACCCTCATTTATGGGATCGGGTGGTCCACGGCGCGGAAGATCCTGGAGCGAACCGGCATCGATCCGTGGACCAAAGTCCGGGATCTCACGGACGACGAGGTGCAAAGACTGCGTGACATCATCGAGAAAGAGATGGTCGTCGAGGGTGACCTGCGGCGCCAAGTCGCGATGAACATCAAGCGACTGATCGACATCGGTTGTTATCGCGGACTGCGTCACCGGATGGGTTTGCCGGTTCGCGGGCAGCGAACGCGAACCAACGCGCGCACCCGCAAGGGACCGCGCCCGCGCATCGGTGTGAAGAAGAAGGCGAAGCAGCAGGCGTAAGCCTCGATTGCGCCGTGTATGAAGGAGAGCGGTGAGGATGGCCGATCGAAGACGAGCAGCGCAGCGTGGGGCACGGCCGCGGCGGCGGGAGCGCAAGAATGTGCCGCGTGGGCGTGCCTACATCCACGCGACATTCAACAACACGATCGTCACGATGACGGACCCGAACGGGAATGTGATCGCCTGGGCGAGCGCTGGCTCGAGCGGCTTCAAGGGGACACGCAAGAGCACACCCTACGCTGCCCAGGTCGCCGCTGAGAACGCGGTACGCAAGGCTATGGAACACGGCATGCGGCAGGTTGACGTCTTCGTCAAGGGGGCCGGCGCTGGGCGGGAGATGGCCATCCGGGCGCTCGCGGCAGCGGGGTTGCAGGTCATGTCGATCACCGATATCACGCCGGTGCCACACAATGGGTGCCGGCCACCGAAGCGTCGGCGAACATAGTACGGAAGCGGACGAGGAGGTTCGATGGGAAGGTATATCGGCCCTGTCTGTCGGCTCTGCCGGCGGGAGGGTGTGAAGCTCTATCTGAAGGGTGAACGCTGCTTCGGGCCGAAGTGCCCGATCGTGAAGCGTCATCCGAACAAGAACTACCCGCCGGGGCAACACGGACCGATGCAGCGTGCAGCTCGGCGGCCATCCGAGTATGCACTGCAGCTGCGCGAGAAGCAGAAGTTGAAGAGGGTCTATGGCATTCTTGAGCGACAGTTCCGGCGCCACTACAACGAGGCAGCGCGGCGACCGGGGCTGACCGGCGACAACTTGCTGCAGATTCTCGAGTCCAGGCTCGATAACGTCGTCTATCGGCTCGGATTCGCCGACTCCCGTCGCCAGGCGCGCCAGTTGGTTCGCCATGGTCATTTCCTGGTGAACGGTCGGAAGACGGATATCCCGTCGTATCTGGTGCGCCCCGGTGACATCATCGCCGTACGGCCGGAGAGTCGCCGGCGCGAGTATTTCAAGGTGCTCGAGGAGACGGCGAAGAACAAGTCTGTGCCGGATTGGTTGAGCCGCGACCTGGAGACGATGAGCGGGCGCGTCTTGCGGTTGCCGACGCGCGACGAAATCGATATCCCGCCGGTCAATACGCAGCTCATCGTTGAGTACTACAGCCGGCGGTAATGCATACCGACGCTGAGCGGGGAGGCGAGATTCGTGCTCGACTTTGCACGACCGCGAGTAATCCAGACTCATGCGGCACCGACCTACGGGCGGTTCGTCGTCGAGCCACTCGACCCAGGGTACGGTACGACGCTCGGAAACGCCTTGCGGCGCATCCTTTTGCGCTCGTTGCCAGGTGCTGCGATCACGCGCATCCGCATCGCTGGCGTCTGGCACGAGTTCTCAACGATCGAGGGTGTGCGCGAGGACGTCACTGAAATTGTGCTCAACCTCAAGGGCGTTCGCTTGCGCGCTTTGACGGAGTTCCGCGAAGCGCGTGCGACGCTCTTCGCGCAAGGCGAAGGGGTGGTGCGAGCTGGCGATATCGATTGGCCGGCGGAAGTCGAGGTCGTGAATCCCGACCATGTCATTGCGACCTTGGATAACGATGACGCTCGATTGGAGATGGATCTCTGGATCGGGCGTGGCCGCGGTTATCTGCCAGCTGAGGCGCAAGAGATCCGTTCGATCGGAGAGATTCCGATCGATGCCATCTTTACACCGATCCTCAAGGTCAACTATGTCGTCGAACACACCCGGGTTGGTGGTGCGACGGACTATGACCGTTTGATCCTGGAAATCGTGACCGACGGAACGGTCGAGCCACAGAAAGCGCTGATCGAAGCTGCACGGATTCTCGTGCAGCATGCCAGATGGATCGCCGAGTTCGAGAGCGAGAGGACCGAGGAACCGACTGAAGAGTGGGGACCATCGCACGTGGATGATTCGCGACTTCTTTCGGAGATCGGGCTGTCGCAGCGTGTGCTGAACGCGCTGCGCGCTCGGGGTATCGAGCGAGTCAGCCAAGTGCTCCAGATGCGCCCGGATCAACTCCTGGGTATTCGCAATTTCGGCCCCCGAGCGTTACAGGAGCTCCGGGAGCGGTTACAGGAAAACGGCTACACTGAGGGACCGCTCTTCACCGGAGCGATTCCCGAGGTGAGTGTCAGTGCCGGTGAGAGCGAGGAGGAGTAACCGTGCGACATCGTAAGGGAGGGCGGAAATTCGGCCGCCGAACCAATGCGCGGAAGAACCTCTTCCGCAATCTCGCCGTGTCGCTGATTCTCCACGAGCGTATGACGACAACTCTGGCGAAAGCGAAGGCGGTGCAGCCGATCGTCGAGAAGCTCGTCACACTGGCTCGGGAGGACACGGATTATCACCGACGTCTCGCGCGGGCACGGCTCGGTGATGAACGAGCAGTCGCGAAGCTCTTCGAGGTTATCGCACCGCGGTTCGTGGGGCAACCCGGAGGCTATACCCGCATCTATCGGATCGGTCAGCGACGCGGAGACGGAGCGCCGCTCGCGCTGATCGAGTTCGTCGCCTGACGGTACCAGCGATGACGCGAGCATGGAAGTTCAGCGCTATCGCATCGACTTCGGCTACGAGGGGACGGCTTTCAGTGGTTCCCAACGGCAGCCAGGATTGCGAACTGTCCAAGGCGTGCTCGAAGAAGCCTTGGCGCAGCTTGCGGGCCAACCGGTTCGGACGGCATTGGCTGGGCGGACGGATGCCGGAGTCCATGCGGTCGGACAAGTGGCGAGCTGTGACTTGCCGTGGCGACATGGAGAAGCGACCCTGGCTCGGGCGCTACGGGCCTGGCTTCCGGAGGATGTCGTCGTCTTCCGCGCCACGGTCGCGGTTCCTGGCTTCCATGCTCGTCGCTGGGCCATCGACCGAGAGTACCGGTACCGCATCTGGTTGGGAAAGCGCCCGCCGCTGCTTCTGCGCCGCTTCGTGTGGACCTACCCCGGGGACCTGGATATGGGCCTTCTCCAGCGTGCGGCCAGGTTGTTTCTCGGGGCGCATGACTTTCGGTCATTTGCGGGTCACGGTATGGGGGGGCCGAAGGCGACCACTCCGCGCATACGCACGATCACGGTCTCGGAATGGCACGTTCTGGAACCGGCGGTCGAACGGCACGAGCGTGAGGCACTGTTGTTGGAATACCGTGTCAGGGCGAATGGCTTCCTTCCCCAAATGGTGCGCACCATGGTTGCCGCACTCGTGCGAGTGGGAAGCGGGATGGAGCCGCCGGATTGGATTTCGGAGCTGCTCGCTCGGCACGACCGACGGCTCGCACCGCCTCCGGCACCACCGAGCGGGCTCGTTCTCTGGCGAGTCCGCTATCCGGAGGATCTCGGTGAACAGCGATTCACTGAGCACGCGAGCGGAACGGGCAGAGAGCGATGATTCAGGCAACGAATCGGGGAGCGGACAGCGATGACGGTCAAGGCGCAAAAGCGCAAGTACCTGCAGCGAACCTACGTGGCGAAGCCAGGCGAGGTCGAGCGCAAGTGGTGGGTCGTCGATGCCGAGGGGAAGCGACTGGGCCGCCTGGCAAGCCAGATCGCAGCGATCCTCCGTGGGAAACACAAGCCACAGTACACACCGCATGTCGATGTCGGTGACTTCGTGATCGTGATCAATGCAGAAAAGGTACGCTTGGCTGGGACGAAGGAACGCGACAAGATCTACTGGCGGCACTCGCAGTACCCCGGTGGTCTGCGGTTGATGACCTTCCGGGAAATGATCCAGAAGCACCCGACCCGTCCCATCGAACTGGCTGTGCGACGGATGTTACCGAAGGGTCCGATGGGCCGGAAGCTCTTCAAGAAGCTGAAGGTCTATGCAGGCCCGAATCATCCCCATGCGGCACAAAAGCCTGAAGTCCTGAACATCGAGGCCTGAGGTCAGAGAGGAGCGTGAGCGACGTGGTCGAAGCGGCCCGAACGCAGCAGACAGCGCACACGAAACTCGTGTATTACTACGGGCTCGGGCGCCGCAAAACAGCGGTGGCACGTGTCCGCCTCTATCCGGGTACCGGTCAGATCATCGTCAACGGTCGGCCGGCCGACCAGTACTTTGGAAACCGCCTCCTCTATTACGTCATGATCACCGAGCCTCTGCGCCTGACCGGATTGCAGGACCATTTCGATATCCGGGCGCGCGTCGTCGGTGGTGGACTTTCTGGCCAAGCTGGTGCGATTCGCCACGGTGTGGCGCGAGCTCTTCTTCGATACAACCCTGACCTACGGCCGGTACTCAAGCGCGCCGGTTTGCTCACGCGCGATCCGCGCATGAAGGAGCGCAAGAAGCCAGGTCTCAAGCGTGCTCGAAAGGCGCCGCAGTACACGAAGCGCTAAACCGGCGCGGCTAGGCCCGGCACTGTGTCGTTGTGTGATATCAGTTCCCCTCGCTGAGGCGCAAGCACGCGCCTCAGTTCGTTTCCGGAGTGCTGCCCGGTATCGAGGAGGGCGAAGGATCGCGTGGATCGTTGAGCCACTGTCGGACAGCCGCGATCGCTCCCGCGAGTCGTTGAACGATCAGCCGCGGACGGACGGCAAAAAGTGGAACCGGACTCAATTCCAGGGTGAGCGATCTGGCATACCCCGACGATCGGAGCGTACGAAGAACGGAGCCGAGTGCCAACCGGCCGCTACCCGGGAGCCGATGGTCGCGCAGCAGGGCATTGGCAAGCGCGAACTTGAAATCGCGGTCGTGTGCATCGCTCAGGTGCACGTGTGCGAGACGCGGTAGGCAAGAGTGCAGCGATGGCACGAGATCCCAACCGAGGCTCGCAGCGTGTGCTGTATCGAACGTGATCGCGAGATCCCATTCCTCGACGAAACGAAGGAAAAGCTCGATCGAATCATACGGCGCGGGACGGTCCGTTGCGGTGTGTTGTCCGAGAATCTCGACGCCAACCTTCAGTCGGGCATCCCTCTCCATCCGAGCGGCTTGCAACGCGCGTAGCCAGTAATGCGCATGGGCAATTGGTCGAGGAGGATGAACGACGACCACTGTACAGTCGGGAAGCGTCTGCGCGAAGTGCACGGAATCGCGGAGTTCGCTCGTTGTGCAATCCCGCCATGGTGCGAGGACGGCGTGCACAGCGCGGATCGGCACACCGAAATCCCGTGCGCGTTGGGCTAATCCGAAGGGATCGCGATGGATCAAGTGGGGCGTCAGAAGCAGCTCAATGCCGTCCGCACCAGCAGCGGCGATAATCCGAAAGCGTTCGTTCAGCGGCAACCACGGAAGCGAGCCGGTGGAGAACAAAACCTGCATCGATGCCCCTTGCACTCGTCGAAAGACGACCGCGTGGTACGGCGACAGTGTAGCACGTGACGATCGGAGCTGATGCTGTCAGGTCATAGTCATAGGGGAGGGACGCTCGCGAGCAGAGCCTGCTCCACCGCAACTTCGGTTGCCGTAGCGACTTTGAGGATGCGTGTTGGTGGTGTCGGCGCTTCGTCGCGTGCGAGAACGAAGACCGTATCGCCGTCGAAGATGGTGTGGGCTGGACGGATGACGCGTGCCAGCGCGTCGTGGGCTGCGATCGCCATGCGTGTCAGGGCGTGGTAATCGAGCGCGAGGTCGGTCACGACCACGACGAGTGTCGTGTTCGTTGCGGCTTCAAAGTCGGGTAGAGGGATACGCAAGATCGCTTCCCGGCTATCGCGCCAACCACTGTCCTGAGTGCGGACACCGGCGACGATCCGGCCGGTTGCCGGATCGATGATATCTCCAAGGGCATTGACAACAGCGAGTGCCGCGAGATGACCGCCCTCGACTGCAAGGAAATGCGTTCCGATGCCGGTCGGGGTGGCGCCCTCTCGGCCGAAAACCTTCCCGACGGTGGTTCCTGCTCCAGCGCCGAAACGACCGTTCTGCCAACCATCGGGTCGTGCGGCCGAGCAGGCGGCGTAACCGGCATCGGCATCCGGATACACGAGGTCAGGCCCGCTCAAGTCATAGACGACGGCCGCAGTGACGATCGGAACGGGAAACACCGGTGTCGGAAAGCCCTGACCACGCTCGCGGAGCCAGCGTACCACTCCCTCTGCTGCCGCGAGACCGAAAGCGCTCCCGCCTGTCAACAGAACGGCATCGACTCGCCGGACGAGGCTACCAGCGGTCAAGAGGTCGGTCTCGCGTGTTCCCGGAGCACCGCCGCGCACATCGCGAACAGCGACAGCAGGTCGTTCAGCGAGGATCACGGTACAGCCGGTTCGTCCAGTCGGATGTGTCCAGTGCCCGACAGCGAAGCCGGGTACGGTGAACACAGTCATGGCGAGGTCCTCTCCGTGAGTTCCAAAACCAGTCCCGGTCGAGCGATCTCCACCGGTTTACCGAACTCCCGTACCGCAGCGGCAAGCTGCAGCGCAAAGTTGTTGTTCGACCAGTAGTGTGTCAGAACGACCTGTCGAGCCTCGATGAGTGTCGCCATCCGACCAGCTTCACTGATCGTGAGGTGCCCTTCACGTTCTGCAGGTGACGCATCGTCCGGTAGAGTGGCTTCGATGATCAGAAGGTCAGCGCCGCGGAGAAACGACACGAGCTGTTCATCCCAGCCCGTGTCAGCGGTGTATGCGATGGTCCCTCTTCCTGGAATCTCCAGTCGCATCGCCCAGCACGGGATCCAATGACGGGTTCGATGAAAGCGGATGTGCCACTGTTCCAGGGCGAGTGGCGCAGTCGGGTCGAACTCGAGAAACTCATAGGTTTCCTCGAAAAAAGACGTTTGTCCGTCGCTGTCGTGGGCCAGCGTGAGTCCGAGCGCGTCGAAGAAAGCCCGCCCGCCAGGCGGGATCCAAACGGGAAGGTGCCGTCGCCGTAAGCCTGGGGCGTATTTGAGCCCGTAACGCAGCGGAATGAGGTCGAGCATGTGATCCTGGTGGAGATGCGAGAGCAGGATCCCGTAGAGATCGTCGAGGCTCACGTGGGCGAGAAGTTCGGGGATGATCCCCGGTCCACAATCGAGCAGGAGGTTGATCGTACCGTCCGAGACGAGATACCCGCTGCAACCTTGTCGCGGGTTCGGACACGCGGCACTGCCTCCGAGCACGATCACGCGCATGCGCTACTCCCTGAGTTCTCTCGATGGTCGTTCGTTCCGGTTCGATAGTGCTCGCGTCGGTACGACGTCGGTTCGGTCCAGACACGACTCCTGAGCGGTGGCGAAAGACGCCTGCGAGACGTGCATGCTGCATCATACTGTACGGGTTTGGACGAATTCAGGAGGTGCGATCATGACGGTGCCGCTCACTGAGTCAGCCCGCGCGCTGCTTCGCATGCGCTACTTGCGTCGGGACGACCAAGGCCGAGTTATCGAGAGTGAAGAGGAACTCTTCTGGCGTGTCGCACGAGCGGTCGCTGCAGCGGAGGATGCCTTTGCGAACGGTCGGCGGAGCGAAGAGGTGGCGGAGGAGTTCTACCGATTGCTGACATCGCTTCGTTTTTTACCAAATACCCCTGCACTCATCAATGCTGGAACCGAACTCGGGCAACTGTTCGCCTGTTTCGTTCTCCCGGTTCCGGATTCGTTGGACGGCATATTCGGCGCGGTACGCGACGCTGCCAAAATTCAACAGACTGGTGGCGGCACTGGGTTTTCGTTTTCCCATCTGCGACCGCGGGGCGACCTGGTTCGGTCGACACGCCGACCGTCATCCGGTGCGGTGTCCTTTATCCGGGTTTTCGATACGGCGAGTGATGTGATCGCTACTGAGAGTGTGCGCGGTGGGGCGAACATGGCGGTCCTGCGGTGCGATCACCCGGATGTGCGCGAGTTCATCAATGCCAAGCGCAATCCAGCGTTGTTCTCGCGTTTCAACTTCTCTGTCCTCGTTACGGATACGTTTCTGGAGGCGGCGCGTGCGCGCAAGGAGATCGACCTCATCAATCCCCGCACGGGTGCGCCGTTCAGCCGGGTGAATGCCGGTGACCTGTTCGACGAAATGGTCGATGCTGCCTGGGAAGTGGGTGATCCTGGACTCTTGTTCTTCGATCGGATTCAACGTGACAACCCGCTCCCAGCATTGGGACCCCTCGAGGCGACCAATCCATGTGGTGAGGTTCCCCTGCTGCCGTGGGAAGCGTGCGTTCTCGGGTCGCTGAACTTGAAAGCGTTCGTCGTCGAACAGGAGGGGGGCGTGTATTTGGATGAAGACGAGCTGCGGCGGGCTGCGCGACTCGCCTTGCGTTTCCTCGACAACATGGTCGAAGTTTCCCGCTATCCGAAGCGCGAGATCGAAGCAATTTGTCGGGCGAACCGAAAAGTCGGACTCGGAATCATGGGGTTTGCCGACCTCTTGCTCTTTCTGCGTATACCGTATGGCTCGGACGAATCGATCGCCGTTGCCGATCGGGTCATGCGTATCGTCCAGGAAGCTGCGGTCGAGGCGAGTCGCGAAATCGCGCAGGAGCGCGGACCTTTCCCGAATTTTCCGCTCAGCCGCTATGCTGAGCGAGGCGAACCACCGCGACGCAATGCAACCGTGACGACAGTGGCACCGACCGGGAGTATCTCGATTATCGCCGGCTGCAGTAGTGGTATCGAACCGCTCTATGCCCTTGCCTATCAACATGTGGGCGAGTTCGTCGGGATCGTCGAGCCGCATCCACTCTTGCTACGCGAACTCTCGCGGCTGGGGATACACGATCCGAGTCTTCTCCGAGAAATCGAGCTGACCGGACGCATCGGGCATCGGACCGATCTTCCTGAAGAGCTTCGCAGACTTTTTCGGGTTGCGACCGAGATTTCTCCCGAAGAGCATATTCGCGTCCAAGCAGCGATCCAACGGCACGTCGAGAACGCGGTCAGTAAGACGATCAATATGCCGTACGAGGCGACACGCGACGACGTGCGGCGGGCCTTTTTGCTCGCGCACGAGCTCGCATGCAAGGGGGTGACGGTTTACCGAGAAGGTTCACCGAGAGGGCAGGTGCTTCAGGTGCTCGGGCACTGCTTGAGCTGCATGGGCGAGGATGTGGTGCCGGAGGCGCGCGCCAGGTATTGATCGAATGACCCGAGAGGGGGGTCCCTCTCGGGTCGCTGTTCCCTCTCGGATCGTTACGAACGGACCTGAACCGGTATTCGTCGCCGTTCTGCCGATTCTGCCTTGGGAATGCGAATTTCGAGCACGCCGTGCTGGTACATTGCCTGGGCCTCGTCTTCGCGAACGGGGACAGGTAGGGTAATGGCACGGTAGGCGCTCCCGACACGCCGTTCGCGCACGTGCCACTTCCCTCGCGTTTCCTCACGTTCCTCGCGGCTCTCGGCACGTATCGTGAGGACGCCCTGGCGGATCTCGACCGAAATATCCTCGGGCTTGACACCAGGCACTGAGGCGCGCACGATGATCGCATCATCGGTTTCTTGGAGGTCGATCGGGATTCCGATTTCCTCCTCGCCGCGCCAGCGTGCCAGCTCACCGAACAGCCGATCGATACGCTCCCGCATCGTTTCCAGCTCGCGCCACGGATTCCACGCTGTGATGCTCATCGCGTGCACTCCCTCCCAAATGCCATGAACCCGACATGGTCAAGGATACCTCTCGATCGTGCGTGAGGGAAGATCGGCAGTTGCACACGGACATTGTATCCTCAAGGCACGATACCGGCCGTAACCGGTGGGGGAAGAAGACGGAGGGAAAAGACAATGCGGATTCGATACCACGATCTCGGTGTCAGCCAGGATAAGGTTGCGCCTATCGTCGAGCGGGAAATTCGCATCCTCGAGAAGAAGCTTGCCGATTTGGAAGATGATCTGAAGATGCTCGACATCACGATGGAGCACCTGCAAAGGAGCGGCACGTACGTTGCCAAGTTGCATCTGCGCATTCCGGGGCCAGACATCGTTGCTCGCGGTGAGGGCCAGAACCCTGCCCAGGCCTTGCGCGATGCGTTCGCTGACCTCTACGACGAGGTCGAGCGCCAAGTAGCGAAGTGGCGCCAAGAACCGTTCATCCGTCGTGCTCGGCAGCACCCGAGTTTGGCCAAGCCACCAGTCGGTATGCCGGAGGAGGCTGGAGAAAGCGAGTCCGGTGGGTCGGAGCCCGGAGGCGAGCGATGAGCGTGTCAGGCCCGATGGAAAACGAACGAGAGCGGTTGTTGACGCGGATCGAGGAGCATCTCCGGAAACTGGGAGAAGAGGGAGGGGGAGCACCGACTCGCCGAGAGTGGTTGGTCCAGCAGATCGTGGATCACTATCGACCACTCCGTCGCTTCGTTCGTCGGGAAATCGGGCGCTACGTGGCGTTCGGCGTTCTTCCGTCCGGCATGTTGAACGACGAGGAAGTGACCGACACGGTCCTCGTGCGCGCCCTCCAACACTGGCGCGAGGCACCGGAACGTGGCCTGTTCCGATGGCTGCGGCGAACGGCTCGGAGAACGGTGCGCCAACTGGTCGATCAAGAGCGACGACGGATCGAGCACGAACGGTCTCTCGAAGAGCCAGTCGGGTACCAGGGCGATGAATGGCCGGATCAAGTCGTTCGCTTGATCGACATCCTGGCGGATCCCAAGGCCGAGATTCCGGAGCAGGTCGTCTTGGCGGAAGAAACGCAGCGCATCCTGGATGAAGCGTTGGATCGACTCCCCGAGACCTGGCGCGAAGTCTTCTTACTTAAGGTCGATGGTTGGACGGACGAACAGATCGCACTCACCGAAGGCCTTGCGGTGGATCAGGTTGGCCGAATCGTCGAGGCGAGTCGAGCGTTCCTAGCCGATCTCCTGCGCGAACGGCGGCAAGAGCTCGAGGCGTAATGCTGGGCATGGCTGGAGGCGCAATGAGTCCGACGCCATATGAGATCGCACTCTCGACCGACCTGTATGAACTGACAATGGCATCGAGCTACCACGTGCTCGGCAAAAGCGGCCGGGCGGTCTTCAGCCTGTTCATCCGGAAGTTTCCGCCGCATCGCCATTTCTTCGTCGTTGCCGGTGTGAACGAACTGCTCGAGCGAATACAGCGGTTAACGTTCGATGACGAAGCGCGAGCCTTCCTCCGCACGCTACCGATGCTTCGTCCGGAATTCGTCGAGTCGCTCCGTCATTTCCGCTTCGAGGGCGACATCTGGGCCGTTCGCGAAGGAACGGTGATCTTTCCAGAGGAACCGATTCTGGAGGTCGAGGCACCGATCGAGCAGGCCCAGCTCATCGAGACGCTCGTACTCAATGCGATCCACTACCCGACACTGGTCGCGACGAAGGCAGCACGGTGCGTTCTCGCTGCACCTGGGAAGGTACTCGTCGATTTCGGCTTGCGCCGCACGCCCAGCCTCGAGGCGGGTTTGGCCGCTGCACGGGCGGCATATCTGGCTGGCTTTGCCGCGACGAGCGACGTTCTGGCCGGGGCGCGGTACGGTATTCCGGTGAGTGGTACGGTCGCGCATTCGTACATCGAGTCATTCCCGAGCGAGCTGGAGGCGTTTCGCGCCTTCGCACGGACGTACCCTGGTGATCCTATTCTCCTGATCGATACCTACGATACGCTGCGTGGTGCTGAGCATGCGGTGATCGTCGCACGCGAGCTGGCGCAGGAAGGCAGGCGTGTTCGTGCTGTTCGACTCGACAGCGGTGATCTGGTCTCCTTGAGCCGAGCCGTTCGCGAAATCCTCGACCGAGCTGGATTTCCGGAGATCCAGATTTTCGCCAGTGGGGGGCTCGACGAATACGAACTCGCAGCGCTGGAAGCTGCCGGAGCGCCGATCGATGGGTTCGGCGTCGGATCGAAACTCGGCACGTCGGCCGATGCGCCATTGGCGGACATGGCCTATAAGCTCGTCGAGTACGATGGTCAGCCGACGCTCAAGCTCAGCACCGGAAAACGAACGCTTGTCGGGGCAAAACAGGTATGGCGTCGGGTCGGTCAAAATGGGGCATACGTCGAGGATCTGATCGCCCTCCGGGAAGAACCACCGCCCGGGGCGGACTGGATTCCGCTCTTGCATCCGGTCATGCGCCGAGGGGAGATCGTCGAACTCCCCACTCTCGAGGAACTTCGCCAGCATCACCGGCGCGAGATGGAGCGTTTCCCGTCGTGGTTCCGCAGACTCGATCCAGCTGGAACCTATCCGGTGCGCCTGAGCGCACGGCTGGCGAGCCGGCAAACTGAGGCTGAGCGGACTGTGCGCGCACGTGAGGGGCTGTGACGATGCTGCGCCGTGTCCACCTGGCCCCGGTTGCGCCGGAAGCGTATCAAGACACTGCGCCGACCGAGCAGATAGAAGAATGCCTTTCGCGTGCTCGGAATCTTCGAGGAATACGAATCGCCCATATCAATGCGACACCATATGGTGGTGGGGTATCGGAACTCTTACGCTCAGCCGTCGCTCTGGAACGAGGGCTCGGCTTGGCGGTGGACTGGTTCGTCATCGCGGGGAACAACCGCTTCTTCGAGGTGACGAAGAGTCTGCATAACGGGCTCCAGGGGGCTCCGTTCCTGCCGAGTGCCGAATTCGAGGAGATCTATGAACTCAACAGTCGTGCGAATGCCGCCACTCTTCCGCGCGAGTACGATGTCATCGTGGTGCACGACCCGCAACCGGCTGCCCTCCGACAGCTCGCCAGCCATGTGGAAGCGCGCTGGATTTGGCGTTGCCACATCGATACGTCTCAGCCGGATCCCGCTGCGGAAGCGTTTTTGCTTCGCTGGTTAGATGGCTACGATGCGTACGTGTTCACGATGCCGGAATTCGTCTTGCCCGCGTTACAGGCGCGGAAAGTTGTCACGTTTCCGCCCGGGATCGATCCCTTGAGCCCGAAAAACCTGCCACTCGCAGCCATGCTGTGCCGCCGTATCGTCACCTGGCATGGGGTGGAGGCGGGGCGCCCGCTGCTCGTGCAAGTTTCCCGTTATGATCCTTGGAAGGATCCATTCGGCGTGATTCGCGTCTTCCGGCGGGCGCGTGAACGAGTTCCTGGTTTGCAGCTCGCGCTCATCGGGTCGATGGCACTGGATGATCCAGAAGGCTGGCGACTGTATGAGCAGGTGCGCGCGGAAGCGGAACAGGATCCGGATATCCTGGTCGGGACGAACATAACTGGCATCAGTTTTGTCGAAGTGAACGCGTTCCAACATTGTGCGTGGGTGGTCATTCAGAAGTCGATTCGGGAAGGTTTCGGTCTGGTCGTGAGCGAGGCGTTGTGGAAGGAGACCCCGGTCGTAGCCGGGCGGAGCGGCGGAATTACGCTGCAAATGGAGGACGGTATCGGTGGCTTTCTCGTTCCTCCAGAGGATGACGATGCGTTCGTCGAACGCGTAGTCCAACTGCTGACCGATCGCGAGCTGGCACGCGCCCTCGGCCAGCGCGGACGTCAGCGGGTGCGCGAACGCTTTCTGATCACCCGTTACGTTCGGGACGAACTGCGGTTGATGACTGAGGTCCTGCATGGTTCTGCGGGGACGGAGGAGTGAAGGGAAGCACTCGATGGGTCAGGTGTTCGATCCAGCATGGCTCGAGTCGATCCGCCAGCGGCTGATATCCCGGCGTACTGAGCTAGAACGGCAACGGGAGGACTTGCGTCGCGCGCTGGCTGCAGAAGGGCGCAGTCAGGCTGAAGAGGGCACAGTAGCGACGCACCCGGCCGACGCGGCGACCGACGTCACGATGGCCGAGTACGATCAAACAGTGCTCCGAACTATCGAAGAAGAGCTGCACGAAATCGCCCTCGCGCTCCGACGGTTGGAACAAGGTACCTATGGTATCTGCGTCGACTGCGGGCGTCCGATCGAGCGCGAGCGACTAGAAGCCGTACCCTGGGCTGCGCGCTGTCTCGTCGACCAGGAGCGCTTCGAGCGAGAACTCGAACGCGCGCGGCGCGCGACTTAACTTATTGAAGGAAAACGGCCGGATCCGGTGGCCGGGATGTACCGCGCAACCGCCGGATAGGCCGCGTGAAGAGAAGACTGATCGTTACGCCGCTCGCTGTACCCAGAGCGAAACCGACGAAGAGAAATGCCCAGCTGCGTGTCGGAGGCAGTCGCATCGGTCGCCCCTCTCACTGAATGACGAGCACGCGCTGGGCGGCTGCCCAGTGGTCTTCAAGCCGGTAGTACGCTCGCTGCTCCGGCGTGAACAAGTGAATCATGACGGAGCCGTAATCCAAGATCACCCACCCGGATTCCGCCTCGCCCTCGACGGCGTGGACGTTGACCCCGACGTCGTCGAGTGCGTTAGTAATATGCGACACGAGTGCACGGAGCTGCCGGGTGTTGTCGGCAGTGCAGACGACGAAGAGATCGAAGAACGGGGTCAGCGCAGTGAGGTCGAGCACCTGAATGTCGCTTGCGAGAGCATCGGCCGCTGATTCGGCGGCGACTCGAGCGATCTCGTGTGGTGTCAAGCGAACTTCCTGTTCTACTCGCGTCATCCTCACCTCGCATCTACAGCGTCGGGAAACATCCCGCGGTGGGCCTGGTAGGATTCGAACCTACGACCCTGAGGTTATGAGCCTCGTGCTCTGCCGCTGAGCTACAGGCCCCCGTCACACTCAATTGTAGCGGTGCACCCACACGAACGCCAGGTGCTGCGTAGTACCATTTGCGGGCGGCTGGAGGTGGGCCCTCGTGGAGCGCCCTGTGGATTCGGAGCGAAGTGTAACGGACGACCGGAGCCGACGGATCGTTATTCCAGCTCTTTCGCTCGTTCTGCTGATCGGCCCTTCCGGTGCGGGAAAGTCGACGTTCGCTCACGCGCACTTCCGCCCCACCGAAATCCTCTCGTCCGATGCCTTCCGGGCGATGATCGCTGACGATGAAACGGACCAGTCAGCGACCCGGGAAGCGTTCCAGATCCTGCATCAAGTCGCGGAAGCTCGCTTGCGTCGCGGTCGGTTGACGGTCATCGATGCGACCAATACGCGCCGCGAGTCGCGTCTTCCATTGCTCGAGCTGGCCCGCCGGTATCACGTACCCTGTGTCGCGATCATCTTCGACTATCCGAAAGAGGTCTATATCGCTCACGACCGCCAACGGACCGGTCGGCATGTCGGTGAGGCCGTCATCGAACGACAAGTTCGACAACTGGACGAAAGTCGAGCGGCCTTACGAGAAGAGCCGTTCCAGCGCCGCTACTGGCTCAAAAATCCGCAGGAGGCGGCACGAGCAGTCGTTGTCCGCCGACCGCTGCAGTGTGACCGGCGATGGTGGCGTGGTCCGTTCGACATTGTCGGTGACGTTCATGGGTGCTTCGACGAACTGGTCGAGCTCTTGGAACGGCTCGGATATCGCGTCGCAGAGCAGCGGACACGTTCGGGGGAGGTCCACTATCAGTTGCTGCATCCGGAGGGGCGACGACTGCTCTTCGTCGGCGATCTGGTCGATCGCGGACCGAAGATCGTCCCGGTGTTGCGTCTGGTCATGGCTGCCTGCGGGCGTGGTCGGGCCGCTGTGGTTCTGGGTAATCATGACCGAAAGTTGCTGCGCTATCTCGAAGGGCACACGGTACGAATCGCACATGGTTTCGAGGTCACCGTGGAGCAAATCGAAACCGAGTCGCATGAGTTCAAGCAGCGCGTGCGCAACTTCCTCCTGCGTCTTCCGCATCACCTGGTTTTGGACGGGGGACGTCTCGTCGTTGCCCATGCGGGATTGCCGGAAGAGTACCATGGGCGGGATTCACCGGTTGTGCGTCGGATCGCGCTCTTCGGTGTTACCTCTGGTGAAGTCGACGAGCGCGGACTGCCGATCCGGGTAAACTGGGCGCGCGAGTATCGAGGGCGAGCGTACGTGGTCTACGGCCATACACCAGTAACCGATGCGGTGTGGATCAACCGAACCATCAATCTCGATACCGGGTGTGTGTACGGCAACCGCCTGACTGCCCTTCGGTATCCGGAAATGGAACTCGTCTCGGTGCCAGCGCACCATGTCTATGCGGTGCCACCGCGACGTTTGCTCGAGCCGATGGAACTCGCGGAACATCCGGTGCTCCTTCCTCGCGAAGAACTCCTGGCATTAGCTGAGCGCTCGCTGCTCCAGGAGCAGGGTGACCAACAGTTGGTCTCGACCGCACCGACGATCCCAGAGTCGCCCGGCTCGCAATCCGACTGAAGGGAGTGAGCTGACGACTTCCGGCGATCGAGGAAGCTCGCATGGAGTGTGGCAGTGATCGACCGTGGTTGGTGGGGCACTTCGGGTGCTGATCCTTGACAGCGGCGTGATGGGTGCCTATACTATGGGGTGCAAGGGTGGTGAGGAGCCGCCCAACAAGGAAAATGCGGAAGTGGCTCAGCTGGTAGAGCACCTCCTTGCCAAGGAGGAGGTCGCGGGTTCGAATCCCGTCTTCCGCTCCGATTCCCCGGTCGTACCGGGGAATTTCTTGTTGTGCCTCCATTGATGCCGCGGCATCCTCGCTACCCCGAAATCACCGCAGGCAGTCACGAGGCGGTCACCGGTCATCGCTGTTGGGTGATACAGTTCCGATCTCTCAGGAGAGACGACTTCTCGCGAACGATCGGCTGTTCCCCCTCTCTCGTGTCTGGCACTCTGACATCCTCAGCGCTTCCACTCGTCGACAATCGTCTGCACTGGCTCGAGCATGAGAGAGTAGACCACTGCTCATGCTTCACTCGTAGAGCTCGGACACACCGGTCAGCGTGGTGCTACTGGATACCTCCTCCGATGAGGTGCGCAGTGCCAACGATGCGGAATAAGCTGCGGTGTATCGCTGGCTAGCCGGTCGCGCAATGTCTTCGCTGCGTGTGCCTGAGAGCAGCCGAGGAGACGTACCACTGGTTTGACCGAACCCGTCCACTGGGCGGCTGCGAAACGAGTAGTTCTCACCACAACGTCAAGCCGATGAAAACCTGGCGGCAGCCGGAGCGGATGATAGCCCGACGGATGCCTGGCTCCGTGCCATCACGACCGGTGTCGATGAAGAGCGGTGGAGCTAGACCGTTTTTTCCCTTCTGAGCGCGCCCCGGGCTGGTGAGGGTGCCACCGTTCCGTTTCACGCGTCTCGATAGTTGACGATCGGTCCCTCTTCTCTTGGACGAGACGTGTTGATTGGATCAGAACCACGCTATCAGGGGAAAAACATCCCGGCCGCTGGTGGAGCAGTGCCGGGACATGGCCAGGTCAGGGCAGAGCTGACCCGGCACTGGTAAGCCTAGCCGATCGCCCCCGCTGGCCGTGTCGCCGGCGGGGGGTTCGTACAGGTGTTCGACCACAATTGGACCACGCTCATTCGACTCGGTGGTGCGGTGCGGGGAGCGGGATTCGAACCCGCACGGGAGGTCTTCCCTGCCGTTTTTAAGACGGCTGCGTCTGCCGTTCCGCCATCCCCGCTCGGCGATCGTCACTTTCAAGTATGCGTTCTCGGATCCCTCGGTGGCGAGAGACTGCTTGACCCTTATGCCGTACTCTCAGTGAGCGACGTGGAGACCGCTTGGACGAGGCCCGTTCGACCGAGCCCGCTCGAGCAGCGTGGTGCGAAGGGCGGATCGTGTCGGTTCTCGACCAGTGCACCCGCTCGGTGAGGCGCAGCGTGTCTTCCGTTCGTCTCCTCGGTCGAGTCCGATCTGGTGCTGTCCCGCCGCTCGCACCGATCACCGGGTCCAGGAAAGACCCGACACGGCATCGATACCGTTGACAGCGAAGAGCTTCTTGGGCTCGCTCGTGCGTGGGGTACCGTCCGCTCCGATGGAAAACTCGATCGCGTACACCGCGAAATCGGCTCCGTCGACCTGGAGGAAGGCGATGAAGCGGCCATCCGGTGACCATGTGGGAGTGGCAACCAGACCTGTTGAGGTGAGCTGTACCGGCTGTCCGCCGCTCGCTGGAACGACATACAAATCATTCGCCTCGCCGTGCCGGCCGACGTAGGCGATCCACTGTCCATCGGGTGACCACGCTGGCGCGTATTGGCCGTCACCGCCTTCGACGAGCGGCGTCAGTTCACCTGTACGCAGGTCGACGATCCACAGGTCGGTCCGCCGTTGTAGGCCATCCTCACGCGTGACACGGTGCACGAAAACGATCCGCGTGCCGTCTGGCGAGAAGGCAGGCTGATCGACATTGTCGCCGAGGCGTGTCGATGCTTCGATGCGTTGGGGTGTACCGCCATCAGCCGGAATCAACCAGAGGAAGTTCTTGAGCGAATTGAGGTCCGAAACGTACACGATGGTCGTGCCGTCCGGAGCCCAGGCTGGGCTCAGTGCCCAGACTGCGTTCTGGACATACTGGTAGGATCCGGGAGTGAACGATGGCTGGTTCCGTGTCAGCTGGGTGATACCCTGACCATCGCTCCGGGCAACGTACAGATCAGAATACGCATCACCGAAACGTACGAACGCGATGCGTGCACCGTCCGGCGACCAACGGGGCCACGCTGCATTACCGAGCCGCAGCAAACGGTGGATTTTGCCGTTCTCCCAAACAGCGATGTCACCGTCTTGAACGAACAGGATTCTGCCACCTGGCGAGGCTGCCAACGTCGTCTCGCTGTCGAAGCGCGTTGCGCCTGGAGCGCAGGCTACGACGAGACTGAGGACTACGAGAAGGCCTGCTCTCAGCACCGATAACCGAGTTCGGTGAGGGCGCGTCGCGCCTCTTCCAACTCGTTCCATGGTCGACGTTCGTCGCCATAGATGATGCACCGTTCGTGTCCCTTCCCGAGGAGGAGCACGACATCTCCCGGCTCTGCGCGCCGCAGCGCTTCTCGGATCGCGAGAGCACGATCCTCGATGCACAGAAACGAGCGTCCCGCTCTACCGCCTGCCGTGCGGATGCCTTCGGCGATTTCCTCCAGAATACGGTGAGGATCTTCGTGCCGTGGATCCTCCGAGGTCACGATGACGAAATCTGCCAGTCGAGCGGCGATCGCTCCCTGCAGCCTTCGCTTGATCCGGTCCCGTTCGCCAGCACTCCCGAATACGGCGATGACTCGTCCATGCGCGATACGACGAGCCAGCGGGAGCACACGCTGGAACGCTTCCGGAGTATGTGCATAGTCCACGATAACGGTAAAGGGCTGACCACAGTCGACCGGTGTAAAGCGACCGGGCACGCTCGCCAACTGCTCGAGTCCTCGCACGATACCGTCTAACGGCAGCCCGAGAGCGATGCCGACGCCGGCGGCGGCCAGCGCGTTGTCGACATTCCATTCGCCGATCAACTGCAAATGGACGGGTATCACCTGTTCTTGGTACTCGAGGACGAAGCGAGTTCCCGCTGTGCTGACCGCGACATCGGTGGCGCGCAATGCGGCTGGAGCATCCACGCCGTACCAGAGGATGGGGACATCGCCCGCGAATGCAGCTAGGGAACGTGCTCCCTCGTCTCGGGCATTGAGCACGATTCGCCGCGGATACGGACGATCTTCCCGGTCCCGAACGAATTCCACGAGCCTGGCCTTGGCGCGGCGGTAGGCTTCGATCGTGCCGTGAAAGTCGAGATGTTCCTGTGTGATGTTCGTCACCACCGCGATATCGAAGGGGCAGTGGTCGACTCGATGGAGCACGAGGCCGTGGCTCGTCGCTTCGACGACTGCCCAATCGACACCCGCGTCGCGCATCGCGGCCAGCAGCTGCTGAACTTCCAGCGCTTCCGGCGTGGTTTGGCGGAAGTCATGCTCGTGATAGTCCTCACCCACCCGGATCGCGACTGTACCGATGAGGCCGGTCCGAAACCCGTTCGCGCGCAAAAGCGAATCGATCAAGAAAGTCGTCGATGTCTTGCCGTCTGTTCCGGTTACGCCGATGAGTCCCAGGCTACGGCCGGGAAAGCCGTAGAAACGCGCGGAAACGGCTGACAGCGCCGCACGGGTATCGGGAACGCGAGCGACTGCCGGATACATCTCTGTATCGTCGGTCCATTCTTCGACCAATGCTGCGACGGCACCTCGCTCCCGTGCGTCGCGCAGATAGCGATGTCCGTCGGTGTGCTGACCGCGCAGTGCGACGAAGAGGCTCCCAGGTTGTGCGCGCCGAGAATCGTACGCAATTGCTGAGATCGAGACCTCGGCATCCCCGCGGATGTCGGCAGGCAAATCCTGGAGCACGTCTCGGAGACTGGGCATCGTCTCAACCTTCCAGAGGTCTGAGGCGGCGCCACGCGGCGACGAGGAGCGGATTCCGGACACACTCGCGCATGCCCGGGTAAGTATACGAGGTGCCACCGAACCCGAGCTTGAACCGATAGACTCCCCAGAGCCCAGCACGCACGTTTCGCTGGTCAGCGGAGGCCTCTGGCGGTGGCTCGTCGTCATCAGGAATGCCCCAGAGGTCATACCAACGGCATCCGTGCTCGCGCGCCCATTGCAGAGCACGCCACTGGACAGCGTACGCTGGCATGTGTCGCTGCAGCTCGGTTCGCGAAGCGCCATACAGGTAGACTGCTTCGTCGCCGAATCGGACGACCAAGGCGGCAGCAGCGAGTGCACCGTCGAACTCGGCGAAGATCAGGGCAGCATCTTGACCGAATGTCTCCAGGAGGTCAGCGAAGTACTCAGGACGATGGATGCCGAACCCGTCACGCCGAGCGGTCTCCTCCAAGAGTTCATAGAAAGCGCCAAGTTCATGTGGATCAGCGAGACGAGTCGTGACGCCGCGACGACAGGCGAGCCGCACGTTGTACCGGGCCTTGGGCTTCATCTGGCGAAGCAATGCATCATCGTCACCTACTGGCACCTTGAGGGTGCGTCGAGGTTGGACGACCGTTGGGCTCGGTCGCCAGCCCAGCGATTGTGGCAGGAGTGCGGCCCCTCGTTCGTCTTCCGGTTCGACGAGGACGATGATCGCCCGTGTCTCGCGCGCGAGAGTATCGAGCGTCGTCTTCACGGCTTCAGCGAGTGCTGGCTCGGGCCGATCGCAAACTGGTCCGCGCGGCACGTACACGAGCGAAAGACCCCAAATGCTCCGGACGAGGGCTTGCGCTGCCGCGACAGCCTGGTTCGTCTCGAAGAGAAAGCGATACGGTTTCCACCCGTGTCGCTCCTTGAAAAGCCCCCAACGCCAGCTCTGGAGAAGCCGACCGCCCAGACGCGCGACGGTCGCATCCCATGCGGTCGCGTCGGTGGCCAGGGAAACGCGAGTCGTCACCATGGGGTCGCTCGGAGTGGGTCGCTCGCGAACACTGCCTCAGCCAGCGCTTCTTCCGCAGCCTCGCGCACGACCGGATCAGCTGATCGGACAAGCTGTCGAAGGACGTTGGTGGCGAGGGTACCCCCGATGCGACCGAGTGCGAGGATCGCGGCTCCCTGCACATCGCGGTCAGTGTCGCTGGTCAAGCGAATCAGATCGTCGATCGCTTCCTCTGCGCCGATCTCGCCGCACGCAGTGGCCGCCTCGTACCGCAACTCCGGATCTTCGGACTGGAGTTCGTCGAGAAGAAGGGGAAGCCAGCGACGATCGAGCGAGCGACCCATCGCGTAGATCGCACTCACGCGCAGGCGATGATCTCCCGACCAGTACGCTTCTTCGATCGCAGAGAGGACTGTAGGGTCCGGATAGACAGCGATCGCTTCGAGCGCGCGCCGCCGCACCTCCACTGGCTCCGATGAGGCGAGCAGGCTCGTCAGTGCTTCGCGGATTCGTTGCCCTTCATGCTCGGGAAGGCGACCGTGAACATCCAGTTCCGCAAAGCGTCCGAGTGCTTGCGCGAGCGCAGCTCTCACGCTCGGTTCGGTTTCGATCGAGAGCCGAGCGAGCAGCCGATGCAAGACGCCAGTGTCCTCAGCTTCCCACAGCCCTTCGATGGCCGACCGGCGAACGTCAGCGTCCGGATCGTCGAGCGCAACGACGAGGACCTGGCGGAAGTTGAGATCGATATTCGCTTCGCTCATTTCGACCATCAGATCGACAATGCGTCGACGATGGGTAGGAGGCAGTTGGGGCCACAATTCGGCGATGAGCGGAACCATGGCCCGCGGGAGATCCGAAAGTTGCGCGATGTCAGTAGCTCGAATCTCTCGCTGCAGGCGCTCGAAAAGTTGTCGGAGTCTATCCGTCGTGAGCATCGTTTCACGTCTGTCTCTCGGCTTAACGATGTGGTGTGAAATAGAACAGGTCTTCGACCTCCGGATCAACTTCGAATTGTGTGAAGTCGGGTGACGTGAGAATTTCCCGGATCTTTTCCGCACTCAAGGGCCGTTCCACGTTCACGGCTGCAACGAGATCGTCGAGCGTTGCCATATAGCGTGGCGCTTCCGGCGTGCCGACATTTTCGCCGATACGCTCGAACGTCACTTCGAGGACCCGTTCGTAGGAACGACGCGTCCGCTCATCGAGCGGCTGCTGCCCAGCGAAGCGCGGGAAGCGTTGCTCGGTCAAGAGCATACTGTCCTGGACAGCGCAGAAGTAGACGGTCGGGCGAAAGATGTAGCGTCGCTGCTTCTCATCGAGGGCAAGCAGGCGGCGTTCCTGACGGGAAATCGGTAGATAATCGATGACGAACCGTCGTGGATCCTCCTTCCGCTCGATCGTGATCAATGCACCGGCAACGAGGTTGCTCGCGAAGAAGGACTCGAATCCGAACAGAAACCCTCCGCGATTGCTCGTCGGGTACCGGAGTTCGACGAAGAACGTCTCGTGCGTTTGCTGTGCTTCGAATTGCAGGATCGCGCGTGTCTGTCCAGGAAAGACCCGATCAGGTAGCACCGCGGCGAGCGCGGCGTTGTACGGGAGGACGCCATGGAAGTGCTCGTAGAATGTCAGCACATGGTCGACGACGGCTTCGCTACCCGGCCGTAGTGTCGTGGTTTCCTCGAGTAGGAACCGGTAATCCTGCCCGATGTCGGTCGGACGCCGTTTGGGCGCGGGTACCGGATTGACCTCGCGGATCGTCCACGCATGCGCGCCGGGGACTCCGACGAACTCGAACTCGTTTTCAGTGGCGAGGTGGGCGTCGAGAGCCAGTTGATGGAGCAAGGCTTCCAGAGAAGTTACTGAAATGCGGAAGACGTCTTCGAGAATTTCGGTGTCGGTGAGCGGCTCGCCACGCTCAGCGATGTACTCGCGAACCCGGCGCACATCACCGCGCGAGAGGCGCGGAACGATATCAGCGGGTGCCCAGAGGTCGCCGAAACCGACCACACCGGGTAACTGAGCCAGAGCAGCACGCACTGCTTCGATCAGTTGCTCGTCGCTCAGCTGACCGATGTCTTCGACGAGCGTCTCGACGGCCGCTGCCTTCTCGACCTGCTCGGTTGCCGTTGGTGCTGTCTCTTCCGCCGGGGGAAGCTCTGGCTCGGCGCGCCGCGGTCGGGCGACCGGGACGGCTACGGTAGGGGGCGGCTCCATGAATCGATGCGGAAGTTGATGCGCTGTATCGATCAAGGCTTCGGGTGCCGGGGGTGGAGTTCCCGCTCGTGTGGTGGCCACGATCACTTCATCGCCGCTCACTTCGAGCGCGAATACGTGGTCGTTCACCTCGAGCGCGTGCTTCAGGCGTGTCAGCCACTCGTCTGGACTCCCGGGAGACTCGATCGACGCGAAGTGCTCGGCGAGCACCCGAAGCGGAACCCGAATCGGGGCATGGAGCGGGTAGAAACGGGCGCTCGCGCGCAGAAGTGCATGCACGCGCTCGGCAAGCTCGCGCTCGCTTACCTCGCCCCGGAACGACAATTCCGCATCGGCAGTCAACGAGCGTGTCGTATCGCTCACTTCGGTCGCCCCCTATGGTCTCACTTGGCCGACTCGTTCTGTCGCACGCGCTCCCGGAGCAACCGTGCCAGCTCTTCCGTGGTGACGGGCCGACCGAGTTCGCGGAGTATCTCCAGGAGCACTTGTTGGATTCTCGGGCTCAATGTCGGTGCGGACATGCCCATCCCCCTCGCTCGTGCCGACTTCTAAGCATACTCCTTTCTTCCGGCCTCGCCAAGACGGCAGATGCCTGGGCTCGTTTGTGCGGAGCTGGAATGACCGAGAAACGTCGATACCACCCTAGACCCGTGCGAGCGCGAGCGCGATAGCACCGATGACCGGCGCATCCGGCCCGAGCTCGGCGAGCGCGATCCGTACCCGGCGAAGCGAAGCCGGATAGGTAAACTGACGCACCCGGCCTTGCAGCGGTTCGAGGAACGCCGCGCCGCTCTCCGCGATCGTGCCCCCGATGATGACCGCTTCCGGGTTCAAGCTGGCGATGAGCGACGCGATCGCGAGTGCCAACTTCTGAACGGTGTCGGCGATAACGTCCCTGATCGCTGGGCTGATCGCGACGTACTGGAAGAGTTCTGGGACGCGGAACGGTCGCCGGACGAGTTCGTGACCAGGATCTTCCGGGTCGAGAGCCAATGCTTCCCAGATGCGGGCGCGCAGCGCAGGCTCTGACGCATACGCTTCGAGATGCCCGGGTTTCCCGCAGGAGCAGAGAGGGCCACCGGCAGTCACGACGATATGACCGATTTCACCAGCAGTGTTCGATGCTCCGTAGACGAGACGGCCGTCGACGATGATTCCCCCACCGACACCCGTTCCGAGGTGAATGTAGATGACCGTCTGGCAGCCGCGGGCAGCACCGAATACTGCCTCGCCGAAAGCGGCAGCGCGAGCATCGTTCTCGAGCACAGTCGGAACGCCGAGTCGCTCCTCGATCAAGGCCGCGAGTGGGAAGTCCTCGAAACCAGGTGAACGTGGGGAAAAGATCGTCACGCCGCGAAGTGGATCGACCGGTCCGCCGAAGGCGATACCGACTGCCTTGACGTCCGCAGTGGTGAGCCCAGCTGTGCTCAATGCCGCGACGGCGAGGTGCTGCAGACGATGGAACACACCGTACGCATCCAGATTATCGAGAGATTCCGCAGCATGGCTCAAGATCTGCCCCTTGCCATTGGCCACGACCGCGCGCAACAGACCGCCGGCGATCGCGAGGCCGAGTACTCGTTCGCTCGCAGCCGGAGGGCGGGCACGGAAGCGCTTGACAGTGAACTCGGTCACTCGTCTCGATCCATCTCGCTCCAACGCTCGAGCACTTGTACTAGGCGATGTATCCTACCACCCGCGGGCAGGACGGGAAAGGATCGCCAAGATGGTGCATGTAGAGGCAGCTCGGGAACAGCGCCGGGAATTCTGGTTCGGCCTGCTGTTTGCCGGTTCCGGTGTTTTGGCAGTTTCGACGAGCGCGGTACTGGTTCGTCTCGCCGAAGGAGTGAGTTCATTCGAAATCGCGTTCTGGCGCCTCGCAATCGCGACGCTCGTCCTCCTGCCGTTCACCCTGCATCGTGGTCTCTGGCGGGAAGCAGCAACTGCCGGCTGGCGGCGGCTCGCTCTCTACGGTGGAGCATTGGCGATCCACTTCGTGGCGTATATCGCGGCGCTCCAGCTCGCGCCAGTCGCACACGTTCTCCCTCTTCTTTATACGTCGAGCATCATGCTCGCCGTCCTCTCGGCTGTCCTGCTGGCCGAACCGCTGAGGAGGGCACAGATCGCCGGAATCGTCATCGTCCTCGGCGGCGTGACCATCCTGGCCGGATTCGAGCCACGTCTCACGGCTCGGACCCTACTGGGAGATAGCCTGGCGCTGGTATCGGCGGCAGCGTATGCTGCTTACTCGTTAATCGGGCGAAGGGAACGGACTCGTCTGCCGCTGCTCGTCTACGCGACTGCTGTCTACGGTTTCGCCGCCTGCTGGGTCTTTCCGTTCGCTATCGGAACGACACTCCGGGCTGACGCAGTGCTCGATCGCTACGATCTTCGCGTCGTGTTGGCATTGCTGGGACTCGGACTGGTCCCGAACACGCTGGGACATACGCTCTATAACGCGGCGGTGCGGCGTCTCAATGCGGCGGTGGCGAACGTGATCTTTACCCAGGAGATGACGGGTGCGATCATCCTGGCCTGGCTGATCCTCGGAGAGGTGCCGAGCGTCAATGCGCTCGCCGGTGCCTCGATCATGCTGGTCGGTATCCTCCTCGTCTTGCTTCGTTGATCTAGAGAAGAATCTGTCGCAGTACGGCCGTATCGTAAAGTTCGATCTCGATCTCAGAGCCGGCCGGTGCTTCGGCCCACTCTTCTGGAACGACCGCGAGGCAGTTTCCCGCGGCGAGCCCGCTCAAGACACCGGCACCCTGGTTCGGGACAGGGGTCACCACGAGTTCGTTACCGCGCCGTTCGACTCGGGCTCGAACGAAGTGTCGTCGCTGGCCGCTGTTCTCGATCCGTTGCGTCAGGCGCGCGCGCAGCCGGATCGGTTCGAGGTCGGAGCGACCCAGTAGACGCAAGATCGCTGGACGCGCGAATTGGAGGAACGCGACGACACTCGCCACCGGGTTGCCCGGCAAGGCGATGACGGGAATGCCGTCGATGAACCCGAATGCCATCGGCTTGCCCGGCTTGATCCGAACTTGCCAGATGTCGAACTGGCCGCGGGCTCGCAAGAACTCCTTGACGCGGTCGTAGTCGCCTTGCGAAACCCCGCCCGAAGTGAGGATGAGGTCGGCTCCCGCTGCGGCGCGGAAACGGCGCTCGAGATCAGCGTCGTGGTCGGTTGCGATGCCCACGAGATGCGGGATACCACCGCACTGGGTGACGAGCGCGGCGAGGACGTACGAATTGCTGTTTCGGATCTGTCCTGGCTCCAGAGGGTAGTCTGGCGGCAGAACTTCATCACCGGTTGCCAGGATCGCGACGTTCGGGCGGGGATGCACGAGAACCCAGGTATAGCCGAGTGCTGCGAGAATGCCGAGGTGAGCCGGACCCAATACGGTACCGGGTGGAAGAACGAGCGTTCCGGCGGCGATATCTTCCCCGGCCGGGCGCACGTTTTCGCCGGCTCGAACGGGGCGGTAGATGCTGACCACTTCGCGCACCGCTGACTGGTCGCTTGCCTCATCAGTTTCCTCGAAACGGACGACAGCGTCCGCGCCGGGCGGGAGCACGGCACCCGTCATAACGCGCACAGCCGTACCCGGTTCGACAGACTGTTTCACGCCTTCGCGCCAGCGTGGTGCCGCTCCACCGGCGGGAGCTTCACCGACGATGCGCAACTGTACCGGGTGATCGCGCCGAGCACTGAGTGTATCGATGGCACGGACGGCATAGCCGTCCATCGCCGCGTTCGTGAACGGTGGCACCGATTCACGCGCGTAGATCGGTTCGGCGAGCACGAGACCCAATGTGTCGAGCAGTGGAAGCCGGCGAGGCAGCAGTGGCTGGAAATCACGCAGAATACGCTCACGCGCTTCGTCGACGCCGAGGAGTTGCTGGATCGGGCCGAGCGCTGAGCGAACAGTCCCGGACATGATGCCGCCCCATTCATCGATCCATCAGGAGAGTGCTTTCATCGCTTCGACGAGTTCGCGTACGGCAGCCGCCGAGCGGTGAAGCGCTGCGCGCTCCTCCTCGGTCAGTTCGATTTCGATCACCTGTTTCACGCCGCCAGCACCGAGCTTGATCGGGACACCGACATAGAGGTCGTGGATGCCATACTGCCCGGTCAGGTACGTGCTCGCAGCGAGGACGCGGTTCTCGTCGAGCAGGACTGCCTCGACCATCTCGGCGACTGAGGCGGCTGGTGCGTAAAATGCGCTGGTTCCGAGCAACCGGACGATTTCGCCACCGCCGTCGCGTGTCCGCTCGACGATCGCCTGGATCCGGTCTGGTGGGATGAGCTGGGTGATGGGAATGCCGGAAACAGTGGTGTAGCGTGGCAGCGGCACCATGGTGTCCCCGTGGCCGCCGAGAACCATTGCATGAACATCGCGCGGGGAGACACCGAGT
Source organism: Thermomicrobium sp. 4228-Ro (assembly GCF_026241205.1). Lineage (NCBI taxonomy): Bacteria > Pseudomonadati > Thermomicrobiota > Thermomicrobia > Thermomicrobiales > Thermomicrobiaceae > Thermomicrobium > Thermomicrobium sp. 4228-Ro. The sequence continues at coordinate 41,917 of NZ_JAPFQM010000001.1, forward strand.
TCCATGGCGACGAAGGTGCGGAAGCGTGCGGAATCGAGCACACCGGCTTGGCCGACAACGCGACTCGCCGGGAAGCCGGAGGCCTCGAGCGCGACGTGGCACATCGCGTCCAGTGGATTCGTCACGACGATGATGACAGCGCTCGGGGAAAGTGGTGCGGCCTGTTCCGTGACGCTCTTGACGATATTCATGTTGACCCGGAGCAGGTCGTCTCGACTCATACCAGGCTTGCGCGGCGAACCCGAGGTGATGACGATGACATCCGAGTTGGCCGTCGCTTCGTAGCCGTTACTCCCGACGATCGAGCAGTCGTAGCCGATCACTGGCCCAGCTTCCAGGAGATCGAGCGCTTTCCCTTGCGGCAGGTTTTCGACGATATCGACGAGCACGATATCCGCGATATTCCGGTCCGCCAGATACTGGGCCGTTGTCGCCCCGACCGCGCCGGCACCGATTATGGAAACCTTGCGTCGCATGCACTCCGCTCCTCGCTCGACTCTCTCGACCACTCACGTGGTGAGCGCTGGCAACCTCGTTCGATGGCTATCGTAGCACAGATTCTGCGGTCTCTCATGGGATACAATCGCACGAGACCGGCTCGAGAGTATGGAGGACCTGCCGGTGGTCGAACGGATCGCTTTGATCGGGCTCAGCGGGTCGGGGAAAAGTGCTGTCGCACCGTTGGTCGCCGCTCGGTTGGGATGGATGGCGCTCGATACCGACGACCTGGTGGTTCGTCGCTTCGGAATGCCGATCGCGGAAATTTTCGCCCGCTTCGGCGAGCCGGTATTCCGTGCGGCCGAGCGCGAGGCGTTGCTCGAGGCGCTCCGGAACGAGCGGGTCGTGGTTGCTACAGGCGGCGGGATCGTCCTAGACGAACGCAACTGGGTTGCGCTCCGTAGTGATACGGCGGTGGTGCACCTGACCGCTCGGCTGGAAACGCTGGCCAGCCGACTGCGGGCTCAGGTGAGCGGTGAAAACGGGGCAGTGCGGCCACTACTCGCTGGCGCGCTCGAGGAGCGCCTGCGATCGCTGTGGGAACAGCGCCGGAACCTCTACCGGCGGGCTGATGTCACGGTCGAAACGGACGATCGGACGCTGGACGCGGTGGCAGACGAGATCGTGCGTGCCGTGCGTTCGCTCAGCGAACGCGGATTCGTTCCGTTTCTCTCCCTGGCGGGAGGATCCGGGCGTTCGGATCTCTTCGTCCGTTCTGGTTTATTGGAGGCAGTCGGTGAGCTCGTCCGGCGACGCTGGCCGAACGTGCGCCGCGCCTTCGTGATTACCGATGATCATGTCGAGCGTCTTTGGGGCGAGCCGGTCCGCCGAGCGCTGGAGCGCGCTGCGTTTCAGGTCACGACGCTGACGATTCCTGCTGGCGAGCAATCGAAGAATCTCGGGGTGGTGGAGCGGTTGCTCGATCAGCTCCTGGAGAGCGGGATCGAGCGCAGCGATGTGGTCGTCGCACTCGGCGGTGGCGTGGTCGGTGACATCGCTGGCTTCGTCTCGTCGATCGTCTTGCGCGGAGTGGGTCTCGTCCAGGTTCCGACCAGCTTGTTGGCGATGGTCGATGCGAGCGTCGGCGGGAAGACCGGCGTCGATCATCGGCTCGGGAAAAATCTCATCGGAACGTTCTATCAGCCGCATCTCGTCATCGCCGATCCGGTCGTTTTGTCGACGTTGCCCGAAGCGGAGCGACGTTCTGGCTGGGCTGAGGTCGTCAAGCATGCGATGATCGAGTGCACCGCCACCGACAGCACGGAGCCGAGCTTGCTACCGCTCCTCATGAGCCGCGCATTCTCGGCTTGGTGGGAAGCGGGTGCACTGGACGAGGTGGTTCGCCGCAACATCGCGATCAAGGCGGCTGTCGTGGCAGCGGACGAGCGCGAGTCAGGCTTGCGGCGGATCTTGAATTATGGCCATACACTGGGGCACGCGGTCGAGGCAGCGAGCGACTATCGCCTGCGACATGGCGAGGCGGTCGCGATCGGTATGCGGGCGGTCGCGCGCCTCGCCCAGCGCCTGGGAGCCTGTTCGGCGGAGGTGGTACGCCTGCAAGACGAGTTGCTGGACGCTGCAGGACTGCCGCGTTCGATCGACCTGCCGATCGAGGCGGTTCTGGAGCGGCTGCGCTACGACAAGAAGGTCGAAGGCGGTGTACCGACATGGATCCTACCGACGCGTCCGGGTCGCGTGGTGATCCGACGCGACGTGCCGCTCGATGCGGTGCGCGACGTCGCTCGCTCTGTGCTCGCACCCCACTCGGAAGTCGGTGGGCCGTTGCCGCGGCGGAGGATGCCATGAGCGGGCAGCACGGAACCTATCGCCCGCTCCGCTGGACAGGGGACGCCTTCGTCATTCTCGACCAGACTGCATTACCGCATGACGAGCGCTATCTCGAATGCCGAACGGTCGACGACGTTGCAGCGGCGATCGAGCAGATGCGCGTACGCGGTGCCCCAGCGATCGGGATCAGTGCCGTCGCTGGGTTAGCGCTAGCGTTACGCGAGCGTGGTGCGGATTCGGACTGGCGGGCGATCCTAGATGAGGCAGCGCGCCGACTGGCTGCGACGCGCCCGACCGCCGTCGATCTGTTCAACGCCTTGGAAGTGGCGCGTTCGCGTGTCGCTACGGCGCGTACTGCGGAGGAGGCGGAGCAGATCCTCGATCGCCTGGTCGAAGAGCTTTTGGAAAGACAGTGGTCGATCGATCAGGCGATCGCGCAGCATGGTGCTGGCCTTCTCCCGCACGGAGCTCGGGTGTTGACGCACTGCAATACCGGGGCATTGGGTACTGGCGCGTACGGAACAGCCTTGGGGATTATCCGACGGGCGCACGAGCTCGGGCGACTCCGACACGTTTGGGTAACGGAGACTCGTCCGCGTCAGCAAGGAGCGCGCCTGACGACCTGGGAACTCCGTCGTGTCGGTATCGCCCACACCTTGATCGTCGACGGTGCCGCTGCCTGGATCATGGCTCGTGGTGAAGTGGATGTGGTCATCGTCGGAGCGGACCGTGTGGCGGCGAACGGTGACGTCGCGAACAAGATCGGAACGCTGGCACTGGCGGTCGCTGCGGAACGGTTCCGCATCCCCTTCTATGTCGCCGCGCCGTTGTCCACGTTCGATCCGCACACCCCGGATGGCCGAAGTATCCCGATCGAGGAACGAGACAAAGCGGAAGTGTTACGCTTGAACGGTGGCTGGGTGGCGCCGGCCGATACGACGGTGCTGAATCCGGCATTCGATGTCACTCCAGCCTCCTTGATCACCGGGATCGTGACGGAGGCAGGTGTCGTTTTGTCGCCGGACGAGCGGAAGATCGCGGCGTTGCTCGGGGCGGCGACGAGGGATCGAACCTAAAAGAGGAAACGAGACGCACGGTGGTGAACGGACAGAATCCGATACCGTACGATGTGGCGGATCTGGGACTCGCCGAACAGGGGCGTCAACGGATCGCCTGGGCACGGCGTGAAATGCCAGTGCTCCAGCTCCTGCAGGAGCGGTTCGCGCGAGAACGTCCCCTCGAGGGTATCCGCATCGTGGCTTGCGTCCATGTCACGACCGAAACGGCGAATCTGGCGTATGCCCTGCGGGCTGCTGGCGCAACGTGCGTGATTTGCGCGAGCAATCCGCTCTCGACGCAAGACGATGTCGCTGCTGCCCTGGTGGCGGACGGGTTTTCGGTGTACGCCCGGCGTGGCGAGGATGCGCAAACGTACTACCGGCACATCCACCTGGCGCTCGATCACCGCCCGCATCTCATCATCGACGACGGAGCGGACGTTGTGACAACGGTCCATCGTGAGCGGCGGGATGTGCTCCCGGAGGTGATCGGCTCCACGGAAGAGACGACGACCGGCGTGATACGTCTGCGGGCACTGGCCAAGGACGATCTCCTGGCATTTCCAGCGATCGCGGTCAACGACGCGCAGACGAAGCACCTGTTCGACAATCGGTACGGTACCGGGCAGAGCACGATCGACGCGATCTTGCGGGCGACGAATATTCTGCTCGCCGGGAAGACCGTGGTCGTCGCGGGATACGGCTGGTGTGGCCGCGGTATCGCGTTGCGAGCCCGCGGTATGGGGGCTCAGGTGATCGTCACTGAGGTCGATCCGGTGCGGGCGCTCGAAGCAGCGATGGACGGCTACCGGGTCATGCCGATGCGTGAGGCGGCTGCTGTCGGGGACCTGTTCGTCACGGCAACCGGGAACATCCATGTCATCGATCGCGAGCATTTCTTCCTGATGAAGCCAGGAGCGATTTTGTGCAACGCCGGTCACTTCAATGTCGAGATCAACCTCGAGGCATTGGCTGAGCTGGCTGTCGAGCGGCGTACTGTGCGCCCGTACGTCGAAGAATACGTTCTGCCCGATGGTCGCGGGATCGTCGTCCTGGCTGAAGGGCGGCTGGTGAACTTGGCCCTGGCCGAAGGCCATCCAGCGAGTGTCATGGACATGAGCTTCGCCAACCAGGCACTGGCCTGCGTGTATCTGGTGCGCCATCGGGGGCAGCTCGCAGCTGACGTCTATCCGGTGCCGGCGGAAATCGACCAGGAGGTCGCGACGCTCAAGCTCCAGGCGATGGGAATTACGATCGATCGTCTGACAGCGGAGCAGGAGGCCTATCTGGCTTCCTGGCAACATGGAACGTGAGGCAAGCACGGCTATCAGCGGTGCGCGTGCCGTGTTCGAATGAAGGGGTTGGGAACGGTGACGCTCAGCATCATGCGTGCCCCGCGCACGTTCTTCACGTCGGAATCGGTGACGGAAGGGCATCCGGACAAGCTGTGCGACCAGGTTTCCGACGCGGTCCTCGATGCCGTTCTCGCCCAGGATCCGCTCGGGCGCGTGGCCTGCGAGGCGGCGACGACGACCGGGTTGATGATCGTGATCGGTGAGATCACCACGACCGCGCGCGTCGACTTCGCCGAGGTCGCACGGCAGGTCGTGACCGAAGCGGGCTATACGTCGTCGGACTACGGTATCGACGGGCGGACGATGGGTGTGATTGTCTCGGTAAAAGAGCAGGCACCGGAGATCGCGTTCGGGGTCTCGGAATCGCTCGAAGTCCGAGAAGGCATCGCGACCGACGAATTCGATCGCATCGGTGCAGGAGATCAGGGTATGGTTGTCGGGTTCGCCTGCACCGAAACCCCAGAGCTGATGCCGCTCCCGATCGCGCTCGCGCACGGTCTCGTCCGGCGCTTAGCGCAACTGCGGAAGTCCAGGGAGCTTCCGTATCTCCGGCCGGACGGCAAGAGCCAGGTGACGGTCGAATACCGGTACGGGCAGCCAGCGCGGGTCGCGGCGGTTGTCCTCTCTGCCCAGCACGATCCTGATGTCTCACAGGAGCGGTTGCGGCGTGACCTCGTCGAGGCGGTCGTTCGCTCGGTGATCCCAGCGCAGCTACTCGATAGTGAGACGACCATTCTCGTGAATCCGAGCGGCTCCTTCGTCCTCGGTGGCCCGAGAGCTGATGCCGGTATGACAGGCCGCAAGATCATGGTCGATACCTATGGTGGCATGGCGCGGCACGGTGGCGGCGCGTTCTCCGGGAAGGATCCGACTAAAGTCGATCGCTCGGCCGCATACGCAGCGCGCTATGTAGCGAAGAACGTCGTTGCGGCTGGTTTGGCGGAGCGCTTCGAACTCCAGATTTCCTACGCGATCGGGCGCGCTCGTCCGGTAGCGATCCACGTGGAGACGTTCGGCACGGGGAAGGTGGACGAGGAGCGGATCATCGAACTGATCCAGCGACACTTCGATCTCCGGCCAGCGGCGATCATCCACCAGCTCGACCTGCAGAAGCCGATTTACCGGCAGGTAGCGGCTTACGGACATTTCGGCCGACCAGATCTCGACCTACCGTGGGAACGGACCGACAAGGCAGACCTGCTGCGTGCTGAGGCTGGGCTCGTCGGGAGCGTGCCGGACCGATGAGGTGAGAGCGATCAGGCGATGCCGCGTGCGCTGATCACGGGAGCGTCGGGTTTCGCCGGCAGCCACCTCGCGGAACGCTTAGCGCGATCGGGTGGCTGGGAGGTCATCGGCCTTTCGGCTCGGCCGAGTCCTCCGTCACCGTACGTCGCGCACCATCTGGTGTGCGATCTCCTGAACGGGGAACTGGTCAAACGGACGTTCAGCCACTGGCGTCCCGATGTCGTGTTCCATCTGGCGGCGGTGAGCTACGTCCCGCGTTCCTTCCAGGATCCGGTCGGAACCATCGCGAACAATATCATCGGGCAGGTGCACCTGCTCGAAGCAGCCCGCGCGCTCGATCCGCCACCAGTCGTGATCGTGGTCAGTTCATCCGATGCCTATGGCCTCGTGCATGAGAATGAGCTTCCGGTGCGGGAGTCCCAGCCGTTTCGCCCCTTGAGTCCATACGGGGTCAGCAAGGCAGGACAGGATCTCCTCGGCCTGCAGTATTTCCTGGCTTACGAACTGCCGGTCGTGCGTGTCCGGCCGTTCACGCATGTCGGACCGGGACAGAGCGAGCGCTTCGCGATCGCGGGATTTGCCCGACAAATCGCGGAGGCAGAGTTAGGGCTCGCCCCGCCAGTCTTGTTGGTCGGCGATCTCCAGGTCGAACGTGACCTGCTCGATGTCCGGGACGTCGTTTGCGCGTACGAAATGCTGGCTGATCGGCGGTTCGCTGGTGAGGTCTTCAACATCGCCAGCGGACGATCCTGGAGGCTGGCCGACGTCGTCGAGCAACTCCTCGCTCTCGCCCGCGTGCCGATGCGCGTGGAACAGGATCCGGGACGCCTCAGACCTGTCGACGTCCGGGTTCTCCGGGGCGATGCGAGCGCACTGCGTGCCGCGACTGGGTGGGAGCCGACGATTCCGCTGGAGCAGACGTTGGCCGACACACTGGATTACTGGCGAAGCGTGTTGCGGAGAACCCGATCCGGCGGATGAACGACCGTTGCCTCGACGGTGATCCAGCTCCGACCGAACAGGATCGAGAGACGACGACCATCGTATTCGGGTACGAGGGGTTCGGCTGTCCAGGCGAGAAAGCGCCAGATCCGCCAGAGCTGGTCGCTCCGGTCGGTGATGAACAGCTCATAACCGAGCGGCAAGACACCCCCGAGGAAGTGGACGACTTGCCAAGCTGGCCAACTGACGTCGATCGTCCGGTCGGCTGTGCCCGGCACGCGTGCCCAAGAACTCTGGGTGTTCGGTTGTTCCATCATCCGCTCGTGTGGCGTTGCCTGCCAGTGTGCGATGAGAAGTCCGCAGCCGTACCAGGCGAGCCAGGCTTCTAGACGATCACCGGGAAACGCGAGAGGAAGCGTGCAGACGACACGGCCGACGACTGGGCCTGCGTCGAGGTCTTCGGTCACCTGGTGGATTGTCACGCCGGTGCGGAGCCGCCCGTCACGATACTGCCAGAAGAGCGGTGCGGGGCCAGGATACTCCGGCAGCGGAGATGGGTGCAGGTTGAACATCCCGAGCGGGTACCGCTCGATGAGACGAGCGGGAAGTTTCCACGGGAAGCAGGAGACGACAGCACATTCAGCCGCCGGCAAGGCGTCAGCCGAGAGTACTTCGAGGTCATGCTTGCTCTCGAGAACGACGACAGGAATGTTCGATCGTTGAGCCACGGCTGCGGGATCGTCGCTCCAGGGGGCTGCGGGAACAGCGATTCCGGGTGAGCGTGCGCGATCGCTGCGTCGGGCGAGTACCAGACCGGTCACCGGTACACCAGCGCGCAGTAAAGCTGCCAGCGTCACGCTCGTCTGCCGGCACGGTAATCCACACACTGTGACCCTGGGAAACCGCGTCGTGCGCTTTGACATGCCGTGATCCGCTTCGCTACGCTTGCCTGCAGCATGCGAGCTGCACCGGCGAGAGGAATGTGACGATGACGCGTATGGTGTTCTGCGTGAAGCTCAAGCGGGAGCTGCCTGGACTGGAACGCCCACCTTTCCCCGGCGAGCTGGGGGAACGGATCTACCGGGAAGTCTCGCGCGATGCCTGGGAGATGTGGCGGGAATACCAGACGATCGTTATCAACCATTACGGCCTCAATCCCGCTGACCCCGACGATCGGGCGATCCTGCGCCAACACATGGAGGCGTTCCTGTTCGGCGAGACCGAGGACTTGCCGGAAGGCTGGGTGCCCCCTGGCACGGGCCAACCGGCGAAGGGTGCACCTGCACGCAAGAAGTGAGATGGCACCACTGGACTGCTCTCACTACTGCAGCACCGGCTGGAGCGGCACCTCCGGGACGATACGGATCGCCAGGCGGCTGTGAGCCAGCCGTAACGCTGCCTCGACCGCATCGGGAGTCTCCCCCCGCGCGAAGATGAAGCCGAGATAACTCGCTCCCTCCGGGAGTGGCACGATCCGGTGATTCCGCTTCGCGGTAATCTCCACGTCGACGATACCTGGTACCGCACGTGCTGCGTCGATGCCATCGACCGCTTTGAGGATGCCGCGCCCGGGTATGGGAATCATCATGACCCCGGCGGCTCCGTCACGTCGAACGAGGGTCGGCAGTGGATCGCCGACGGCATGGGCGAGAATCAGTTCTTCGAGCGTCATACCGGTTCCGAACTCGAGAATGCGTGAACAGAGACCGCCGATCGACCGTCCAGCGATTTCGATGACCCACGGTCCCCGCTCGTTCACCCGTAATTCCGCATGGATCGGCCCAGTCCGGAGGCCGAGGGCCTTGGCTGCCTTTTCGGTCGTGTGGGCGATCGCATGCTGGATGTTCTGTGGCAACCGCGAGGGGGTGACGTAAATCGTTTCCTCGAAGAACGGCCCGTCGAGCGGATCTGGTTTGTCGAAGATGGCGAGGACGGTCAAGGTGCCGTTGGTGAGCAAGCCCTCGACGGCGACCTCGAACCCGGGAACGAACTGCTCGACGAGAATGAGCGCATTCGCCAGATCGAGACCGTCACTCGCCAGAATTTGCCGCACGCGCTCGACGGCCTGGGCCAATTGCTCGGGATCATCGGCACGAATGACGCCGCGACTCCCGGACAGTCGTGTCGGTTTGACGACGCACGGGAACGTGACGTGTGAAACAATCTCTGGCAGATCGGCGAGAGCCGGAAACGCCCGGGCGATCGGCGCAGGAACGGCAGCGGCAGCGAAGCGCTGGCGCATGACCCACTTGTCGCGCGCGGCCAGGGCTGCGTCCGGATCGTTGCTCGGTAACCCGACTCGGGAAGCGACAAGTGCCGCGAGTACGGTCCCGGCGTCGTCGACGGGAACGATCGCCCGAACAGGAAACTCCCTCGTGAGCGCGATGAGGGCATCGACAGCTTCGTCGAGTTTCGAGAAATCGACCGCAAACGGTGAATGCCAGGTAGCGCGTAGAAACTCGGGTGTGTCCTCGACGACCAGGGTCTCGATGTGCAAACGTTCGGCTGCCTGCAGGAATGCTTGCGTGCGGTAGCTCGACGGTGTCGTCAACAACAGAACCCGGCGTGGGCTGTCTCGCATCGTCGACGTTCTCCCGTGCCACTCGCGACTGCCCGCTGCTAAGTGTATCCGGTCTCGGCAGTCATCGGTGGTTCCTCCCGCCAAGCGTGTACTAGGTAACGAGTGCAGCTCATTGCGCGCGAGCAGCTGTCTTCAGGACCGCTTCCCGGAGGCCTTTCATGTAGCCGATCGCGAACAGCCTTCCGAGCATCATGTAGCCGGGCTCGGTATTCGGCTCGCCTTCCATCGTCGGGACATGGTCGGGTCGCATGACGCCACGGAAACCGACCTCGTAGTAGGCGCGCATCGCTTCGAACATATCGGTCTGTCCGTCGTCGTGGAAGGTTTCGACGAAGCGGGTCGGGGTGCCACGAACGTCGCGGAAATGGACGAAGTGAATCTTGTTCTGCTGACCGAAATATCGAATCCATCGAGGGACATCGACGCCCATCGTCGAGAACGTTCCCTGGCAAAAGGTCAACCCGTGCTGCGGACTCTGGTAGAGATCCAAGGCTTTTTGGAGGTTTTCAGGCGTAATCAGGATACGGGCGATACCGCGCAGCGAGGGGACCGGTGGATCGTCCGGATGCAGCGCGAGTTTGACGCCGGTTTCCTCGGCGACCGGGACGACAGCTTCGAGAAAGTAGCGCAAGCTGTCCCAGAGCTGTCGTTCGGCCACCGAACCGACCTCGGTCGGTCCTGCCTGTTCCATCAGTTCATGGTCATAGCTCGTCGTGAGGGCACCGCCGCGGGTCGGCGTCGTGACCGACGTCCGGGCCCAGTTGATGACCGCCATCCAGTTCCAGCACCAAACGGGAATTTCGAGCTTGCCCATATTGCGCAGCAGGGTGATGACCCATTCGATCTCCTCGTCACGACCTGGAAGACCGAGGCGGGCGCGATGCATCGGTGGTGATGCCTCGATGACAGAAATGGTGAGGCCGGCCTCCCGGAAGCGCTGAACCATGAGCAGCAGGGGCATGAAGTCCCAGGGGCGGTGTTCCTTCGGCGGAAGATCGGGCGGAACGATCGTCTGGGGAACACCAGGTGGGCTATAGGCCTGATGTCCGCCGGCGACATGGCCGGGAAGCGTCGTGACGGCATGGGTCACACCCAGCTGGAGAGCCAGGCGCCAGCGCTCGTTCGGCCACGGTGGAAGGACAAGTGCGAGTTCCATCGTTGCACCACCTTTCCGTATGGGGCGATTGTCGCCCAACTCGTGACCGCTGGGAAGCGGCTTTGCACCGAGCCTCGTGGTCGAGCACCGTGCTGGCAGGATCGGGCTCGGGGGCGTTCGATCGTGTTCGACACGACAACGTCGCGTCCAGCAGCAGAGGAGCCAGGAAAGAGAAGCTGGTCCCGCTTGCCGCAAAGGGCGTTCCCGGTACGGGCGGCTTGCCTCATACTGACGGGTCGGTACCGGTGGGACGTCGGGATCGAAAGGGGGACAGTATGGGCAAGCTGGACGGAAGGCGTGCTCTGGTCACTGGCGCGGGGATGGGCATCGGACGTGGCATTGCGCTCGCTCTGGCGCAGGAAGGAGCAGCCGTCGCGCTGCACTACGCGCACAGCCGCAGCGGAGCGGAAGTCGCAGCCGAGGAGATCCGCAGGGCTGGGGGCGACGCGTTCGTGATCGGCGGCGACTTGCGCTCCGTCGCCGAGTGTCGTCGTGTCGTCGACGAAGCAGCCGCAGCGCTCGGCGGACTCGATATTCTCGTCAACAATGCCGGGGTAACGCGAGCACGACCCTTCCTCGATTTTCCCGAGGACGTGTACGATGAACTCTTCGACCTCAACATGCGAGGCACTTTCTTCTGTTCACAACAAGCGGCGCGGTACATGGTTGAACGAGGGGGCGGCGTCATCCTGAATATCACCTCGATCCATGGGGCGGCTGGATTCCCGCGGCACGCGGCCTACGCCGCGACGAAGGGGGCGATCATCGCCTTTACGCGTTCGCTCGCCATCGAGCTCGCGCCGTTACGCATCCGCGTCAACGCGATCGGTCCCGGTCTGATCGAGGTGCCCCGATATTTCGAGATTCCCGGCTACACGACGGAATTCGGAAATTCGCTGGTACCGTGGGGTAGAGTGGGGCGGCCCGAGGATGTGGGAAAGGCTGCCGTGTTCCTCGTCTCGGACGATGCCGAATTCATCACCGGACAAGTGCTCTTCGTGGACGGGGGCACGCAGGCGCGAATGGGACTCTGGTGGGAGCAAGCCGAGGCACCACAGTGAGCGGTGCGTACGTGGCAGGGGTCGGGACGTGCCTTGCGCTACCGATCTCACCGAAAAGCGAGAGCGCGGTCAGACGACCGCGCTCTCGATCAGCGGAAGCGACGGGATTCGAACCCGCGATCTCGGCCTTGACAGGGCCGCGTGTTAGGCCTCTACACCACGCCTCCGCATTGTCACGTCAGGAGTATGGCACAACGATGCCCAGGTTGTCAAGGGACGGTCTCTACCGTTCAGGAAAGCGCCTGCGAGGACTCGCGGACTCGTCTCAGGATCACCGAAGCCTCGTCGCTTCGTGCCAAGCGAGGGCGGTGGTAGTCCTGGATGATCACTGGCACGAGGTGGTAGCGACGGAGTTCGGCTCCGGAAAACCAGAGATGAAGGATCAAGCCTTGCTTCGTTTCGAACGACCACTCCTGGTCGAAAACGAAGTTTCCGAGCGAGTAGAAGATCGGTCTCCCACGGTACCACTCGATTCCCTGGACCCAGTGCGGATGCGAACCGACGACGAGCGTCGCTCCGCTATCGATCGCGAGATGCGCGATCCGCCGTTGGGTTTCGGTCGGGATGAGCGTGTATTCGACTCCCCAATGAAAGTACGGTATTACGATGTCCGCGCAATCGGCTGCTCGACGGATGGCAGTCGCAACGATCTCGGGTTCGAGTGGAGCCGTGCCAGCAGTCGTTTCCGTCGCTCCAGACCACTGTGCGGAAATACCGTCGAAACCGAGCAAAGCGATGGTGACGTTCCCGACGCGGAGTACCGCTGGCTCACTCGCCTGTCGCAGATCGTCCCCCGCTCCGAACCAGCTGATGCCGGCTCGGTCGAGGGCGGCCTGCGTGTCACGCAGTGCGTCCGCACCGAAGTCCATGCTGTGGTTGTTGGCGAGACTGACCGCATCGATACCAGCGAGCGTCAAGCCGTCGACTGCTCGCGGGAAGGTGAGAAAGCGCATCGTGTATGGATCGTCGGGTGGAGGGAAGCGGTCGCTCAGAGCGCACTCGAGGTTTCCGATCGTCAGGTCGCTCCGAGCGAGCTCGTCGGCAACGTCGCGAAAGGGAGCCTGCCAATCGTCGAGACGCTCCATGATGCGATGGACGGTGCGACCGAGAATCATGTCACCGACGACCGTCACAGTCAGGAAACGCGGCCGATCGATCGTAACGGGAAGCTGAGCTTCGTCGGGCAGCAGCTGCACTGGTCCCTCGACGACGAGCCACTCGGTCAGTACCTCCGGAATGGCTGCACCGTGCGCCTGACGGAGCGGGTCGCGACTATCGAGCGTGAGTACCGAGAGTCGAGGGTGGATCGCGGTCGGCTCGACGAAGGCCAGCACGCCTGGTTGTGCCAGAGTCAACAGTTCTGGAACTCGCGCAACGACGGCGAGCGGATTGGAGAACACGAATCCCTCGTCTCGAACCGAAACACGTGCGATCGGGAGCGATTCGACACTGCCAAGAGCTTGCCAGTCGTCAATCGTTCCATCCAGAATGGCTGGAAGCGCCGCGACCGGTAGATCCTGCACCAGATTGTCGTGCGAGGTCACCGGGACGAACCAACGACCACCGATCGGCAAGCCGGTCGGCGAACCCTGGATCGTACGAAGGCGGAAAGTTCCGTTGTCGTCGTTCAGCTGGAGACGCCAATGCGGCGGGATAGAGCTGGTGAGCTGGTGGAGCCATCGCTGTGCCTGGTGTCGTAAGGTTGGCGGGAGTGGTGGTACCGCAATGTCGATGACGGGACGGGCCGGCAGTGTTCGTGGCGAACTCGATGTAGAGCGAAGCATTCGGTGCCGAACCGCGTCGGCAGTGGTGGCTTGCGGTGCTGGCAACCCTTCGGTAGGACTCGACGTTTGCCCGCAGCTTGCCAGCAACACTGATAAACTAGCGAGGAACTGTCGTCGGGTCACCCCTGCGTCGCTCCCGAACGTGTTCGCTCTCAGCTGGTGATGCTCGAGAAACGATAGCGTCCCCGTATAGCAATGGCAAGGTGCCCACAAACGCGTTCCGGAATCTCAGAAACCATGATAGGGGAAACAACGGGGAGACAGCAACTGTCTCCCCGGCTCGTACGTGTCGAACGATCCCGCAAGCTAGCGGGCGACCGCGACCGGTGGCGTGCCGTGTGTGTGGAAGGTAGCCACAGTCGGAAGGCCCCAGGCCTGACCGCGCTTCCGCTCTTCCTCTGTCCAGACGATCGGCTTCCAGTCTGGGGCGACGACGAGGCGCGCGCCCGGGCAGCCGATCTCGACACGGTGACCGCCCGGCTCGATCACGTAGAGGAATACGGTCTGCTGCACCGCATGCTTGTGCGGGCCGTATTCGATCTTGTAACCGAACTCGATCGCGATATCGGCAGCGCGAAGCACCTCCTCGCGGGTGTCGACCGCGTAGCAGACATGGTGGAAACGGCCGCGGGCGCCCGTGCCGTCCTCGGTGACCGCGATCTCGTACCCCTTATTGTTCGACGTCACCCAGGCTCCCTTCTCGGATCCGTCATCGAAGATGATGCACTCCGTCAGTTTGAGCCCGAGGTACTTCTGGAGGAAGATCCGCGTCGAACGGACATCGGCAGCGAAGACGTTGATGTGATCGAGTCGCCGCACATTGCAGCCGCGAGCGGGGAAGCGGGAGGCTTGATTCTTGAGAGCTGGCTTCGTTTCCGGTGTCGGCTGGTACCATTCGATCTCCCAGATGAGCTCACCGATATGGCCGTCCGGAGTTCGGAACCGATACGCTGGACCGTGACCGGCATCGCCGTCGATCCAGCCCAAGCCGAGGCCCGACTGCTCGAGGAGTGCGACACGGCGCTGGAGTGCCTCGGGCGTGCTGACCCGGTAGGCGAAGTGTTCCATCGCGGGAACCGGACCGACTGTAAGCTTGAGGGTGTGGTGCGCGTAGTCGTCCCACCCGCGTAGATACACCGAGTTCCCTCGCTGCTCGGTCACGTACATCCCCATGTACTCGACGAAAAACCGAACGCTTTCATCGAGTACCGGAGTCGTGAGTTCGAGATGGGCAAGGTGGGCCATATCGAAGCTCGGTTCACCGATATAGAGGGTCACATCGTTCATCGCGAACCTCCCCTGCGTTGATGACCGATCACCGACTGATCCCCCAACCTCACCGTTGTCCCTCGACGACCTGGCGCAGGCCGTGGATATCGAAGCTCAGTTCCCCAAACTTCAGTCGCTCACGCATCCGCGCTTCGCGCTCGGCACGGGCGCGGGCTGCTTCGAGGACCGCTTCAGCTCGGTTCCGTGCAACCACGACAGCCCCGTCGTCGTCGAGGACGACGATGTCACCCGGGGCCACGCGTGCACCGCCCACTGTCACCGGAACCTCGAGTTGACCGATTTTGTCTTTCGTCGCTCCACGCACCCGAATGAATCGCGTCCACACCGGCAGATCCATCGCCCGCAGTTCGTCGACATCGCGGACCGCTGCGTCGACGAGGAGCGCCGCTGCACCACGAACCTTGGCCTGGATCGCGAGGAGTTCGCCAACCAGGGCGACGGGCTCCGGCTCCGGCATCGTGAGGACCAGAACAGCACCAGGATAGACGCGTTCCATCACTGCATGCACCATGAGGTTGTCACCCTGCCCGCAGAGGACTGTCAATGCTGGGCCTGCGACACGACGGTCCGGAAGCAAGGGGATGAGCGGAATATCGATCAAGCCCTCACGGCCCGATGCTTCGTAGACAGTCGCCACCCCCAGCTCTGCGAATGCGCGGGAAAGTTCGAGAGCGGTCGCATCGGGGACGGTAGCCTGGCGCACTTCGGTCATCGGTGTGTCCTCCTCTCCGATTAGCCGTGGCCGGGGAGTACGCGAGCCACGAGCGGTGTGACACGCTGGAACGCTTCAGCGTAGCGGATGTCCTTGATGCCGGATATACGGCGGGCGTGATTGGCGCGACGCTCGCCGAGTTCGGCGTAATACCGTTGCAAGTACTGCTGAGAAGCCATGACCTGCATGGCAGCGAGCTTCTTCTCCCATACCGGCGTGATGTCGACGAACATGTTGGGGACAAAGCCGCATAGTTCCGGCTGGTGCGGTTCGAAGTAGTACAGAGGTGGTGGCTCGACAGTCTCGAAGGCGCTGGCAACGCCGGCGCCGGAAGAGAGCAGGCGAGCCTGCTGCACCGCCTGATTGGCCACCGGATGATCTGGATTGAAGGGATCGACCGGTGTGTGCGTGATGATCGCTTCAGGACGGAATTCGCGGATCAACTGCGCGAGGCGCTCCGTCGCTTCCCTGTCGACCTGGAGAGGGTAATCGCCGAGGTCGTAACACAGGAAGCGTGCCCCGATCGCTGCAGCGGCGCGCTCAGCCTGTTCGCGCCGGATCGCCTTCACCCGTTCGACGGTTTGACCCGGTTCCTTCCATAGTTCTCCGGATTCTCCGCGTTCACCGTAGGAGAGTGCGAGGACGATCGCTTCCCCGCCGTTCGCGGTGACCGACGCGATCACACCGGCTGCGCGCCAGACGAAGTCCGCAGCGTGTGCGCCGACGACCAAGAGGCGCTGTACTCCTTTCATTCGTCCCTCCCCGTCGCGAGTCGCACCGTATTCCGCACTGCCATCGTCCGGATGTCGTCCTCGCTGAAGCCCGCCTGGAGGAGACGATCGGCGAAGAGTGCGAGACCATCTTCGACCGGTGGGTTATCCGGTTGGCCGAGATCGGTACTGAGTACGACACGGTCCGGTCCGACCGCACGGATGTGCGCGAATGCTGTCTCCCAGGCGACCTTGCCGCTGTACAGCGGCGTGAAACAGTGCTCCATGTAGGCGCCCAACTCGGCCAGCGCGAGCTGATCCTCGACTGAAAGCGCTTGCGAGGGGAAATCGGGGTGCGTCACGACGATGTGGCGGACACCTTCCTCCCGTGCCGCCTTCACGACCGCGACGATTTCGTCCCGGCCGAGATGACCCGTCGCGAGCACGAGGCCGTGCCGGGCGATGATGCGGAGAACGGCACGAAGTTCGGGCACCACCTGTCCGTCTGGTCCGAGAACCTCGACCGGTGGTACAGCAAAACCTGCCTCGCGCATTTCGCGTTGCAGACGTGCCCAATACGGGAGTTTCGTACCGGGTGCCGCGTGCTCCAAATGCCGCCGCTCGTTCGCAGCGTCGACAGTCGGTAACCAGACGATCCTCGCTCCTTCGCGCGCGGCGATTTCGACCGCGAGCGGGTTCAACCCGCCGACAGCCCGGTTGAGCGTGATCGACCCGAGGACCTGGACTCCGGGAACGGCTGCGCGAGCCACCGCAGCTCGCTCGGCGGTCGGTACGTAATGCGACTTGATGACATAGCCTGCCAAACCCACCTCGAGAAAGCGACGGGCGAGGTCGATATCGTCGATCCGCCGCGGCATGACATCGGGACCCGAGTGGACGTGGAGATCGTATGCTCCTCGGACGAGTTCGCGTGCCCGCTCCGATGGGGTCGGGTGCATGGTCATTCTTCACCCTTTCGCTTCAGACTGTTCGCTACGAGACACGACCCTCCGGCAGGGTAGTGGCACTGCTGGTCGACCGGAGTCTTTTCGTCCTGCATTGTAGCACACGGTATGCCAAGTTTTACTCCTGAAACAAGAAGCCTCGGGCCGGTACCGCGACCGGCCCGGGCTCGCTGTCGGACGCCGGTTACAGTTGTTTGGCCGCGTTCTCGACGAAGCTGAAGTCAACCAATTGTTCGACAGGTACGGTGCGCTGGATCTTCCCGCGCTGTTGCCACAGTTGCTGGGCCTCGGTGATCTTCGCGACGTCGAACATGCCGTTTTCGGAAACCCCCGGCCAGGTCATCTGCTCGTACAACGCATCGTCCTTGAGCGGTGTCCGGTTCTTGAGGATCTGTACAACCTCCGCACGGGTTTCGGGATCCTCCAGCGCCTTTAGGTAGTACCGAGCACCCTTGAGATACCCAACCAGGAACGCTTCGAGCAACGGGCGATCCTGTACCATCGGCGGTCCGGCCACGATAACGGAAATCGGAAAGTTGTCGCCGATGATGTCGATCAGCTCGTCGCCAGCGACGATTGGTACACCGGCGCCCAGCTGTTTCGTCGCAATTGTCGCATAGGGCTCTACCAACTCCGCAGCGTCGACAGCGCCGTTCTGAAGCGCCGCTGGCATATCGGGGAGTCGAATAAGCTGCATCTTGATGTCTTCCAGGGTCAGTCCGCCGGACTCGAGCACGAGCTTGAGTTCGAGCAGATCGATCCCCGCGTCACTCGGCATGGCGAGCGCGCGACCGCGCAAGTCCGCGACGGTTCGGACTCCCTGGTCGTACAGCTCCTTGCGGACCGCATAGGCGTGGTAGACGTTGCCGCGCTCGAGAGCTCCTTCGCCCGCGACGATCGTGACATCAACTCCTTGTAGCTTCGCGTTGACGAGCGCTGCGACGATGGCTCCGCTGAAGAGGTGCAAGTCACCCACAGCCAGGAGGGGGATCACTTCTCCTGGCGTGCCTTGCGTGGTGACCAATTCGACGTCGAGGCCGGCTTCGCGGAAGAATCCCTTCTCTACTGCGATGTAGTTGCCAGCCTCCTCCGTCGCGAGCGCGACGCGCATCTTGAGCTTCCGCGTCTGCACTACAGTGGGGGCCGCAGTCGGCGTTGCGGCAGCTCCAGTCGTTGGCGTAGGGGCGGCAGCTGTTGGACTTGCAGCCGGTGCTGCGGCGGTCGGCGTTGCCGGTGCCGGCGTTGGCGTCGGCTCGGCACCGCCGCAGGCGGTCAACAACGCACTGGCGGCCGCTCCAGTAGTGATGAGGAACAAACGACGACGAGTCATAGACGTGCGCACCGTATGCCCTCCTCACGTGATCTCGAACCATCTCCTCGCTTCTCGTGGTCCTGAACTCTCGGTGTTCTCGCTACAGAGACCGGTGATCCCGAGAGGAACATCTCCATTTGGTCACAACAACCGCGTGTGTTCTCTTGCTGGGTAATAAAGTGCTAAGTCACCATGCAAGAGCTATCGGAGTATACAATAGAAAACACGTACCTGTGTTAGGTGTTCGGATATTCTGAACACAAAAGCAGCCCATCTCTGCCTTCATACTAGTGATCCAATGAAGCTGTGTCAAGATGCTGTCATGCTACGGACCTGTAGCGAGGGCATGAAGCGGCCGTGCCACGACGCGCTCGCTGACGTCGGTACACCGTGACGTAGCTGCGCGGCCGGATGATGGAACGACCCCGCTGCCCCTCGGAGGACGGGGCAGCGGGGTCGTGGGACGATCAGGGAACATCAGCTCTTCTGTCGCGATCGGCGCACCTGCTCGCGGTAGCGGCGGGCAGGCTCGGCGTACGGCACGGGGCCGACGGTAACCCACACGTCGGTCTGCACGTGCCGCTCCACCGAGGGCTTGCGTGACCCACCGTTCGGCTCACCCCACACGATGCGGAGCCGCGTGCCTTCCTTGGCGTACTCCTGGTCGATCGTCGCGAGGGAAAGGATACGCTCCTCGTTGGAGCTGAAGCCGGTCCACATCGAAAACCCGACGACTTCGCCGGCATCGTTGAGGACCGCGTCGTACATCCAGGTGGCGTACTGGGCCAGCGGCAGGTCGAAGTACTTGTAGCGCTGCCCCTTGGGCTTGGTGACCAGGCTGGAGAGCACCCGCGCTGCCTCGTCCGGATCCCAGACCAGCGTCACCTTCTTGCGGTGCGGCTGGTCCTTCAGCCGCTCCAGCGCAGCCCGCCCAACGAAGTCGTGGTCGAACTTGATGAGGCGCCCATACCCCAGATCCCACGGCGTGAGGTAGTAGTCCTCGATGTTGGGGCTGACGAAGCTTCCACCCAGTGAGCCGACCGCCTCGTAGGCGTTGGCTGGCAGCCACTCGCGGTACCGCTGCAGCTCCGGGCTGGTGTAGATCGCCGGCAGCGGGTTCGGAATCCAGCCCGACTCGAGCCCGTTCGTCGCGTATGCCCGAGAACCGACCTGACGCAGGCCGAACTCCTTACCGGCCTCGAGGATGGCGGCCTTGACGGCGGGGCCGTCGGCGAAGTCACCGAAGAACTCGGCGCCGGAGACACCGCTCATGCCGTGGTGGAGGAGTCCGACGGTTTTACCCGCGATCTGGACGCGGGTGAAGTGGAAGAAGGGGATCTCCGGGGGTGGGCCGCCGAGCAGCTTCTCCAGGACCTTGGGGGCGTTGGGCCCCTGGATCTGGAAGCGGAAGGTCTTGCGTGGCTTGTGGGGATCGGCGACCGACCACTCGTCGCGCTCGTCGGTGACGTTGGCCCCGCTCGTCTCGGCATGGAACTGTACCCAGTTGTGCGCGCTCGGCCGTCCCACAAGCTGGAAGGTACCGTCTTCAAGATAGAAGAGAATCACGTCGCCGATGATGTACCCCTCTGGCGAGACCGGGATGTACTGCTTGGCCTGGCCGGGCTCGAATCCCTCGAAGGAGTTGATGCCGAGCTGGCGCAGGAGGGCGAAGGCGTCGGGGCCGCGGAGGAAGAGGTCGGTCATGTGGTAGGAGAGGTCGAAGAGGCAGACGGTCTCGCGCCAGGCGTGCTGCTCGTCGCGCCAGTTGGTGAACTCGGGGGGCACGACCGGATAGACCCGTGCACCCGTCTGGTTGTTGTACAGGTACTCCTGAATGTTTGGTGCCTGATCGAACACCTCTTGGAGATTCCTGGCCATCCCTCATTCCTCCATTCAGGCAAACCACTGACCGCGTCGCAGCCTGTCACGACCCACTCATGAGACACCGAGGATGTTGCCGTGCTCGTCGATATCGATCTGCGCTGCCCGCGGCTTGCGTCCCAGCCCCGGCATCGTCTGGATGTCGTTGAGGAGCACGACGACATACCCCGCTCCTGCGAAGAGCCGAAGCTCTCGCACCTCGACGGTGAAACCTTCCGGGCGTCCGAGCAGATTAGGATCGGCACTGAGCGATATCGGTGTCTTCGCCATGCAGACTGGCAACTTGTCGTAGCCATGGCGGGCCAGTTCCTCGAGTTGCCGGCGCGCAGCTGCGCTGAAGTGCACCCCAGCTGCACCGTAGATCGTTCGGGCGATCGCTTCGACCTTCTGCTCGAGGGGCCAGTCGAGCTCATAGACCGGCTTGAATGCTGGTTCACTGGCAGCTGCTCGCAGCACGGCCTGGGCTAGATCGATCCCGCCTTCACCGCCACGGCTGTAGACCTCGACGACAGCCGCGTCGCTCGCGCCCGCATCGATCGCAGCCTTACCGACCAGCTCGAGTTCACGAGAAGTGTCGCTGGGGAACCGATTGATCGCGACGACTGCCGGGACACCGAAGGTCTTCAGGTTCTCGATGTGCTTGATGAGGTTGGGTAAACCAGCTTCGAGCGCCGCAAGATCTTCGCCTCCCTGCTCGACCTCGCGGACACTCTTGCCACCCTGTACCTTGAGCGCACGTACCGAGGCGACGAGCACCGCGGCATGCGGGGCGAGGCCGCTCGAGCGACACTTGAGGTGGAAGAACTTCTCTGCACCGAGATCAGTACCGAAACCGGCCTCGGTAATCACGACGTCGCCGAGTCGGGTGGCCAGCATGTCGGCGACGACCGACGAGGTTCCCGTTGCGATATTCCCGAAGGGGCCCGCGTGGACGAGGGCAGCGGTTCCCTCGCTCGTTTGCACGAGGTTCGGCTTGAGTGCGTCGACCAAGAGTGCTGCCATAGCTCCAGCTGCTCCTAAGTCATCCGCGGTTACCGGTTTCCCGTCCCAGGTGAAGCCGACGACGATCCGCCCGAGACGCTGGCGGAGATCGCGGTAGTCGCGAGCCAGCGCCAGGATGGCCATGACCTCCGAGGCTGGTGTGATATCGAACCGTGTCAAGCGGACGGTACGGGCCGACTCCCCCAGACCCAGGACGAGCTGGCGCAGCGCCCGGTCATTCAGATCGATCACGCGGGGCCACGTGACCGTACGGGGATCGAGTGTGGTCGTTCCCTGGTAGAGTGCGTTGTCGAGGACGGCAGCGAGAAGGTTGTGTGCGACCGTGACGGCATGGTTGTCGCCGGTGAAGTGGAGCGCGAGATCGGGGAAGGGGTGCAGCTGCGCCGCACCGCCACCGGCGCCCGCACCTTTAGTCCCGAAGACGGGTCCCATCGACGACTGCCGTACCGTGATGATCGAGCGGAGGCCGAGACGTCCGAATGCCTGGCCGAGCCCAACCGAGACGGTCGTCTTGCCCTCGCCGAAGGGGGTCGGCGTGATACCCGTAACCAGAACGTACCGAGCGCGGGGAGGCCCGAGACGCTCGATGGCCTCGAGACGGACCTTTGCTTTGTAGGGGCCGTAGAGTTCGAGTTCCTCGGGGTGCAGGCCGAGTTCACTCGCGATGTCACTGACCGGTCGCAGCTTAGCGAGCTGCGTTCCGCCCATCAATCGGCTCCTTTCCCTCACTCAGCAACCGAGCCGCTGCTGGCGCTCCGAGACCCAGGTCACCACACTGCTGACGGCATTGAAGCTGTACCAGTGCACACCGATGATACCGGTGCGGGCTTCGGCTGGCTGGCGAGCGACTTCGTCGAGGAAATCGCCCGGGTCGTACCGCAGTCCGCCACCGGTCAGGAGCCGGCCGACCAGTCCGCGCTGCTTCTCGAGATAGCGGAGCGACGAACCGAGTCCGAGCCGCATGCCGATCCGGATGAGCCGATCGAGCCGCAACGTGCCCGGGAGACCGATGTAGATCGGAAGGGTGAATCCGCGCGCGCGCATCGTGCTGAGCCAGCGGACGAACACCTCTGGATCGAAGACCAGGTTGGTTACCGCATACTGTGCGCACGGCTGTTTGGCCAAGAGGTCGCGTTCCAGGACGTCGGCCGGGATATGCGGGTGTCCCTCAGGGTACGAGGTAATGCCGATCCGGTGCGGTCGTGGATCGAGTTCGACGACGGCCTTGACGAGGTCGAGCGAGGCGGCGAACTCACCAGCCGGCTGTTCCTGGTCGCCACCGACGATGAAGACCTCATCGACCCCTTCAGCCGAGTACTGCCGCCAGAGGTCAGCCAGTTGCGCGCGGTCGCGGATCGCGCGCGCGGCGAGATGCGGAACGACGCGATATCCGGCCCGCCGGAGTGCTATGGCCGTGTGCAGCGTTCCTTCGACGCCGCGCTGTGGGGAACTCGTCACCGCCAAGGTGGCATGCTTCGGAACCGCTTCGATGACCTTGTCGAGGTCGACATTGGGAAGAACCTCGATGCGCAAGTCGCTTAAGAGCGTACACAGGAACTGCGTATCGGCGGTAGCAGCGTTTGTCGCGGGCCTGTGCGAGTCGGTCATCGGCGCTTCCCTTCGCTCCTTCACACGCCTATTCGCTCTCGCTCTGCCTACAACTGCGACTCGGTTGTGTGGTTCGCCGTGCATCCGGGGCCCAGGGGAAGGTCGAGATGGATGCGACCACCGGGTGCGTTAGTTCAATCCTATAGTAAACGCTCGTCACCATTCCCGCAACCAGCGAGTAGCGTTCGCATGCCAGGAATCTCTGGCGAGTGCCCTACTCTGGTGAGAAAGCCGTGGGTAGTCAGGAGGTCATCCCCAGGCGCGACAACGATACGAGCACGCTGGGCGGCGACACGGACGTCTCTCGCTCCGCTGGCACGAAGGTGGTCGTGCATCGTTCGGTCGAGGAGTTCCGTGGGAAAAGAGCGTACCGGACATCTCTTTGAGATTGGCGAAGTGCGCGGGTCTCGGCGATACTTATCGGCGAGGGCGGATCGGGCCCGGTGGCCTGCACGGTCTTCAAAACCGGTGGGCGGGGTGACGAGCCTCGCCGGTGGGTTCGACTCCCATGCGCCCTCGCCAGGGTTTCCCCATCCCCATGCGGAAACCGTGAGCGGAATCCCTTCCCTGCTCCCCGATACGAGGGGGCTCCATGGGCACAAACCAGCAGGAGCAGGCGGCCTCAACGGTGTCCATCACTGGTGGGAGCAGGCAGCACCTCCCTCCTGGGGTGCGGCAGAAGGGGAACCGGTACGAGGGGCGCGTCAAGGTCAATGGTAAGCAGTACACAGTTTCCGGGGCGACACCTGAGGAGGCGTACCTTGCCCTCCAGCAGTTGAAGGCGAGGTTGAACCAACGATTCCGAAAAGAATCGGCAACTGATCACCGGTTCTGTGAGGAACCGGTGCATGGTCGAGGTTGGCAGCCGTGTGAGCCACTCACCCTGGAGCAGCTGCTGGAGCAGTGGATGCGCACTCATACCGAGTGGAAGCCACGCACCCGCCACGATTACCAGGAACTCGCGGAGCGCTGGGTGTTGCCCCTCCTGGGTAGCCGCTCCCTCTCGGATCTGCAGCCGAGACAGATCGAGGAGCTGCTTGCGTACATGCCCACGCGGCAGGCAGCCAAGGTTTATGCCATGCTGAAGGCAGCTCTCAATGCAGGTTACCGCTGGGGCTTGATCGAGGAGAACCTCATGGAGCGTGTATCTCCGCCGCGCTACAGGACCCCGAGGAAAGCCCTGCCGCCATTGGAGCAGGTGGCGCGGGCACTCGCAGAGAACCGCCACCACCCCTGGTGGCCCTGGTTCGCCCTCGCTGTCTCCACCGGTATGCGGCCTGGGGAGCAAGCTGCCCTCAGATGGGAGGACTGGTCGCCGGAGGAGAACGTGCTCTGGGTGCGGCGCAGTGGACAGTACATCGATGGTACCTGGGTCGAGACGCCACCCAAGACGTATGCCGGAGACCGGCGGATCACCCTGCCCACGCCAGCGCAGGTAGCCCTCCAGGCCCAGCGAGAACGGGTACCAGAGGGTATCTCCCTCGTGTTCCCCAGCCGCACCGGGAAGCCCTACTCGGCTTGGGGCATCAATGATGGCCTCAAACGGTTCTGCCGCGAGTCCGGGCTTCCTCCCCTCACCCCGCACCAGCTCCGCCACTACCATGCATCCATCCTCGTCCAGCAAGGACTCCCGCTCACCCTTATCTCCCGCCGCCTGGGGCACGCCTCGCCAGAGGTCACGGCACGCATCTACGCCCACTGGCTCGGAGCCGATGACCGCGCCGCCGCTCAGGCTATCGATGCCACCTTTCCCCCGCTCCCGACATAGGGATACCCCCTATCGCAGCGGCAGACCTGCTGCAGGGTAGCTCCATAAACACGAGGATTCTTGATGGTGGTTTGGGGATACCCCCGGGGGTACCGGCACAGTCCCTTACCTCCCTCACTCCCTCCTCACTCGCTCCTCCCCTGCCCCATGCCCTCACCAGCACTGCCCACGTAGGCAACACCCGCGTCGCCTCGCGGCCACCATCGAAAACCCTCGTCACCATGCGAAAACCACGGCTGCTTCCCTCGAGTAGGACCCGCGTACCCTTCTCCCCTCACCATTGCCTCCCTGTCACCCACCGAATTCGTACCACCTGCACACTAGCCACCCTCCGCGCCTCCAGAAAATCCGCATCGTGGTGCTGATTTTTGCACCACTGGAACCACTGGAAAAACTCTGGTGCGAAACCCCTTGACAACCGGTACCGACTGTGCTATAACGGTACCAGAAGGCAAGAGCGACCCGACGGGGCCGCCAGGAACCTTAACAAGCGAGACAGAAACCTCCGGGTGCTGCGACAGCATCCGGAGACCCTGGAACCGCCGCTGGCTCGCGTGGTACCACACGGTACCAGCAGCCAGCGACGTGGGAGCGGTAGGGCCGCCGGGGTGCGACTCCCCGGGCTCCCAGCAGTGCCGGTTTCAGGGTCCAGAAGGGAGGACCACCATGGTGAACCTCATGCAGCAGGCCGAGGCCATCCGCGAGCTGCGCAAGAACCGCGCCATCCAACTCTTCTACGAGCAGGTGGCCACCACCATCCTCGCCGACGTCATCACGACCACCTGGAAGCGCATCTCCGGTGAGCGCCTCGACGAGACCGACGCAGTCCACCTCGCCCAGGTCGCGATGGAGCAGCTTCCCGACCCGGCCTGGATCGCCATCGGCAGCTGGTTCCGCAGCCGCGACGGCGATCCCCGCGACGAGGAGATCCACGAGGCCGATGCAGAGATCCTCGTCTACCGCCTGGTCGATATGGGCTACCTCCAGTAACCCCTTCCCCAGCGGTGGCAGGTGCGAGTGGGCACCTGCCACGTCGAATGGCACCGAGCCGTTTCGGTGCCAGGGAGACTGGAAGGAGGATCCACGATGGCACGCCTTCGCTCTCTCGAGCTGGAGCTGGCCAAGCTCCTCGACCTCAAGCCCCGCCGCCCACGCCGCAAGCCCCCGACCCGCTCAGCAGTCGAGGCAGCTGCCGTCCAGGGCATCTTCGAGTACCTCTACGATCTGACGCACCGCCGCGAGGCTGCTGCCGCCCAGCGCCTCATTGAGGAACTCGAGGCTATCCCGGAACCCCGCCTCGCTGAAGCGGCTCTCGACTCGATGGAACGGATGCTCATCGAGAAGCACCCTCGCGGCGAGACCATCTTCCGCACCCTCCGCTCCAAGGCACCGGAGCGCCTGGGCCGCGGCTACGCGATGTATCGGATCTTTCAGGACCCAGCGATGGTCGTCGAGGAACTCTTCTACGACTACCTCGATTATCGCCGCTAACCCATACCCAAACCCTCCTCTTCCCCAGCGGCTGCGGGTGCGTAGTACGCACCCGCGGCGTCGAATGGCACCGGAGCGGCCAGGTGCCAGGGAGACTGGAAAGGGGGTGAGAGCAACCGCGACGAGCGGAAGGAAGCGCGAGGAGCCCAGGGATGGGCCGTATCCCCGGGCTCCTCGGTCCAGAAGGAAGGAGGACCAACCGTGATTGTACACGGAATCACTACGCTGCAGCCAACATACTGGGTGCCTCAGCTTAGGGTTTATACGACGACGCAGCTGCCCTTCGTCGAGGATCTCAACCCCACCTGGGTCGGTTGCACCGTCATCGACGGAAACCGCATTCGAGTCTTCCTCTCCGGTCCGCAACCGAACCCAGTGTGGGAACCGTCCTCACCACCGAAAAACCTGCCCACCCACTATCCATGGCCGACGGAACAGTGGTGGACACGGCTCATCCCCATGCCGGACATCCCGCTCCCCGAGACCCCGGACATCCGGGACCAGGTAGCCATCCGCGAGATGGCGCTGGATCGGCTGCTGGAGCTAGGGCGACACGGACAGGTCCTCATCTTCCGGCGCTGGGCGCATATCGGCCCGGCATGGGACGAGGGCAGCTGGATCCTGATCGGGTAGTCGCTGGACGGCAGAGACAGCGGGGAGGGACACCCACTCCCCGCAGCAAGAAGGAAGGAGCCGATCATGGCCATTCGCAACTGGTACCAGAACCTCCAGTCTCACCTCATCCGGGAGTTCCGCCGCCATCGGCGGGAACTCGCCCTCGGAGTGGAACCACGATCCCTCGTCGTCGATGCCCTCGCCGTCATCGAGGACCTCCTCTCCGAGGCTGCACGCGACCTGGGCATCGAGGCCGATGTCCACCAGACCCACTTCCTCACCCTACTTTACCCCGACCTGGCCGCCGAGGCCTGGGCAGCCCTGGCCATCCTCGATGACGAGGAGCTGGCGCGGGAGCGGGCCCGCGAGATCCTCCGGCACGCCAGCTCCATGGGCTACATCGGCAACGTCACCGCCGAGGACCTGGAAACCTATGACCCCGTCCCCAGCCACGCGATGTAACGCGGTATCGGAGGGGGGGGGATCACACCCCTCCCCATAGTCGGCAAGACACGAACAGCAACGGAAGGAAGGAGCAGGACAATGAACCTCCAGCACTGGTACGACAAGTTCGAGTACAACCTTCGAAAGACCTACGACTTCCATCGCCACGTCATGAAGCCACTCGAGGTGCCTGCACCCCCCAGTGTCCACGAAGCCCTTCCCCTCATCGAGGGCTATCTCCAAATAGCCGGAGCCTACTTCGACATCCCCATCACCAACGCGTTGGAGCTAGCTCTCGTATACCCCTCGACGGCGGCAGAGGTGTGGGCTGCTGCCGTCATGCACAAGAACCCCCATGTGGCGCGGGAGAAGGCCCGCGCCATCGTCGCCGACGCCGCCGCCATGGGTTACCTCAACTCCCTCTCCCTCGATGACATCATCAAGTACACCTACGAAGAGTTCCGCGAGAAGCAACTGGAAGAGTACGAAGCGATGCTGGCAGCACGGGGAGGGGCACGATGAACGCCCCTCTCCAAATCCTCGCCGAGTTCCTCGAAGATGCGATGAAGGGCATCCGCGAGGAGTCAGCTCGCCACTGGATCCGCTCCGCCATCCGGCACCTGGACGAGGGGGATCACCCTCGGCACCTGGCAGCTGCCTCGTGTTGCCTCCGCGAGGCGGCGCGGTACACCCGGAGACAAGACCTCCGGAACTGGTTGCAGTCTCTGGCAAGCCATCTGGAACGCGAAGCGTGGAGGTGAGTCATGGATCTGCGAGACCGCATCTACCACCTCCAGCGCAATGACACTGTCGTGGCGCAGGGGCTCGAGCCCCTGCGCCGACACCTCGACGCAATCGAAGCGTTGTTTCAGGAACTCGCGCCTGCTTTGCGCGAGGAGTACGGGCCATCAGCGCAGGTGTGGCTGGCCTCGCTCCGCATCTCCCTCCAAGCCGAGGCCACCGCAGCCCGTCTTCTTGCCGACGCCACCTCAGCTGTCGACACACCCGCCACCCGCATCGCCCTCGAGGCCATCCGGAGGTGCTCCGAGGCCATCCGAATTCTCTCCTACCGTCGTTTCGAGTGCTTGTGGGAGGTGCTGGCCCTGCGCGAGGGAACCCGGGACCGTGCCGACCTCGCTCAGCAGCTCCTGGATGAGTTGCACCGTTGTGCCGCCATTCATTGATGGGAGGAACACCGTGAATCCCTGGGATGTCCTCGAGACCGCGCTCCGTATCGTCCAGCGCTACCTCGATACCGATGATGCTCATTTTATCGCTGCTCAACTCGTTGCTGATTACGGAGCTGCAGTCCTAGATGGGAACCGTGATTGGCGAGAGGAGGTGCGAGAGGCACAGTGGGAGGTGGAGCGATACGCCAAACGCCATGCGTACTACGCACCGTGGAACCCCTGGGACGAAGAGGACTGGGCTTACCTCGAGAACCGCATCCTCGAGACACTGCAGGAAAGGGGCGAGCATGCGGATCCGGTGTCGCATCCGTCTGGGCCGTAACCGCTGGTTCGCACTCCTCTACCTGGATCCCGACAGGGCAAAGGTCCTGTCGGGACCTACGCTGGGAGAACTCATGCAGCGAGTACTGGACTACCTGCTGACGATCAACGAGGAGGTTCCCTCATGACCGGACTAGAGCTGCTGAACTGGATCCGCGAACTGCATCGGATATCACCAGAGGTGATATCCGGAGACAAGGACCTCCAGGACTTCTGGAGCCAGGTTGAATCCTGGTTCCAGACTGTCACCGAGGCAGTTTCCTCCCTCGACTCTCTGCTGCCTGGCCAGGACACCGTGTTCCGTGTCCTCGAGGCGCTGCGCGAGAGCCTCCGCTGGGAACTGAAGCTGAATCGGTTCCTGCTCCCAGCTATCCAAAACCGTCAACCTAGCGATACCACGGCGCACCACGTGGCATCCGTCTTCGGGATGATGTCCGGGGATCTTTTGGACCGCATTTTCACCCGCCTCGCCGTTCTCGCCGAAATCCTCGGTGTCCTCGATGGCACCGTCGAGTTTCCCGAGGAGGCCTACCTCACCTACCAGGAGCTGTGGGGCATGGCCCAGGTAACCGATGCTCTCCATGCGGCACAAGACCTGGACGCATAAGGAAGAGAGAAAGGAAGGAAGCCGTGCAGGATCCGAGATCCGTGTCGTTCCTCGAGAGCCTGGACATCGCGTTCCGTGCTGAACCCCTGGCCGTCACCACCTATGGTGACGGTGAGCACACCACGGCCCGCTACCGCTACCTGGTGGAGGCTTACCCGACGGAGCACCGAGAGGGAGGAATCCGCGGAGTCCTCGCCATGGTGGCCCGGCGAAGCCTGGGCGTCTCCTTCGCCTGGGAGGAGGTGCGTTGGGCCGACGGCGCACCGCTCTCGGAGGCTGAGGCCTGGGTCGCAATGGAGCTTTTGCTCCGCCACATCGCGGCACAACTGCTTTACCAGCACGCCTACGTCGCCGTGAAGGCAGGCGAGGTTCCCGTCAGGGAGGAGCAGCTCGATGCCTGACCCAGCACTCTTCCGGAAACACATCCCCGTCTGGCTCGATGCCACCGTCGCGGAGCAGCTGGAGCGTATCCTCCTCCCCGGCACCCACCCCGCAACCATGCTCCGTCTCATCCTCCGTGCTGCCCTCCGCGAGGTGACCGAGACCCAGCTCTCCGAGGGGGTGCGACAGGTCGCCACCCTCGCCTGGGCCGCTGTCGCTCCGCGCCGCCGGAGACCCGCCATCGTCGAGGTGCTGCCGCGCCTCGTCGACGAGCACCTCGAGGCCCTGGGTGCGAGCTACGCCACCCGGGCCAAGGTTTATGCACTGCTGCTCCCTCTCTCCCCGCTCCAGCGCCTCGCACTCCTCGTCGAGGGGGCGAGGCAGGCCCGCCAGGCACTCGGGGGTGGAGCGCCCACCGAGGATGCCGGTGCGGAAGCGGCAGACGAGGAGAGAGTAGAAGATTGGGAGGTGGACGATGCCTGACCGCAACCGACGAGAGGAGAAGAGGATGACGACACTCGGGAAGCTCGCGAGACTGCATGAGCATGGACTCCCGGATCGTGTCCGCTGGGGGGCGGTAGCCGACACCGTCCTCCAGTGCCTGGAACAGCCACCATACCCACCGGAGCGCTTCTGGGCCATCGACCCGCGAGGACCGCTCCGCGGTGCCTGGGTCGGGGATGAGCATTCCGTCACGGTACCCTTCCGCGAACTCGGCAAGCTCTACCAGGCGGTCTTCTTGCACTCCCACCCACCCGGTATGCCACCCACCGTCCATGATGCCTACCATGCCGTCATCGCCGCTTCCCCGCTGCTGGTCGTCGTCGAGGGAGAGACTGCCCACCTGGTCATGGTGTGGCATGACCGCTCCCCTGGCCTCGTCGGCACGCTCCTCTGGGAGGCACCGGACCTCCGGGCCGGGCTGCGCCGAGCCAGGGGTAGCTGGAGGCGCGTACCGCTCCACGAGGTGGGCGAAGCGATACGGGAACTCGAGGAACGCTGGCAGCAGTTCCTCCTCGCGCTGGAGGAATGACATGTACCTGTGTGGACGATGTCACGGTACGGGTACCCATCAGGGCAGCCGCTGCCCAGTCTGCGGTGGCTGGGGAGTTCTGCCGGGTATCCACTCCACCTGCAGCCGTTGCGGTGGCAAGGGTGCGGATAGCCGTGGCTACACTTGCCACCTCTGCTACGGGAAGGGCTGGGTAGCCTCCACGGTCCAGTACGAGGACCCACGCGTCACCCGTATCCCGGTTGCCACCCTCGCAGCGGTGTGGATCTCGGCGCGAGCCGGTGAACCCTCCCCAGTAGGGGAGCGGACCACTGGTCTCGCGGCGGGTATCCTTCTCGCGCTGCAACGACATCGTGAGGAAACCGGACTCGAACCCGGGGAGCAGATCCGCCACCTCCTGCGCGAGGGTGGCTGGATCCTCATCGCACCAGATGGGATCTGGCACCTGGTGGAGGGCAAAACGCCTACGAGGATCGTGATGTTCCCGGCTCTCGGTTCCCAGGGATCATGAGAAGGGAGAATGCAAATGGCAGCACAGGAAATCACGTTATCTCGGATCCTCCGCGAACTCCGTGAGAAGCACGACATGAGCCAGTACCGTCTCGCCAAGTTGATCAACGTCGACCACTCCTACATCTCGCGGTTGGAGTCTGGTCAACGACGACCTAGCTATGACATCCTCCTCGCCATCGCGAGTGCCCTCGGCCTCGAGACCGAGGAGCGGAAGATCCTCTTTGCCAGCGCCGGTTACCTGCTCCCGGAGGAGATCGAGGCTATTCTCCGCAAGCGCTAGGCGAGGGAAGCACGATGAGTCCTGGTGCGAGAGCCGACGCGAGAGTCGCCGACCTCTCTCCCGTGAGTCACCGCCTGCTCACGCAACCGGAGAGGAGGCATGAACGTTGAAAACGAGAGAAAGGGGTGACGGCGATGGTATCACACATGTCGATGCTGGAAGAGATCTTGCGCGAAGCCGTCTGCTACGACGAGGGAGAGGAGGGCTGGCTCTGCGAGATCCCCGGGGAGGAGGATCTCTGGGCACGCGGGAGGACAAAGGAGGAGGCCCTCGAGGAACTCGCCACCCTCCTCGAGGAGAAGGAAGCCGACGGAGACGAGGGTATCCAGCTCCTCCGACATCCCGGTCCACCGGGTCTCTTCGGGATTCCCTGGCGCTGGATACTGATCCCCTCGCTCCTCCTGGTCTCCCTCCTGGTCACCCTCGTGGTCCTCGCGGACCACCCGGACCAGGTGCAGCCCGTGTCACCCACGGCGAACC
This sequence comes from Thermomicrobium sp. 4228-Ro, assembly GCF_026241205.1. Taxonomy (NCBI): domain Bacteria; kingdom Pseudomonadati; phylum Thermomicrobiota; class Thermomicrobia; order Thermomicrobiales; family Thermomicrobiaceae; genus Thermomicrobium; species Thermomicrobium sp. 4228-Ro. The sequence goes on from NZ_JAPFQM010000001.1 coordinate 73,967, forward strand.
TCTGGTCAGCACCGATACCTTCGGCACCGAGTATCCAGAGGGAGCCAGCGGCGAGCCCCAGGGGAGACTGGTACTCGGAGTTCTTCCGCGAGTGGAAGCAGGAGCAGCGCCTCCGCGAACTCGAGACCCGCCTGGCCCTCTGCTCCGACCCGGATACCGGCCTCTACACCCGGGCCACCCTCTGCCGCTGACTCCGGCGACCAAAGAAAAAGGGGATCAGGCCACGTGGCCTGATCCCCTTTCGTTTTCCCGTCGCAATGGAACCAGCAGCACCCTGGGATGTCACCGAGCCGGTCCGCTCCCCTCATCCAGCGGCGGGAACTCGATGACGCCGAAACTCGCCGGTGGCCCTGCCACTGCAGTTGGCCCCTCGTCGCCACCACGCTTCACGTAACGCACCGTGAGGCTGGCAGCTGCCGCGAGGGCGAGTCCTGCACCCAACGCCTCCTGCAGGCTGGCGGGTGCGAACCGGGCTACCGCTGCCACCGCGACACCCACGACCAGTGCTACCAGCGGGGTGAAGCGCCCACGGAGAGAGGGTACTGCCTCGATGATCGTCTGCACCAGGAACACCACGAGCATGATGGCTTGGAAGCCACCGAGGAGGATCCCGCTGACGTCGACCTCCATCTCACGCTCCCTCCTTCCGCTGCTCGAGCTGCGCGACCAGGCGAGAGCCAGCCTCCACGACGGCGCGGAGATCCGCGGCTGCCTGCTCGAGGAGAGCGACGAAGCCGCTCAGCTCGTGAGCCAGCTGCTCCCGCTCTTGTTCACGCGCCTCCTCCCGCGCCGCCTGCAGCCGCTGCAGCTCCTCGCGCAGCTCCAGCAACTCCGCGCCGACGCGCCCTAGCACCACGTGGTAGTCCTCCGCTTTCCCGATATCGGGTCGGTGCTCGAATCGCGCCCTCTCGAAATATTGCACCGTCACCCCGTTCTCCCGGAACTCCTCCGTCAGGGGCCAGCCGAACAGCGCGACACCACCCCGTTCCTCCCAGAAGCGGCGGAAGCCTCCGCCGAGGTGAGCACCGAAGGGACCGACCTGGATGACCGCTCCCTTGTCTTCCACCGGGAGACCACCCGCACCCACCAGCGAGAGGAAACGATCCCAGGGGAAATACGGCCCCGGGTCCGTGTGGCGACCCGAGCCGCCGCCATACTGGGGCTGGTCCGGATCCGGCACGTCGACGTGACCAGCGATCCCAGGAATGCCAGCGAGGAGAGCGGATCTATCGACTCGCCGCACCGGAATCCCGTGCCGCTGGCAGATCTGTCCCACCAGGGCCGCTGCCACCCGCAGCGTCTCCTCCTCCACCGGAGGATTCTGCCTCGCGTATCCCACCATCTCCACGTTCACGGAGGCCTGGTTCACCGCGAAGTTCCCGGCAGTCCACGCCGTGTCGCCTTCGGACACCAGCTGGGCGATCCGGACCGGTTCCGATGGGTCATCTCGCCCCACGACATAATGTGCCGACGCTTGGGAGCGTGGGTTCCGGAGCCAGTTCACCGACGACGTGAAACCGCCCTCCGTCGTGTGGAGGATGACCCAGAGAACGCGCTTGCCGCCGCGCCCACGCGTGAAATTGGTCTCCGGTGCGGGCAGCCACTGCGCCGCGGGATCCAGCATAGCTGTCACCTCCTCGTGCCGAGACATGAAGTCCAGGACCGAAGCGATGTACCCTTCGGGGTCATTGCCGTCTCCGCGTGGAGCCCAGAGAGGGATGATGGCCTCCACGCTGACCGCGCCGCTTCGTGCATAGGGGTAGCGCGTATCGACGAGACGATGCGCGGCATCGCGGAAACCCTCGGTCCAGGAGGGGTAGCGGATGAATCGCCCCTTCTCCGTCTCTATCGGTTCCCCCACACCCGTCGAGCTGCTCCTGGTGCTCCCGGGGTTCTTCGTGTCGTACTTCGCCACGATGCCACGAGTACCGAAACGAGACTCGTGCCAGAAGACGGCCAGGAGGAACGAGGGATCAACTCCCTCGGAGGCGATGGCATCGTAGCTCTGCTCCGCCTCCCCTGCTGCCGGTGACCCGAAGGAGACGAGGATATCTCGGAAGCGCCCCCTGGATATCCTGGGAGAGACACCGACGACTCTCACGACTCCGCGTCCTCCCTGGCGAAGCGCGCTACCCTCGCACCGGGCAGCAACGGGGAGCGGAGGTAGTAGCGGCGTTGCTCGTTCAGTCGCATCCGGCGCTCCAGTTCCTGCACCTTCCGTTGCGCCATGGTGATCTCCTGCCACTGCCGGTCATGCGTCTCCTTCGGGCTACCGATGGAGAAGAGGCCGCGCAAGATCCCCATCATGGCGACCTCCTCTCCAACTTCTCGATAGCCCTCTCAGCCAGGTTGGTGGTGGAGAGCGCGATCTCTCGCCAGGCATCGCGCTCCTTGGCCACCTCCTGGTAGTGCCATCCGAAAACCCACCAACCCCGGGCACCCGCGATCAGGATCAGGAGCAGCAGCGCCACGCTTCCCAGATCCGACAGTGCCGCGAGGAGTTCAGGGTTCAGGATCTCCACACCCACCCCCTTCCACCAGTCTCGTTACCCGAGGAAGACGATTTGCAAGCGGTTGAAGGTTCCGGCAGTCGCCTCGCCGTAAGTGGAGCGCGAGGTGCTGCACCAGATCACGACGTCGATGGTGTCGTTGACGGCGCAGGGCAGGAGGATCTGCCCCGCAGCCTGGACATAGTCAGCCGTGTTGATGTTCTGGTCATAGATAAAGTGCTCGACGCCATTCTTCCGCACTCGGAGCGAGACTCTGCCGCCACCGCTAGCACCATTGAGGAAGACCGCTACGACCACGAGGTAGAGCCCCCCCGAGGCCGACGGTATACACGTTGGTCGTCGCGTTCCAGCTCCCAGCTCCCGTCAAGCTCACGGCATCCGGGAAGCTCACCACCGTCGTCGTGGAGGCTGCGATGCTCTGCGATGTCTTCTTCCCGCGGATCAAGAGGGGGCGGTTCCCGATGGTCACGTACCCCGAGACGGAGAGGTTTCCGTTGATGGAACCACCGCTGGTGAGCAGGAAGCTGGATGCGTGATAGCCGTCCACGAGGTCAGCATTGAGGTTGGTGCAGGGCGTACCGTTGGACACCGGGATCTGGCTCGCGGCGTTCCCCGCATGGTATCCATCCAGGAGATCCGCGTGGAGACTGGACCCCGATCCCTGTGGCGAGACCGCTACCGTGACCGTCTTGGTGGTGGTGTCCGCCGAGAGGCTGATATTGCTCCCGGAAGCCAGCGTCAGCGTATCCGTCGTCGCCGAGGCAGCGATGGTGGTGGTGCCGACCTTCACGTTGGAGAAGGCGTTCTGGTTCTGGAGAGCCGACGCGTGGAGGCCATCCACCATGTCCGCGTTGAGGTTGGTACAGACGGTCCCGTTGGATACCGGGATCTGACCCGAAGCATTGCCAGCGTGATAGCTGTCGAGAAGGTCTGCATGCAGGCCAGAGCCGGAACCCTGCGGGCTCACCGCCACTGTCACCTGCTTATTCGTCGCATCCGGTGTCAGGGTAACGTTACTCCCCGCCGCCAGCTTTACCGTATCCCCGGGAGCCGTCGCGGCCACGTTGGTGCTCCCTACCTGCACCACGCCGAAGCTATTCGCGCTGCTCCCACCCGATGCCGCAATCGTGACGCGCTTGTTGGTGGCATCGGGAGTCAACGTCACGTTGGACCCAGCGACCAGCTCGACGGTATCCGTCTTCGTCGTCGCGACGATGGTCGTAGTCCCGACCTTCACGTTGGAGAAGGCATTCTGGTTGACCTCGGCACCGGCTTGGATCCCGTCCAGCTTACTCTTGTCCGCTGCGCTCATGAAGCCAGCGGCAGTCGTGGTCGCATCGGGATGGCTATGGAATGCCGATGCGAAAGCACTGGCATGTTGCCCATCCAGGAGATCCGCGTCCAGCCCCGAACCGGCCCCTTGCGGGGAGATCTCCGCCGGTACGTGGGTATGTGCGGGAACGGTGAGCTGACGCGCTACCCAGCGCCCCTGTGCTGCATCCCAGAGCAACAGCGACCCATCCGATGGGTTACCGGGGATCTCGACGTCCAGGAGCTGGCGAAGGCGCGTGCCGCGAGGGATCACCCGCTGAAACGTCTCCTCGGCCATGGACCTCTCCCGTTCAGGATTCAGCAGCTCCTCGCGGAGCCGTCAATGGGTCACCCACCGGGTTCCATCCCAGCGCTTGACGGGGTGCCAAACCCAACGTGTCCCGTCCCAGCGCTTCACGGGGTGCTTGACCCAGTTGGTACCATCCCATCGCTTGACGCCGCTGCCGCGGTTGTAGACCAGGTAAGCTCCGATCTTCCCCGCATGGGCAGAGCCACCCGTCGCGGTACTGACACCCCCCGTGGCAGTCTTGTGGTAGTGGGTTCCACCGCTCCCGTAACTCCAGACCGCCTGACTGTTGGGATCACGCCACCAGCCGACGTAGTACTCCCAGCCCGCCTGCGTGACCAAGGGATCGAAGCTGATCTCCGTCCAGGCCTGCCCCCGGTACTGTCGCTGCCCGTCGGGAAGGCGACGGAGACGGAGCGCAACAGGTTCCCCGCGTAATCCCAGACGCAAATGTTCCCCGTGACGGGGCCGCCGCGGCCACCGACATACACACCCGCTCCGGTGATGACACCCGCCTCCGGCATGACGATCTTTTCTGACCAGATCTGGTTCTCGAAGTTGAGCCCAGTCCACTCCCAGGATGACCAGGGTCCGGTGTAGCCAGCTTGCGGCATGGCCCCCTCCTATCCGAGAACAGTGCCGGTGTCGATCCAGAGGTCACCTGCGCGTGCATCCGTGGGAGCAGTGCTCTGCACGTAGATCCGGCCACCGGTATAGTTATTCGCACTCCGGTAGAGGACGAGATCGTCTCCGCTACCGGTGGAACCGACCCGTCCCAGGAGGCGTCCCCCACCGGGTGGAACCCAGATACGACCCATCTCGTTCCCCGAGGAGTCCAGAAAGATGAGGTCCCCCGGGTCCGTCGCGGCACTGCTCCCGGCGCGGAGGTACAAGTTCTTCCCCTCGCCGATGGTGAGGTCACCGGTCAACGTCCCACCACCGGTATCGAGGTAGTTGGGATGCGTGTGCGCCGCGGAAGCGAAGCTGCTCGCATGGTAGCCGTCCAGGAGGTCGGCGTTCAGGCTGGTGCAGACGGTCCCGTTGGATACCGCGACCTGGTTGCTCGCGTTCCCCGCGTGGTATCCATCCACGAGGTCCGCATTGAGACCTGACGCATTCACGGCAATCGTGACCGTCTTGGTGCTGGTGTTGGCCGAGAGGTTGATATTGGTTCCAGCCGAGAGCTGCAGCGTATCCGTCTTGCTGCTAGCAGCGATGGTCGTAGCCCCCACGGCCACGTTAGAGAAGGCGTTCTGGTTGACCTCCGCCCCCGCCTGGATTCCGTCCAGCTTGCTCTTGTCGGAGGCACTCATGAAGCCAGCGGCAGTCGTCGTCGCGTTGGCGTGGGTATGAGTCGCCGAGGCGAAGGCGCTGGCATGCTGACCATCCAGGAGGTCCGCATCGAGACCGGAGCTGGACCCCTGTCTCAGTGCGAGGGTGACGCTCTTGGCAGTGGCGTCGGGAGTGAGCGTGAGCTGCGTCGTGGAACTCGAGAGCGTCAGCGTATCGTTCCCCGTCGTCGCTGCGACGTCAGTGGTCCCGATTCTGACCTTGCCGTAGTTGATGAGGCCAGACGACGACGAGAGCGAGTCCAGCTTGCTCTTGTCCTGGGCGCTCATGAAACCGGCACTCGAGGCCGTGGCCACGGGGTGCGTATGGTCAGCTGTCGCTGCCCCGATAGCCGCCGGCGTGAGGGGGTCAGGACCTCCCGACGCATGACGGCTGGCGTGGTTGGCCAGAGCGGACAGGGTGATGGGAACTGCATCGGACCAGTTGGTGGTACCCAGGATCTCCTTGAGGCGCTTGGCGATCCAGGAGAGGATCTGGGTCAGGCTCCCGCTGTTCGCGTAGGCAGCCGCGGTCCCTTGATCCAGAGTACGGTTCCCGATCTTGGCGTCGCTGACTGCACCATCAGCGATCTTCGCAGTTCCCACTGCTCCGTCAGCGATCTTGGCAGCGACGACGGTTCCGTCGGCAATCTTGGCAGCCGTGACTGCACCATCGGCGATCTTGGCAGTGGTCACCCCGCTGTCGGCAATCTTGGACGTCGTCACTGATCCGTCGGCGAGGGGCGAAGCTCCACCGGGGCCGAAGAGCGAGAGGACCTGGAAGCGTATCCCGCTCTTGATCCAGCGGACCTTACTGGTAGCGGGGTCCAGGAGTTCGATATCGTAGCGACCCGTCGGAGAGGGCAGCGTCGCGGTATCTACCGACAACTCCCAGTAACCCGTACCGGAGGCGCTGCTGGTCTCGACGAAACTCGCACCCAAGCTCCCATCCGCATTCACGGGATAGGCACGGACACGTACCCCTCCGAGAGGTGCACCCTCTCGGAAGGCATATCCGCTGAAGACCAGAACCGCCATCGTCCCTCCTCCCGACAGCAGGCATCACACCGCTGCACGTAACTTCGAATGGTCGTGCCCTTGCAGTGCTTCCTTGACGTAGTAGAGTGGGTCGCGGAGCGCATCATCCTCGTCGATGAAGATGACCCTTATCCCACGCTCCGCGAAGTAGAGGAGACGGAAGAGGTCCCGCTCTTGCCTCTCCGACCCCAGCGTGTAGTGCCAGTAAATGCCGCTGACCTCGATGGCGATGCCGAGGTCAGGCAAGAGGAAATCGACCTGGGAGTAGAAGCTACGCCCCACCCCCGGGAGCTGCGCGTGAACGAAGAAATCCACTTCCGGCTGGTACCCCAGCCGGAGCAGGGCCCAAAAGACTGCCCACTCGGGCTTGGTACCACCCGGGTACTGCTCGCGCCACCAGAGCGGCGGTTCTCCCGCTGGCTCCTGAATGCGGAACTCTTCCAGACCACGCATCCCTCGCGGGATGAGAGACGCCTCGCTCCTCCCGAAGCCACGCGGCTCCCGTGGTATCCCAGGGAGGCGCGGGATCTTGCCGCGACGAGGGAGTTTCGAGGAGATCTTCGCCATCTTCAGGACTCCAGCTCGATGAGGGAAACCGAATACCGACCCTCGCGCCGCGGTCCCTGGACCTCGCTGGCCACCAGTTCCGTGATGAAGACGCGCCTCTCGATGGTCCCGCCCTCGTCATGGTACCGGAAGGTTCCGGCTCCTCGCGACGTCGCCGCCTCCTCGAGACGCCGGATCAGTTCATGCGCTGGCACCCCCACCGTTTCCCGACAGAGGGGATCGGTCAGCTGGAGGGATACCTCCCACCCCCAGAGGAGACGCGGTACGCGGAGGTAGGTCAGGACACAACTCCGGAGCAGCGGTGCTACCGAGGGGTCAGTACCGCGACGCATCGCGATGAGGAGACGGGCAGCACGGAAGTGGTGACCCTGGATGCCACCGATCCGGAAACGCCGCTTCCCGGTAGCGGTGACGCTCCCCACGTAATCCCAATCCTCGCGATAATCCCAGCCCACGTAGACGGAGACCTCGCATCCCTCGGGCACCACGGCATCCACATCGATCCCGAGGGCCAGCTTGTCCAGCTCCGACCACCCCATATCCCACCAGGCGGTGATGAGCGCTCCCTCGGCTGCGTATCGTTGCGTCGGATTCTGGAGTGGGTTGTGGAGACCGACAGGGAGGTCAACGGACCAGACACCCAGCGAGTCGCTGCCCCAGAGGCGATAGGTGCCGTTCCCCGAGAGCGCTGCCACATCCCCCATCTCCGCGATCCCGATCCGCTGTGTCAAGAGGTGGAAGGCGATACCCGGGCTCATGAGGACCGCTCCCGTCACCGAGACTCCTGGGAAGAGCGCCGCCTCTATCGGGAGACCGGTCTCCGGGGCCGGTGCACCTCCCGCCTCCCGCGCTACTGCGATGACGGCGAACCAGAGACCATGCCCCGCCACGACCTGCTGCACTCTTCCCGAGAGATGCGCCGGGAGGCCGTCATCCCTGTCTGGCCCCACCACGGTCACGGCATTCGTGTTGTACTTGTAGATGGACAATCCAACCGGAACGTACAGCTCGCCGCGCCAGACTGCCGCCCTCCCCACTTGATCCGTCTCGGGATACTGGAGACCGGTGGGATAGAAGCGGCGGGAGGCGAAGTCGTAGGCATAGAGACCATCCCTCGCTACCGCGTGCAGCACGATATCGCCAGCGGCATCGAAGTAGGAGATGATCTGCCGCGTGTACCCCGGCGGAGCCGGGAACTTCCCCCCAGGCTGCCAGGAGGAGCCATCCGTCGGATCGATGGTCCACCACATCCGGTTCTGCATGTCGATCCGGAAGAGCTTGTCGTCCCAGACACCGAGAGCGAAGCCACCGGCACCCGGTACGTGGGTCCAGCTCGCGAGGTCCACATCGTAGACCGAGGTGCCAGTCGTCGTCAGGATGACGATCTTCCCATCGTAGATGGCGACGTCGCTGAAGGCACCCGAGACCGCTCCCAGGTTGCTCCAGGATTGCGTCCCCTCCTCCCAGCGGTACAGCGTCTCGGCTGCGATGGCATAGATCCGGTCCGCGAAGCTGAAGAACCGTTGCACCACGGGGAGCGTACCGCGGTTCTCCACCAGGGGCGGGAGCGTCAGGTACCGATAACGCCCATCGAGGCTCCCGAACCAGTAGCGGTCCAGGTGTCGCGTCGGGTCCGCGAAGAGTACCCCCAGACCACCGGTAAAATCGCTGGAGACCCACTCCGATTCCACCACGTGGTCGCTGCGACGGTAGTCTCCGGTCACCACTTTTTGGGGAAACGGTGTGATGCCCCGGCGAATCAAGGGGCGCTGCGCGAGTGGGTAGTTGACGCCGTAGAGGGAGATCACACCCTCGCGGGTCTGGCCCATCTCTCCCTCCTCCCCTGCTTACGGCAGAACCGCGACGGCACCGTGTGGGACCCGGCCCACCAGGCGGTGGAGCGATCCATCCGCTACCTGGAGCGCGACCATGAGGCGACGCAGGTGCTCCTCGACGTCGATGCCAGGGCCGCGGCTCCGGGCTGCATGCAAGAAGACCGAGGCGAGGCTCACCAGCGAGAGCGGCTCGACAGGGAGACGCGAGTGCGGCTGCACCGGTGGCGTCAGTGGGCCGAGGCCGCGCAGGAGAACCTCGCTGAGTTCAGAGGGAACCAACAGCTTCCGCCCCGGTGCCGGTGACCAGGCATCGTCGGGTAGGAGACCCTCCTCGGTATGCACCTCGTAGATATGCGTGAAGCCGGAAGGGATGCTTGCCACCCCTCTCTCTGACCCCGAGGAAACGCTCACCGGTATCCTCGGAGCATCCAGGCGAACCCGTGCCAGGTTGGCGTACTCGGCAACAGCGGACCGGATGGCACGCAGGACCTCGGAGGGAGCGATCTCCAGCAAGAGGTACCGCGTTCCCGGTACCACCGGAGCCGGGAAGGGAGAGACCAGGGTCAGCGCTCCCCCACTCGAAGAGGCGACGACGCGGCTCAGGAGACCATTCGCCATGTCGTCTTCCGGGTGGATGACGACACGGTGCTGCACCCAGGTATCGCTCCCGCCAGGGAGCGTCTCATCGACGAGAACGGTTCCATCCGGAGACACGTCGCGGATCTCCCCCTCGATCACCGGGGCATGTTGCGAGGCCACCTGGGCGAGGAGGTCATAGAGGGAGACCATCGGAACCGGACTCGGGTTGCCGACGAAGGCAGGGATGACCCGCTGGATGCTTCCTCGCGTGAACGTCACCTCCCAGAGCCCGGGAACCGTCACGCGACTCGCCGGGACCGTTACCGCGAAACGGTTCCCTCCGAGAGGGAGGGCCGACAGCCCCGATACCACCTCCCCGAGGGAGTCTCTCGCCGTCACCACGACGCTCCCGGTCCCCGGAAGGTCCGCGACTACCGTGAGGTCGCTCCCGATGAATCCCTCCATGACCCCTCCTCCGCTAGCTCGCCTTCTTGCTCTTCTCCTGCTGCACCTCTCCGGAGTCCTCCGCCTCCACGACATGGGTCAGGTAGTCGTCGAAGAAGACGATCTGCGACTCGTCGTAGAGTGCACGCACCTCCGGCTTGAGCGTGGTCCACTGCAGCCGCGTGAAACCGGTGGCCTGGTCCCGTCCACGATAGAGACCCTGCTCCCCGAAGTTCAGCAGCAGATCGATGGCCACGCGACGCGGTATCCGGCGTCCCTCGGGACCGAAGATCCACTCCCGTCCCTGCCAGCGGATGGTGAGCGGCTTGCCCGAGGCGGGTGCGACGCGCACCCTGCCGTCGCCCAGGTGATCTGCGTCCACCCAAGCGCGGAGGAGCTGGGTCCGCACCGGCTCCTCGGTGCGGAACAGGATGTCGTCGAGACGCAGGTTGCCGACCTTGGAGGGGTCCGGAACCGTGACCCCTTGCGAGACGAGAACCGGCGCTTGCTCCTGGATGCGGATGCTCATGTTTCCTCCTTCGCCGAGCTGCACAACTCCCGCAGCTCCGTTTCCGTGACGACCTCTTCGTCCCGCGTCGGTGCGATCTGGCAGGATAGGTACTGCGGGTCTTCATGAATCCCCTGCCAGTAGGCAGGATCCGTCGGTGAGGCCGAATAATTGGAAGGGCGCATCACGATGACTGGACTCGTGAAGACCCGCTGCGCTTCCTTCCCGCACACGCAGCGCTGCGGCTTGCCCGCCTCCGACATGGGACGCTTCACGAGGAAGCGATAGCCACCAGCACAACGAAACACGTAGACCGGCATGGTCACCCCCATGGAGGTGGAGAGGGGAGCGGGGAATCACCCCCGCTCCCCGCGAGATCACGTCGTCTGGAGATCGCGGATGGCACCCTGCCGACCCGGGTGACGGCAGATCAGGTTGGCGTAGGTCTTGATCACGTACTCCTCGCGGTCCGTGTTCACCGGAACCTGATCCGTCTCGAAGGGCAGGAGCACCTCGTAGCTCCAGTCACGCTTGTCGATCCAGAACATGGCACCGGGTGCCATGCGCGGGATCACCATGACCGGGATCGAGTCGTACTCCAGCGCCTCGAAGCCACCGTCAGCCTTGGTCACGTTCACCCAGCGCCGCCGGTCCTCCAGGAGGTTCCCGTACTGGTCGAAGTGGACCCGGCTGGTCAGGATGAACGAGATCTCCGCCTCGCGGGGCGGTGCCTCGAGCTGGGCCCGCATCTGCTGGAAGAGCCCCATGGTGAGAGCACGCGCCGTGCCACCGTTGGCCAGGACCACGCTCCGCCACCAGGTAGCAGTGGTCCGGTCAATGGTGGCGTAGACCCCGGTGTCGCGGATGATGTCGCCCAGCGAGTCCATCTCGACGCGGGCATACTCGTCGGCAACCGCGTTGGGGTTGATGTTCAAGAGATGCCCGTCGATCTTGTACAGGAGGTCCAGCGAGGCTCGTCGCGCCTCCTCGGCCAGGACGCGCACCAGCGCGGCCTCATCCGACTTGGTGGCAGCGATGGCGAGACCCGAAGCCCCGTAGGTGATCCGCGCCATCTTGTAGGGCTTGCGCGCCCTCTCGTAGGCCTGCTTCCCCGCATCCGCGATGGCGTCGTCTTCCTTGTAGAAGACGGCGCTGTTGTTGCGGTCATAGTGGACGATCCACTGCGCCTCGTGACCGGTGCCGCTCTTCGTCCCGAAGAGCTTGACCAGCGTCACCTTCTCCCCGAGAGCGCGGATGAACGGCTTCTCGAAGTGCTCCCGGAAGACCTTGGCGAGATCGGTGAGTGCACCCGTCGTGGTGTACACTCGCGGACTCGGCATCGTTCCCCTCCCGATGCATCATGGGCACAGCGATCAGCGTCCCTGGAGCGACCTCACGATAGCTTCCACCGCTTCATCGAAGGTTTCCGGCTGGCGTGGACCGGCCCCGCCAGCAGTCCCCTCGAACCTGTCGGCCTGGGTCATTTTCCGCTGGGATTTGGCAGCCTGCCGCCGGATCTGCGACAGCTCACGCGCTACCATCTCCATGGCGTAGGGATCGTTGATCTGGTAGAGGCGCTCAGCTGGCACGCCGTACCGCTGCGCTAGCGTCATGACGACCAGATGTTTGGCGAGTTCCTGCAGCTGTTGCTCCGCATACGAGAGCTGCGCAGCCTTCTGCTGCATCATGAGATCCGCGTACATCTGCTGCGCCACCTGAGGACGTTCCTCCTCAGGGACCTGCTCCAGCTGCTGCTGCAGGATGAATTGCTGGAGCTGCGCCTCCAGGCGCGCTCTCTCCAGTTCTAGGGCTCGGCGCGCCTCCACCTCGCGCTGGATCCGCGCCTGCAGCCCCTTGAAGCGTCGTTCCCACTCCTCGGCACGCTTCCGGTACGCCTCGGGGTCCGCTGCCTCCTGCTCTCCCAGGGCAGCCTCCTGCTCCTCCGGCGTATCGGGAGCACCCGTTCCAGCGAGACCCGCATCCTCGAGGGGAAGCTGCGCGCTTTCCTCGGGCTCCTGGCCCCCGGTGACGGTGGGGAACGTCATCTCGTCCATGTTTCCCTCCTCGGTTCATCGCGTTTCCGCTACGGTGAGCGGGAGGGAGGACATCGCCTCCCTCCCCTTCCGCTTCCTAACGCTGCGTCGCGTACCAGTAGGACTCCGGGCTCCGGCTCACTCCGAGAGGTCGCTGCCGCACCCACTCGAAGTAGCGCCGCAACTCGGGGTCACTCTCGATGACCTGCTCCTGCACTCCCGGCGGCAGGAGCAGCAACGCTTGTACCTTGGCCACCAGCTGCTCCGGCCCCGGCTTCCAGGAGAGCGGCGCATAGGCGGCACCGACCCACCCCTGCCGAGCCAGCTCGCTCAGGGTGCCCCGCGGTAGCTCTCCGGTCTCCGGGAGCTGTGCCCGCTCCTCCCGGATGCGTCGCTCCGTCTCGGGGAGGAACTTCACCGGTACCGGGAGCGTCATCCCCACCAGCTCCTGCCCCAGCAACTGCCGACGGACATCGTTCCAGGCGCGCTGGAAGATGGGGTTGGTCGGATCGTTCAGGGCCGCCAGGTAGGCTGGATCGGCAGCTCTGCCGGTATCCTCCACCGACAGTTCCAGGACCCGCTTCTTGACGAGATAGTCCGTGTAGGCAGAACCGGTGAGCGTCTCCGGCTGGCCGCGGAGCCTCCGGATCCCCTCGCGGATCGGTTGCTCCACGTCCAGACCCGTGGTCTGCGCCACCAGGCCCGAGTGTCGCAGCATCCGCATCGGCTCCCAGTCCTCGCCCAGCGCTCCCGAGACCCCTAGCGGAATCTCCGCCCAGGGCGCGAGACCCAAGCCGATCCGCGAGGCTTGCGCCTGCAAGCGCGCCAGGAGCGGCGCGTCGTCGGGAACGTACCGGTACTTGAGCTGGTCGGCGATGGAGAGCGCGACCATGGGATTGGCATACGCGGTTCCCGGCCCGAAGAGCCAGCCCAGCAGCGGTACCGGCATGGTATCGGTGAACCGTCCCGGCAATCCCAGGCGCTTCCGCTCATCCTCGGCGATCTGGTGGTAGCTCTCCCAGGCCCGCAGAAGCCAGGGGTGCTGCCCCAGGGTCTCGAGATAGAACGGAATGTTGCGGGTGGCCCAGAAGTGGAACGGTGCCCAGGCGCGAACTCCCAACCACCTCTCGATGTTCCTCTCGTCGCCGTAGTCGAAGAAGAGGCGTCGCGCTAGCTCCTCGCCGCGGCTGGAGGCCTGCGCCTGCACCCGGCTCCAGGCCGCTGCCAGCTCCGCGGCCTGCTCCGGGGTACCGCCGACCCGCCGCACCGCTTCCTCGAGCTGCCGCACCGAGAAGGTCACCCCGTGCTCGGTGGCATCGAGCATCCGGAGGAGACGGTTGCCGCGCTGGTTCCCCAGCGTCTGGCGCACCAGTCCATCGAAAGCTGGTCTCGCCTCCCGGAGGTTGCGCAGGGTTTCGGTGAGCCAGGCAGCGCTGCGGAAGCTCGACTCCACCGCCTGCGCCATACGCCGGTTGAACTGCACCAGCTTCTCGGCACCGGCACCGAGCCGCCGCGAGAACCGCCCCAGCATCGTCCCCAGCGCCGTCTCCGCTTCCGGAGAGGCGAACTCCTCCCAGACGGTGGTCTGCGGCCTCCAGAGCACCGAATCCGGGACCGGGATGCCCAGTCGCTCCGCGACGGTGAACGCGCTGCGCCCTACCGCCGGGTTGATCCCGTACAGCGCTGCCTTCACCGTCGAGTCGAGGATATTCTGCAGGTGGTACCGCGGGGTGAGCAGCGCCTGCTCGCGCCAGGCCCGCAGCGGGAGCATCTGCGCGATCCGGTTGAGAGCGCGCACTACCGCTGGGTCCTTGCCGACCCCGAGCTTGCGCGCCATCTCGTCGGCGTAGCTCTCGATGAGCGCCTCCCGGCGCGTCTCGCGGAGAGTGCGCTCCAGCGTGCCCTCGGCGACCTCGTCGGGATCCACGCCCACCATCTCGAGGAAGTTGTCGATAGCTCGGCGCTGGTTCTCGTCGGCGAACCGTCTCGCCTCGACGACGTCGCGGAGCGTCGCTGTCGGAGCGGTGAGATCCGGTGCCAGTGGCTCCCGTTCCCGCAGGCGTTGTGCGATGTCTTCCAGCGCCCTCCGGGCCTCCTGGAAGCTCTGCTCCAGCTTTTGGACGCGGGGCAGTGCACCGGCCTCGCGCAGCACCCGCACCAGCTCGTCGGGCAAGCTGCTCCCGTACCAGCTGCGCGCTAGCTCCCCCTGCACGTTGCCGCGGAAACGCCGGGTGCGTGGGAGCAAGCGGTCCAGGAGTCGCTGCGCTACCGGGAAGCGGACTCCGAAGGCTGCCCAGGTATCGCCGACCTCGCGGAGCAGGGCTGCTGCCTGGTTGCGTGCCTCCCCCGGTGTCCGGGCCCGGAGCGCCTGCACGACGCGAGGACGCAGGTGCGGCAGCCAGAGCGCTGCTGCCGCCAGCGGCTGGTTCTCGTTCCCGAAGGTCCTGCCCAGTACTTCCGCCAGCGTCTCGAGGTGCGTATCCGGCACTCGCTCCTCGGCAGCGATCTGCGAGAGGACCTCGCGGAGGTCCTCCACCTGGAGTGGACGGACCGTCGGACCGGGCTTCTTCGCTACTAGACGGGCCACCTCGCCGGTAGTCTCGTCGGTGACCTCCTGCGCCAGCTGGTTGCGGAAGCGGGCTTTGACGACGAGACCCGTGTCGGGGCCGAGGACGCCAGCCTTCTGGAGCAGCCACTCGAGGTGCCCGAGTTCGCGCTGGGAGAGGCTCCGCAACTTCCCGTCTGGCCCTACCCGCCCCAGGATCTGCTCGATACCCGGGCCCCACTCGTTGCCGGAGAGGACGTAACGCACCGCCTTGTCGAAGAGTGCACCCTTCATGCGTGGATTGAAGTCGAGGGGACCCTTCCCCTGCGCGTCGAAGAGGCGGCGTCCACCCACCACGGGATTCGGATCACCAGTCTCGTAGACGAGGCGGCGCGTCTTGCGGATCTCCCGCAGCGTATTCCGGATCTCCTCCTCGCTGCGAGGACGGACCTCCTCCCAGATCTCCTGTCGCTGCCGCTGCTGCTCCAGCTCCCGCTGAGCGCGCTGGATGGACTCGCGGGCCGCTGTCTCCGCTCCCTCGAGCTGCTCCGGCGTCGCCGGGACCGCCGTTCCCGGCTCTACCGTGAAATCCTTGGGCCAGGTCCCGTCGTCCAGCCGCACCGAGAATTTGACGACACCCTCGGGAGTGTCGACCTCGGTGAAGTACAACCGCTCCGGTCCCTGGATCGAGGTCTCCCCGGTAGCCTGCACCACGTGCCCTCGATAGGGTCCGCTGGTGTAGACCAGCCCCTTGCGCCCTACCAGCACCGACTCCTGGTCGTACTTGGCACCCAGTTCCAGCGCATCCCGTTCCCGCATCCCCGGGACCAGGAACGAGTGCTCGACGACGCCCTCCTCCGAGTAGCGCCCTCGCACCGGGATCGGCTCGTAACCCCGGCTCCGCAGGTCCTCGAGGAGCTGCTGGCGACGCTCTAGGAGTGCCTCCTCCGGCAGCCCCGTCTTGTCGGAGGTCAGGACCACGTAGTCTCCGCTCTGCAAGAGTTCGCGGAGCCGCTTCGGTACGGGAGCAGCGGGGAGCGAGAGGTCCTGCAACAGCTCCCGCGCCACCTCCGGCGTCAGCGACTCGCGGGGGAGACCGCGCCGGTAGGCGACCTCGGCGACGCGCCGGTAGCGCTCCAGTGTCCCGCGCAGCGGCTCCGGGACCTCGCCGGTAGCCAGGAGCTTCTCGAACCCTCGCGCAAACGCCTCCTCCTGCGGTGCGACGTTCTCGGCGAAGATACCCGCTCCTCGCGAGGCGTACCGGAGCAAGTGCGCCAGCTCATGCGGCAACGTCGTGATATCGGCTCGCGGAGCCAGGTAGACCACCGGTCCCTCCGGCGTCAGCTCCAGGTACCCACGCACCCGCTGGAGCGCCTGGTAGAGTCGCGGGTAGAGGGCATCGATGATGGCCGCTGCATCGTCGTTCCGGAGGACCCCGCGTTGCGCGACGCGAGCTAGCGTCTCGCGGATCTGCGAATCCCGCGTGGCGATGTCGCTGGGCATCCAGAGGTCCCATCTCGACAGGACCTTCTGGATCCCGCTGCGGTCACCCTGGAGCAGTGCCCGCACCACCTCGCCCAGACCCCGTTTCACCCCCTCTCCCTCGATGCGGATGATCTGCCACAACCCCGCTTGCAGCGCCGCCAGGTTCGGGTAGAGCTTGGACAGCACCGGGTCGCGCTTGACGTGCCGCCAGAGTTCGCGCAGGATGACCCGCTCCGAGACGGCCCGGATGGGAGAGGCTGCCTTCTCGGCCTCGGCGACTGCCTCCTCGTAGGGGACACCGGAGAGGAGCGCGATGTCGCGACGGACCCAGCGGTCCAGCGCTGCCGCCTCGATCTCCTGCTCGGCGCGCTTGATGTAGTCGAGGACCTCCTCCTCCGGCACCCCGGCTCGCCGCATCGCTACCGCGTTGTCGAAGATGTCCGCGTAGCGGTCCACGACCCAGGTGTAGTTCATGAGCTTGTCGAGGTAGGGCGACGGTTGCCCGGGCTTGGGGACCAGTCGCCCCAGGTCCGGTGCCCTCCTGCCCAGCGGATCGGCGAAATTCGTGACATCCGCGAAGGCGCTGTCCGGCAAGAGGCCCGGGAAACCCAGCAAGAGGAAACGCCGGAACTCGTCGAAACCGGTCTGCAGCATCCCTGCCGGGTGACGTCCCTCGGAGAGCTGGTCCAGCCAGCCCGCGACGGCACGGAGATTGAGGAGCGGGTTCGCGCCCTTGCCACCGGCTGCCCACGCCGCCAGCGCGAAGTCGCGGACATCGCGGCTCTCCAGGAGATGCCGCACTAGCTTCGAGGCCTCCTCGGGAACCAGGTAGCCGTCCTGGTCCACGCGGGTGAGGTCGATACCTAGCCGCTGCGCCAGCCCTGGATCCACCCGGTCTACCCGCGTGATCCCCAGCACCCGCGCCGCATCCAGGAGCGGGTTCACCGGTTGCTCCGGGATGACGAACTTGGTCACCCCGGTCAGACGGTTGACGGAACGCTTCTTCGGTGGGCGGTAGGGCACCTCCCCGATGCGCGCCATCGCCTCGCGGAAGACGGGTTCCGGTATCGCCTCGGTAGACCGGAACCGGTATCCCATCTCCTTGAGGACCTCGTTGAGGCGCTTGGCTTCAGCCTCGGAGAGGTAGACGGCCCGACGGTAAGCGGGATCCACGTTGCTCGGGTCCGCCAACCGCTGGATCGCTTCCTCGGGCAGGCCCTCTCCTCGCGGGAAGAGCCGCGAAAACCAGGCACCCGCATCCCGATACCAGGCACCGGCCTCCTTGGCGAGCTTCTCGCCCATCGCTGCAGAACCGGCCCGGAGACGCTCCAGCCAGCGCTCCACCGCATCGGGTGGGTGACTGAGGTGCTGCAGCGCTGTCGCCACCAGCTCCTCGTCGGGATGTTCCGGGACGTAGTTCGGATCCTCCAGCATCTTCCGCGTGACCTCTTCCACTGTCTGGAAGAGCTTAGAGGCACCGCGCTGCGTCTCCTCGAAGGTAGGGCGCACCTTCATCATCGCGTAGACCTCGTCGAGGTCTTTGAACTTCTCGGGATTCTGCGCGAAGATGCCCACCGCTACCGAGTCGAGGATGCGGTGCAGCGCCTCGCGAGCCGGAGCCGGGAACTCCCGCGTGAGCAAGGTGTCGTCCAGCTCCAGGTGCACGCGCATCCGCTCCGATGGACGCAGTGTGATGCGGTTCCCCTCGCGCACCTCTTGGAGCAACCCGCGTTCCAGGAGTTCCCGCTTCACCTCGATGAGCGGTTCCCTTGCCTCGGGGCGCAGCGGGGCCTCCCGCGAGAGCGCATCCCAAGCCCGCGTCAGGCTCACGCTGTCGACGTTGCGGATGAGATCGCGCACCCGTTCCCTCGGTTGGCCGATGAGGCGAGTCGCCCACTCCTCCCGCGCTAGACGCGCCACGTCTCCTTCCGGTGCCAGGAGGTCGGGTACGCCACGCTGCTCCGCCTCCTCCAGTGCGCGCCGGAACAGGTTCACGCTCTCGCGGAGCTTAGCTGCAGCCGACTTCTGGAACAGCGGCTTCCCGGTGATCCGTTCCAGGACCCGAGCCCCGCGGCGGAGACCAGCCAAGGGAACCGTCACCGGCAGCACCTGCACGCGTCCCAGCAACTCGTCGGTAGCCGTGGCGACGTCGAAAGCCTTGGCGAGGGCCGGTGAGGACTCCAAGAGACGCGCCACCTTCGGCACCTTGCCGAGCTTACCGACCAGTCCCACGCCCACCAGGTTCATCGGGTCGAGGAGGATCTCCGAGGCGAGTTTGAGCCAGGGGTGCCCCTCCATGGCGATGTTCCAGGCCTGGGTGTAGCTCTCGGCCTCGCGCACCCGCGGATCCGCCGAGATCTGCTTGACGTACCAACCGAGAGCGGGGCGCGTGACGAACTTGTTGCCGACGTCGAGGATCCAGCCCGCCGCCGAGAGCGCAGCCTCCAGGGGATTCTTTCCAGACTGCTCCGCTTGCACGCTGGCCGCGGAAGCTGCTGGTGGCGTTCCTAGCGGTAAAACCGGGTTTACCGGAGCGCTACCGGCACCCATCGGCGAGACCGGTGCAGCGGGTCTCGGCGCGACGAAGCTCGGCAGCCTCGGTGCCGACGGTTGCAGGCGCGTCACCGGCGGAGCTGGCTCTTCCCCACCTGGCTCGCTGGCCCCACCGCGCACCTGCGAGAGAGCCTCCTGGAAGAGGCGACGTTCCAGTTCCCCCATCGCCCCTCCTTCCGTTTTCGTTAGCGTCGGATCAGAACATGAGGTAGTTCCGCGGGTCGATGATCTTCCCGCTCTGGTCCCGCATCTCCACGTGGACATGCGGACCCGTCGAGTATCCGGTGCTGCCCGAGAGACCGAGGAAGGCTCCGGCATCCACGCGCTGCCCGGGGCGAACCGCTACCGAGGAGAGGTGCCCGAGGATCAGCACCTTGCCGTCATCCAGCTTGATGGTCACGGAGTTGCCGTAGCCACCGTTCCAGCCCGCTTGCACCACGGTCCCCCGGAAGGGGCTGTACAGGCGCGTGCCGCTGGGCGCTCCGATATCGATGCCGGTGTGGTACCCGGAGCTGTACATCGACGGGTTGTAGTTCGCGTATTCCTGCGTGATGGGGAACCGTGCACCACCGAAGATCGACCACCCGCTGCCCGGTACCACCTTGCCACCGGCTTGCTCGAGCTGCTGGAGTTTCGCCAGCGTGTTGCGGAACTTGTCGACGTAGTCGTAACCCGAGGTCCCGATGGCGTCGCGGGCACCCGTGACATTCCCGCTGGCGTCGATGGCCCCGAAGTAGGCCGCGGCGGCTTTATCCCAGGATCCGTAGCGCCGGTACAGCTCCGAGAGGAGATCCGCTGCCGTGAAGATGTTGACCTTCGGGTCCCACAGGTCACCGCCGTACTTGGCCGCTCTCCCGGCATGATAGTTCGGCATGATCTGCATGAGGCCCACGGCTCCCTGAGGCGACCTCGCCTTGGCGTTGCCGCCGCTCTCGATGGCCATGATGGCACCCAGGACCTGCCAGGGTACCCCGAACTGCCGCTCCGCCTCCTGGAGGAGCGGTTTCCACTGCAGGACACCGCCGATATCGGCACCGTACTCGGCAGCACCCGACGGAAGCTTGTTCAGGGCGGGATTCTTCTCGGCTGCAGCCGTCAGCAGCGCTTGCCGGAGCTGATCGTCTGGCCGCTTCCGGATCCCGTAGGCGAGGTCGTAGGTGATCGCGGACCGCGACACCGGTGCCAGGAAACTGCGGATCCCGTATGCCGCATCGTACCGCATGAGTGGGATCCGCGAGAGCGGTAGCAACGGCAACACGTGGATGCGATGAGGAACTCCCGAAGGACCCATCGGAAACAGGGAGTTCGCACCCTCTTCCCTGGTCAGGAGGACCGGACCAGCGAGGTCCTGGAACAACATGGTGACACCCCGTCAGGATCAGCCGAAGTAGCGGTCAACGAAGCCGGTACCGACGAGAAACTCCAGGAAGCTCATACCCTGTCCGTTGGTACTGGCCATGTAGCGGTGGTAGTCATCGAGCTTCTGTTGCAGGTCCTGGCGAGCAATCCGCTGCCAGGTCGGCGTCATCCACAGCGACCCGATGTACTGGAGGATGTCGTCGACGAGCTGGTACTGCTCCGTGAAATCCCCGAACTGCTCGCCGGGTGCGAAGTTTCGCAATGCCTGCCCGACTGCCCGGCGCGAGAATTGCGTACCTGCGAGATTACCAGCAGGTCCCAGCAGAAGCTGCGGAACCTGTTGTGCAAACGCCAGGAAACCAGCGAGCTGCGACTCCTGATCCCCCGTCGGCGGGTTCAGGATGTCGTACAACTTGCGTAGCCCGGGTGCGATGCCGACGGCGTACTGTGTGAAGGGATTCGTCACATGCGTCGAGAACCCCATCTCGGCCAGGCGCTGGGTCACCGCCGCCGTCGGGTAATCGTAGAAGAAACCCTGCTGGAACAAGTTTCCCGTGATCGGCCCGAAGAGCGGCGCACCACGCGGGTTGACCTGGAACTGGCTCCCGTACACCGGCCTCCCCGCGCCGGTGATCTCCTGGTACATCTGTTGCTTCTGTTGCTGCGCCTGGGCTCCGGCCTGGAGAGCACGCGGGTCGTATGGGTTGTACCACGACGAACCGAAGAATCCCGGCATCTGCTCCTCCTGTTTACGTGAACGCGAACCACCGCAGTGGTCGCTGGTAGCGCGTCAAGTCGACTCCCCGCATCTGCGGCGTGAGACTGGCCAGGAACCGGTTCGGATCCAGCGTGCTCAGGTACTCCACCCAGTCGGGTGCATACGGTCCCTCGAGAGCGCTGCGGGCCTGGTAACCGCGGTAGATCGTCTCGAAGAGACGTTCCAGACCGTAGCGCTCCGCGAGGCTCGGAGCCAGCTGCTGGAACCAGAGTTCGTAGGCCGCTTGCGGCTCTTGCTCGAGGTACCCTCGCGTGTAGATGGAGTAGAGCGGTACCTGGCCTGCCCACTCTACCGCGGAGAGGCGGGGGAGCCGTACCGCGTAGTTGGCCACGGCCCCTCACCTCCTCGCGAGATCAGTACGGTTTCCCCGGCACCATCGGGGACGGCGGGATCATCCGCGTCTCGGGTGGCCACACCCGATCCCGGATCTCGGGTGGTAACATGTACGGCTGTAGCCGTCGCGCATTGGCGAGCATCGTCTGCAGCTGCTTCGTCAGGTTCCGGAAGTAGTCGGCACTCGCCTGCTCCATCGAGATGCCGGGGGCTCCAGCCATCGTCGTCGTGGCCAGAGCCGGAGTACCGGTGGGAGAGGGAGTGGCGAGACCGGCTTGCGCGCCCTGCTCCAGCATCCCCTGCAGGATGGTGGCGAAGCGGTTGAACGTCCCCTCCGCGTTCAGCATCCGCTGGTTCTCGAGCAGCCAGCGGATGAAGGGAGAGGAGAGCAGTTGGTTCTGCAACCCCGGCGTCATGTTGATCAGGTAGGGATTCGCGCCGGAAGTGGGACCCACGGGTACCAGTGCCACAGTTACGCCTCCTCTCGGCTATCTAGGCTAACGGGTCGTAACCGACGTCCCACAGGAACTCGGCGAAGTCCTGGAGTTGCCCGTAACTCCGCCATTCTCGCTCCAGCTCCTGCAGCTCCTTCCGCTTGCGCTGCATCTCCTCCGCGCTCACCCCGTACCGGCGGAGCAAGGGCTCGATCCCCTGCTCCCAGTACAGCTCCGCCACCGATGCCCCCGGCGTCTCGGCAGCGCGCCGGGCTGCCAGTCGCAGCGCTTGCCCCCTCTCGGTGGTGACGCCCAGGACGTCGAGCACGTCCTGCTGCCGACGGTAGACGTCGAACCAGCTGGGCAGAGGACGGGTCGCTGCTGTCGAGGGAGTGGTAGCCGTACCCGCGCTACCGCGGTCCTGGTAGAGCTTCCAGAGCGCGTAGGTCGGTTGCGCGCCCACGGCCTGCATCGCCTCCAGGCTCGGGTAATACCCCAGCAGGACCTGGTCCGGTATCGGCTGCCCGGCTGCCAGGGCCTCGGTAGCCTTGCCCACATTCGGCGGCGAGCTGCCGATGAGTGGTCGGTCCGCGTTGGCTACCACCTCGGCAGGAGCGAAGAAGTAGGTCGGCTCCAGACCCATCTTGCGGAGGTCCGCGATGGTGGGTGCCATACCCGCCACGATCTGGTCCGGAACCGGCGTCACCGGAATCCGCTCCTGATAGAGCAGCGCTTGGCTACCCTGGACACCGGTGGGGACGCGCCGGGTCGGAGGAGGCTCGCTTTGCTTGGCGTAGGTGGGGCGGATGCCCCGTTGCTGGAGATCCGCGAGTGACGCAGCTTGACCGGTCAACACTTGATCCGGCACCGGCTGCGCCGCGAAGGGCTCCGTCGGCGAGGCCCGCGGCGGGGAGGGAGCGGTCTGGACCGCCGGGAGACGACCCATGGTCCGCTGAGCAGCGACGAAGGTGGGGTCGCTCCAGGGATCGTAAGGACGGAACTCCGGTACCTCGGCAGGCTCGCCGGTGAGGAACGAGGTCAGCCAGGCCCCGGGGTAGCTGAGACCGACGTTCAGTCCCTGCAGCGCAGCCGATGCTCCCTGGTGCACGCGCCCCGCCAACGACACCGCGCCAGCGCCCATCTGCTCGGCGAGCCAGCGCAACCAGTTCCCCGTCTCTCTCGCCGTGATCGGTGCCATCGTCGTCGGCATGCATTACCTCCTCACACCAGTCCCGGGATCTCCCCCGCTCCCGGCAGCGGCTCCACTCCTGCGACACCCGGCGGCGCTTCCTCACCTTGCCCGCCAGCTACCGAGGCCTGCGAGTGCCGCAAGAGGTTCATCAGCGTCGCCAGCTGCGGCGGCAGGACCTGCGGAGGCGGAACGTTCCCCGCCGCATTCGGTGCCGGTGCGGGTGCCTCGGAACCAGGAGGCGGACCCGTTTGCTGCTTCTGCTGTTCCCGCATCTCCTTCTGCAGCTTGGCCTGTCGCCACAGTTCGTAGAGGACCGGATCGGTGCGAGCCAGCGCCCAGGGAACCAGGACCTCACGCGTGACCTCGGGATCGAGGTAGGCCAGATCCGCCAGCACCCTCTCGTTCTCGCGCTGGGGATTCTCGATACCCAGGAACTCGTCGCGTGCCGTCTCGAGAGAGATCAACTTCTTGTCGGTGAGCAGCGCTGCCAGTTGCGCCATCTGCACCCGGTCACGCGGTGCCACCTTGCGGAACCGTGCCACGGTCCGGGTTCCCACCGCCGCGACCAGGTCCGGCGTGATCGCGTTCCCGGCGACCAGGCGACCCGTCAAGGGATCGCGCACCAGGTAGCCGACAGGGCCGTCGTGGAGGTCGCGGATCAGCTCCAGGGCGCGCTGGTTCACCTGCTCGATGACCTGCTCCAGCACCCGCGTGAGCGGGTGCAAGGTATCCATCGCTGCGTCGGTCTGGAGCGTCAGCGCGAAACCCGACCCCTGACCGACACCCCATAGAACACCCGGCAAGCCACCCTTCTCCACGTCGTCCAGGAGCGCCTGCATCACCGGGGCCGCATTCGCCGGGCTCGGCGTCACCTGCAGGACCTCGACCCGCTCCCTGTCGAAGTAGAGGAAATTCGTCGCTCCCGCCGAGAGTTTGATGGGCTGCGGGTTGTCGGGACGCGCCGGATCGTAGTAGTACACCGTCGGCGGGTTGGCGACTCGCGCCACCTCCGTCGCCAGCTGGGAGACCAAGCGGTTCAGCTGTCGGTAGGCTCGCTTGATCCCGTGGAAGATGCTGACGCCGACCTCTTGCGTCCAGTGCTGCTGGTCACGGGTGGTAGCCCGGATGGGGGCTCCGAGACCCGTGGCCACGATCCAGGGAACGAAGCCGTAGCCGTGCTCCGTCGGCGGCTTGATCTCGATCCCGTCCACCTCCAGCGTGTGCCACCAGTCGTCGTAGTAGGCCACGACCTCGACGATATCTTCCTCGTCTCGCCCCTTGAGCGCCTTCTCGGCCTCCGGCCACTCGTCCAGGATCTCCCCCACCGTCGCCCAGTAGCGGTGCACGACGTAGCGCAACCCGTTGGTGCCCAGCTGCGGGTAGACCTGACGGGGATCGCAGACGTGCAGATCCACCGGCAGTTCCCCCGCTGGAGCGTCAGCGTTGTAGGAGATCCGGATGGTCACCCAGCCGCGCAGGCAGAGGAAGTGGGCGATATCGCGGAGCAGAGGACCGTGCAACGCTTGCATCCAGCGCCGGTCCCAGATCTCCCAGGCATAGCGCAGGAAGTCCTCGATGGCCTGCGCGGCTTCCCGGAGTCGATTCTGTGGCGGAATCGCATCGATGGATGGCAACTGCTTGGACAGAATCGAGGAGGCCTTCTCCACCATTACCCAGGGGATGTTGCGGATGACGACCTCCCCCTCCCCCTGGGGAACCTCGCTCATGCGGTAGAGGGCGAGGTCCTCGTCCATACGCTGGTCCCGGAGCGCCCAGAACTCGGTGGTCCGCTGGACCAGCGTCTGGATCTGCTCCCGATTCGGCTTGCGGCGACGGGGACGTTTTTCCTCCTCCGCTGTCGAGGGCTCCAGCAGCTCCTGGACCTCGGCCATACCCTCGGCGATGCGCCAGAGACCCTCCGGATTCTCGTCCTGTCGGTGCGGGGGCAGAACCATGTGCCCTCCTTCCTCACCAGGAATCGTAGGCCATGCGCTGGATCACCGGTTCGGGACGCTCCAGACGCCGGAACGGTGGGAGATTGACGAAAAAGTATTCGACAGCGCTCCGGAGATGGGAGGTCCCGTCGTGGATGGGCCTTCCCCTGTCGTCTCTCCGTGCACGGCTCATCGCCTCGTCGACGAGGGAGGCATCCACCGCTCCACCGGGGTTGACGTTGACCACGACGCGGCGGATCCCGATCTCGGTCATCTGCTTGCGCGTCAGGTAATCCCGCGCCCTCTGATTGGTGAAGACGTAGATCCCGTGCTGCTTCAGGATGTCGAGGACCGAGAGCCCGGTTCCGGCATGGCGGTTGCCACCCGCGGGATCACCGAAGTGGATCGGCCTCGCCCAGCGCTGGTGGGCCCGGATCTTGGCCTTTTCGTCCTCCGTGTAGAGGTGCTCGCGCTCCGGATCCAGCTCCCCAGTGACGAAGGGAATGAACCAGTCCACCGGCGTGTCGCGCCGCTGGATCGCATCCAAACAGATCACCTCGTCGCGTTCTCGATCCACCTGCCACCAGATGATGCAGGTGGTGTCCAATCCGAAGTCCCAGCTGCAGTAGAGCAGCGCATTCGGGTCGTAGTCGCGGCGCTCCCGGCGAACCCCCTGCCACCCCGGGTAGACCAGATCGCCCTGGTCCACGTAGGGATCCATCTCGAGTTCCTGGAGGATCTCCTCGCGGGTCTTCCGCTCCAGCTGCCGCTGGTACCAGTTCTCGTCCTTGCGCGGGTGCAACCGCCAGTGCAACTGGACCCGCGGGATCTGCCCGGATTCCCAGAGACGCCAGAACAGGTTGTCCGCACCGTTGACCGTCGACACCGCGATCCGGCACCTCGTGGCCTCCGAAGCGGAGCGCCAGGCTCGCTCCTGGGTATTCTTCTCCCAGTGCGCCAGCTCGTCGATGAAGATGACGGAAAACCGCCCCTGGCGTCCAAAATTCCCCTGCGAGGACTCCCCCTTGATGGCCGACCCGTTCTCGGGGTTCAGGAGCTTCATGTGGAAACGGTGCTTCCGCGGCAGGAAACCCTGAGGCTTGAGCCAGGTCGGCAGGCGCTCCAGCATGTAGTCGATCCTGCCGAAGTGGGAGTCGACCAGCCGGTTGTCCACCAGATCCTCGGTGCGGGACCCGATGAGCGCCTGGAAGCCCTCGTCGAAGAGCCAGTGCCAGAGGAGCCAGGCCATCGCCACCCAGCTCGCGCCCATGTCGCGGCTCTTGAGGACGATCCCGTCCTCCTGGTTGCGATAGCGCTGCTCGTACCAGTGGATGAGATCGACCTGGTAGTCCCAGAGGATGAACGGGATGTGCGGGCTCGTCCCGCTCTCCAGCTCGCGGGGATCGAAGGTCCACAGCGCGAAGTTGCAGAACCACGCCGGGTCCTCGCGGCAACGCCGCCGTATCTCCTCGCGCAGCATCGGATCCCGTTGCGCCTGGACGGTCAAGAGGGCGCGCTCCTTGAGCGTCGGCGGGTGGTCCGGGATCAGGACCCGGCCTCGTGGAGACGAGCTAGCCACCGTGCCCACTCCTCCTCCGACGCGTCATCCGGCGGGATCGCTCCCAGGATCTCGGCTTCCTGCTGCTGGCGTTGCTCCGTCTGCTGCAAGATCTCTCGCGTCATCGTGGTGGTGGAGAGCCTCACGATGCCGACCCGGTCCAGCCAGGTCTCGATGGCCTTGAGCTTGATCTCCTGTCTCCCCTCACGGAGCAACGACGCGAACTCCTCCAGGACCAGCGGTGCCAGGACCGCCAGGTCCTCCAGTACCCTCCCGCGCAGGGTCGAGAGGTTGCGGAGTTCCCGCTCCTGCTGCTCGGCATCATACGCCTGGGCCTGCTCGTACCACCGGTCCTCCTTGGACCAGCGGTAGAGCAGCTCCTTGTTCGTCGTCGGGATGTCTCGCCGGAGACCGAGGCTCCCATCGGGGTCGCGGCGACGCCGAGAGACGTATTCCCGCCAGAGTCCCTCGACGCTGCGCCGCGGACCCATGGCGAGGAAATCGGTCAGCGCCTTCTGCCGCCGCAGGTACTCCTTGGTCCCCGGGTTGGCTCCGTAGATCTGTACCGTCATACCGTCTCCTCCCGGCTAGTCGCTATCTTGGCTCCCTGCACCAGCGCCTCCTCGACCAGTTGCTGGATCTGGCTCTTCGGCGTGAACTCCTGGTGGTAGTAACCGAGCAGGAGCGCACCCGGTACCGCGTCGCCCCAGATCAGGGCAGGACCTGGGGCATCCGCTCCCTCGGGAGCCACCGGTTCCCGCGGCACGATGCTCCGCAGGGTGTCACCATCGAGAGCCCAGAAGGTCAGAGGGAGGATCAGTCGGTACGGCTGGCGCGGTAACGCGTAGACCGCGAACCATCCCGCAGCCGGAAACAGCTTCACAGCACACCTCGCACAATCCTGTTACAATCGGTACCAGGGAAGGGAAGGACTCTCGTACCGATTGCGGGAAACTCAGGAAAAGGGGGAGCCCGATGGCGAAAGAGCAGCGGGGGAAGCGCGTACCACCGGAACTCGTCGAATTCGGAAAGGTGCTCCGCCAGCTCCGGGAGCACTATGGACTGTCCCAGCACGAGCTGGCTCGCCGCTCCGGTGTCCCCTACCACACGATCCACCGCCTGGAAGCAGGCCAGATCCCCAAACCCGCCTTCGACGACCTCGCCAGGCTGGCTCGCTTTTTCGGTATCGACCTCGTCGCCATGGGTGTCCTGCTCGGTCTCTGGGAACCGGAGGAGGTCCCAGCTGGTCTCGATCCGGAGCTGCACCAGCACCTGGAGCAACTGCGCAACCTGGCCCGCCAGTTGTCTCCGGAGGACCAGCATACCCTGGCGATCCAGTTGCGCCCCATCGTCTCGTACTGGTCACCGGAGAAGAGCGCGCTTCCCGACTGGTTCCTCGAGCTGATCTCCCCGCGCAAGGAGCGGCGATGAGGAGCGAGGCGCATCACACCGATCCCTCGGCGTCCTGCTCCGCTTCTCGCAGGAGGTCGAGGACCAGCGCCATCTGGCTCCGGAGCAGGCGCCAGATCTCGCGGAGCGCCTCGTCTCCGTCGAGGACGCCATCCAGGACCTCGCGCCGGATTCCCCAGCACTCGTCCTCGAGGTCCTCGCAGATCTGCAGGGCTACCCCGCTGAGTCGTCGGCTCGAGTCGTTTTCGCGGTCATCTGCCCTTCTGGTACCGGGATCGTCAGCAGCCAGTGCCCGCACAGCCTCCTCGTCCACCGGTTCATAAGTTGCGACGAAGATGTCGTGGCGGCAGGGATAGCGCTCCCCGGCGATACCGGTGATGATCCAGTCGCCAGCTCGCGCCTGCATCACCCCCTCCGGCGTCGCTATCGCCATCGGCTCGGTGATCCTGGTGGCCTCGACGACGATGGGTCGCTTGCGGAATCGTGGCACCAGCTCCCTCCGTTCCCGTATCGTCGCCTACGAGAGGCAGCCGGGGCAGGATTCGAACCTGCGTCGCAGGGGGCAACAGCCCCTCGCTCTACCCTCGAGCTACCCGGCTGCGATGACTCACTTCTTCACGCGACGTTTCGGCTTCGGCTTAGGCTTCGGCTTCGGCTCCTCGCGCTGGAGCGGCTGACCCGTCTTCTTGGCGTACTCCTGCTCCTCGCGGATCCACCTGCTCCGTGTAGGGGAACCGGCGCTTTCCGACCTTCGGCATCATCAGTCTCCCTTCCCCGCTTCGGGTACTTGACATTGACCAGCTTGGTACGACCACCCTCCGGACCCTTGCCCCGCAGCACCGCGAAGGTCAGGACGCTGCCGTCCTCCAGCTTCTTGCTCCGGTAGCGGAGCACCTGCTTCTTCGGCGGATCCTTGTAGTCCTCGACGATGAAGTTCTTCGTTTTCTCTATCTTGATCGGCTTCCTGGCCACGTTCACCCCCTGCTCTCCGCCACTAGCGGATCGCCCTCGTCACCAGCTGGAGTGTCCTGTTCGCGGTCTGGTTCACGGGAGTAGCAGCAGTTCCGCTCCGGATCCGGAGATACCGGATTCCGAGGATGCGCTGGGGATCGATCTGGATGTAGCGAGCTGGACCGACGGTCAGCGTGACTTCGTTTCCCGCTGCGTCGTAGAGGTCGTACCAGCCGGTCCCGTTGAGCGAAGCCTGGAAGGTGATGCTCGTTCCGTCCCAGGTGTCCGGCATCAGGATGCCGACCAGCGTGAGACCATCCAGATCCACCCCGGGGCTGATGCTGGATCCCGATGAGATCGTCACGGAGTCGATTTCTGGATAGAACGCGGTGTACTCGAGATCCACACGAGGTCGTCCCATCAGTCCCTCCTCTCGGATCCAGCACTGGACCGGTAGCCCCACCAGGTCGGAGCCAGACGCTCCCACTCGCGACGGCACTCCTCGGGATCCACGCCCATGACCCAGACACCTCGCTCCGGCTCGGGTGTGCCGATGATATAGGGCGTCCCAGGAACTGCCTCGAAAAGCCAGCCGTCGGGTTCCACCCAGGAGACAGCTATCTCTCTCGTCGACTCGATTCCATCCACGTTAGTTCACCGCCCTCAGTAACCGAGTTCACGCCTCTGGGTGAGCACCTCGGCAGCGGAGACCTGGAGAAAGTGCTCGAGCCAGCGCCACCCCTGCTCCGTCGTCATCTGACGACGCTTCAATCCAGACTGGAGAGCGAGCATCTCGTCCAGAATTCTCTGGGTCGCCTCGAGGAGACGCTGCTCCTTCTCGTCCTCACTCGCCTCGAAATGCGTCGTCGCGAGGACCCACACGGGGCTGGCGCTGAGGACCTGGTCGGCATCGTCAAGGGCCACCGCGAGGCGACGGACCAGCTCCGTGTCGTCGTAGGAGGGAAGGCGAGCCACCAGGACCGGGTGCTCATCTCCCGAGACCTCGGGATCCACATACCAGCGCAGCAGCAGCGTCACCACCGGCACGCGATGGGTCATCAGCGCCGCGACCCCGCGCAGGAGCGTGACCAGTTCCTGGTGTTCCGCGAGAACGCGCCGAAGCGCCGGGTTCTCCTCCACCGCGATGCCAGCCTCCCGGAGATCCTGCACCGGGTCCGGAGGGATGGTGCCTACGGCGTGAGTCCCGGCAGTGCCTGCTGCTGCCGTTTGCCCCACCGCGCCAGTAGCGTCGTGACGACATGGCGGTGGCGTGAACCCATGCCAGAGCTGACCAGTACAGCAACACTGGCGGGTCATTTCTTCCGCCCCTTTGTGGCCAGCTCCTGGAACCGCTGTTTGCCGTACTTCTGCCTCCCGATCCAGGCGGCCAGGGCCTCGGGATCCTTGACGCCCTTGCGCTTGAGTTTCTGCGTCAGCTGCTTGAAGCGCTCACCGGTTCCCAGGGGTGGCTTCTTGGCCATTGCTCACCTCCTCGCAATCTGCGATTGCGCTACTCGCGAGACGACGCAAGTCTTCCAGCGTTATCACCAAACAGCGCAGAACCAGAGCGCGCTCCTCTCGGGACACCTGCCGCGCCCTCGCGACGAGGATCTGGATCTCGCGAACTCGGTCCTGCATCGCCGAGAGCTGACCATCTGTCTCCATGCGCGCACCACCCTTGCTCACGCCGTCATCCGCGGCTACACTCCTGCTGGTCGGTAGACGTGGGAAGGGGTGTTTTCTTCAGGAGAAGGGACTGTGCCGTCATGCGATTCCAGTCTCTCCGCTGGTACCACCGTCCTGCGAGAGCCACGGTAGCCTCGCGACGGTGCCGCAGAATGATCGTGGTCGCCCTCGCCCTC
Organism: Thermomicrobium sp. 4228-Ro; assembly: GCF_026241205.1. Taxonomy (NCBI): domain Bacteria; kingdom Pseudomonadati; phylum Thermomicrobiota; class Thermomicrobia; order Thermomicrobiales; family Thermomicrobiaceae; genus Thermomicrobium; species Thermomicrobium sp. 4228-Ro. The sequence continues at coordinate 104,821 of NZ_JAPFQM010000001.1, forward strand.
GCACTGCTCCTGCCCTCCATCCCAGCACCAGCTGCGGCAGAGCCGTACATCCTGCCGTCCCCACCACAACCCGATGGAGTGCGCATCGACATCGGACTCGGGATCGAACCCTTCGTGGTCTGTGAGTCATGGTGGCGACCCTATGGGAGGCTCTCGGCCTTCTCCCTGAGTCCAGAACTTGCTGTCCCGCTGCTCTCCTACGATCTTCCTACTGCCCTCGGCTTGGAGCGCCAGCCAGTCTTCGGGGCAGGGCCCCTCATGCTGGAGCCTTATCGGGAAGGACTTGCATTCAATGACGCTCCGGTCTGTGACGCCTTCGTTAGCAGTCTCACCATCGTCGGAGCCCGCTGGGTCCGCTACTCTCCCAAGGGGCGTGTCGAGATCACCAACGCCCCACCGGCAGCCACACGCAAGCAGTCCGTGGTGGCCACCGAGATCTCGGGACCCTCTGGCCCCATTGTGTACCCTGGGTTTCTTGAAACACGCGTCACCTGGGATCCCCTCGATCCAGCCTGGTGGTTGACCGCGGGGAGGCTCCCCTGGGAACTCCTCTCCGGTCTCATCCAGGTCGGTGATTCCTCCTTCATCCAGCGTGATCCACCTGCGATCCCTATCGTCGGAGACCCCGACGGCGGCGGCGTCACCTATGCCGCACTCGCCAAGGCAGCCAAGACCCAGAGCGACTTATCCGGAATTCTCGTCATCGATGCGCAGGGCAATGTCTCCTACGACCCTGCGACTCCAGACATATACGTCGTCAGTGCCCCTGATTTCGCCGCCATCGAGGGAGGCAACCCGCCCCACAGCATCCCCACCGTCTTCTGGGACTTCCTGCAGCAGCCCGGCTGGGTGGCGACGGACCTCTCTTGGGTCTGCGTGCCTGAGGGGAAGTACTGCCAACGCCTCTTTCACTACACGCTGATCCAGGCACCCCAGCGCATACCCTGGCTCTGGCTGGTCGGACTGCCGATCACTGAGCCCTACTGGACTCGCGCTAAGGTCGGCGGAGTGGAGCGCTGGATCCTGGTCCAGTGCTTCGAGAGGCGCTGCCTGAGCTATACGCCGGATAACCCCGACCCCTGGAAGGTCGAGTTCACCAATACCGGACTGCACTACTACCAGTGGCGCTACGGAGAGCCATGGAATCCGGATCAGTACAGGTGGACAGAAGCCGATTTCGCTCCTCGTGACACCTACCGCCGTGTTCCGCAGTGAGACGATTCGGACCGCAGCGAAGACCAACGGCGCGAGACGAGGGCCGGAGGAACGGAATCCTCCGGCCCCTTTGCCCCTCCCTCAGCAGCGGTAGCGGAGACCGCACTGGACAGTGTTGACCGTCGGGTACGGTCTGTTGGTGGCTCCATCGTGATTGACGCCAGCAAGACGACTCGAAAGAGTCGAAACCGACATCGTCGTCGAGTCCACAGCATTGACGAGATTGATCAGGTTGACCGTCGTCTGATTGTTGACGGTTCGGATGATCATCATGCCCCTCTCGAAGTACTGGACGTAGTCGCAGACTCCGTCCTGGCACTCCTGGAAGTGCCCGGAGAGAGGTCGACCTATCAGCATCACGGTCTCCCAGAAGTCGATGCCAGAGACGCCGCGCTCCCTGCCGATCTTGGACCAGTACTGGCTGTACAGATCGCCGCAGATCTGGTGGTGCGTCGTGTCGTCGAAGTAGGTGCAACTCGCTGCATCGCGGATCACCGCGTTGGGGTCGAAGGGATTCGCCTGCCCGTTGCTCAGCACACAGTAGTCGACGCCGTTGTAGTACTTCACGACGGGGCAGTAGACGTAGATCGGCGTCCCACCAGAACCCAGCGTGTAGCGGAAGCGATACCCAGGATTGGCGGTGGTACTGATGAGACCTGTCGCTTGGGCCCGAAGAATGCCGATCTCGTAATTGAACTGCCGGTTCTTGTCGGAGGCCAAGCCCTTCTGGGTCACCAGGTACCAGCGACCATCACTCGGGTTCTTCCACCAGCCGCGAATGGATCCGTAGATGTAGCCGCTGCCCCCGAGAGACGAGGACTGCGCGCCATCCCGATAGTACGAGAAGATGTACTGGTTCTGCGAATCCACGTATTTCCCCGAGTTGCCCAGGGCGACGGCATCCACTTCACCAGCGAGTGCAGCGAGATGGTACTGGTCCAGGAAGTACGGGATCAAAGCATTGCCCGAGCTGTCTTTGTAGTTCGTAGCATTACCAGTGCAACCGTTCCCGGTCACGCCATCCTGATGCCAGATGCCAGTCGTGTAGATCAGGACCGCGAGAATATTGCTGGTCCCAAAGCGCTGCGCGTAGGCCTGGATAGCCCGGCGGTTGTGCGAACCCTTCACCAGTCCAGGACGCCTGATGGCGGGATCGCTGCCCTCTTCCAGATACCCGAAGCACTGATTGATGTTCTGCTCGCCGATGATGATGGGGACGCCTGGGATAGCAGACCTCAGGGCAGCAATCGTCTGTACACTGTAACTCTCCGTGGACGCGTTGATCGGCCAGGCGTTCACGTTGATGAGCACGCCGTCATAGACATGGGTATCGATAGCATTGATCTGGCCACGATCAGGATTGCTATTGAATGCCGACGTGAACGCATTCAACAACGAGCTATCGTAGTTCTGCGAGAACGAGGGGCCAGCCAGGACCATCTTGATCTGGCTCGACGGCATGCCCTGATTGATGAGCCAGCTACGGAGACCCTTGGCGATGGCGATGCCATCGTTCACGTAGGCCGTCATCTCCGCCGTCGAGAGTGTCCCATCGCAGTTCTGGTCAGCCTCGGGGGTCGAGCCACCGTTGACAATGTTGGGCTCATTGCCGATCTCGAACCAGATGGTAGCCCCGCTGTTCGCTACCGAGATCAGGCTCGGGAGCAGTGCACCGTAGCTGCCCCGGCTCATGGTCAAACGGTTCTGCGCGTTGGACAGCGTCATGGCAGCCTTGGCAGTTTCCGTAGAGCAGGTCACGTACTGGTTGCCGCTCTGGTGCACCTGATGGGACACCGTGAGAACCAAGAAGTTGCGGATCCCCGCGTTGTAGAGATCCACGATATCCTGCCCCACGAGGAGGTTCTGGTCGAAGGTCGCCCACACGCGTACCCAGCGCGACCCCGCATTCTGGTGCACCTGGATCTGGTACGAGAGCGTGCCCTCCGTCGGCGGTTTGGTGGATTGCAAGCCGCGAGCATACTCGCCCAGGTTCGGCGAGGTGAAGCCGTAGGGAATCGTCGTCTGCGCAGCCTGGGCCTCGTGCACGCGGGGTACCGGTGCCACCATCGCGAGCAGCGGAACCAGAAGAAGCACGAAACTCAGGGACGCGAGAAACCATGACGGGAACCGGCGCCGCATAGTGTCGACACCCCTTCTCCTCGACACGAAGCCGACAAACGGGAACACCTTGTGGCCGGAACCGCTTGCCCTCGGAGTCGACGGAAACAGGCACGGGCACCCTCAGGAGGCGCGAGCAGCGCCAGGGGGTCGACGACACCGGACCCGGAAACAGGTGAGGGTGCTGATCCGACCTGCCTCGAATCGGGAGCGAGGAATCCCGGCACCAGGAGGAAGCGCTGACGGCTCCTAGCGGAACCGGCAGCGACCAACGCTTGCAGGCGAAAGCAGTGGCATCAGCGCGGTGACAGTGCCACGGTAGTGGAGCGGCTCCGGAGCGGGGGAGAGTGGTGCCGGGATTTTCGGCTCCCATAAGATAAGCGCCAGACCCGGGTTCCCGGAGACCCTCGGGGCTCGGGTTTCGTGGTCAGAATTCCGCACCGGGACGCCAAAAATGGGACCTTGCCAGTCGCGTTCCCGATAAGATCCGCATCGGGACGCGGAAGTCACCTCAGCGCCGACGGTGCCGGGAGACCTCGAGGGGTGTAATTTTGATTACACCTGGCAACGGGGTCATCGCTACCGCTCCGAGGTGAGCAGAAGTTACCTCAGTTTCGACATCGTAAACGCTGTCGATGCCCAGGGCTCCTGCCGGAGCCCTGGTGGGGGAGAGGGGGAATACTGCCGGGAATCCTGGTGCTACCTCGGTAGCCTGGATACCAGTGGCTACCGTGGTGGGCTCCTCGGTAACCGGAGGATACCGGAGAAGCGCTTTAGCGCTTCGGGAAAAGAGAAACGGTTGCTTCCTGCTGCTGGCCCCTATAAGGAACAGGATCCCTAGGTACCAGGATTCCTGGTAGCAGCTACAGGATACCTGGGAGCTACCATGGATCCTGGATCCCAGAGATTCCATGGGATCCCTGGTAGCAGCTGCAGGATACCTGGGAGCTACCAGGAACCCAGGATTCCAGGTGGCAGCTTCAGGAAACCTGGTAACTGATGATTCTCCGGTTACCTGGTAGCTCCCAGGTATCCAGGATCCCTGGTAGCTCCTCTGGGATCCGGGATTCCTAGGAGCTACCTGGTAACCACCGTTTCCTCGAGGAGCTTAAAGCTCCCTTAGGCAGCTACCAGGAATCCTGGATCCCTGGTAGCCTCTCTGGGATCCAGGTACCTGGTAACCCTGGTTTCCTGGAGGAGCTTAAAGCTCCCCCAGGTAGCTACCAGGCAGCTCCAGGGTACCTGGTAGCTACCTGGTAACCCTGGTTCCCTTTAGGGGCTTAAAGCCCCGTTAGGCGGCTTCCAGGTTCCCGGTGCTACCTGGTAGCCTCAGTTTCCTACGGGAGCTGGAGACTCTCTGGTGCAGCTACCAGGTAGCGAGCAGCTACCTGGATACCTGAAGGCGCTTCTCGCGCCTCGAGATAACTTCCAGGATGCTTCCAGGGTGTGCCTCGGAGATACCCAGGAGCCATCAGGTAGACAACCAAAGTGTAGCCAGGTATTTCCGGTTCGGGTCCAGGATTCCTGCAGCTACCAGAGTACCCAGGTAGCGAGCAGCTACCTGGTAGCTGCTGGTTCCCTGAGAGATTCGACACCCCTCGAGGTGGTCCTGGGTAGCTTCCAGGAGGATCCCGAGAGCGAGCTCGGTTGCAGCTGGAAGCATCCGGAGGAACTCGAGGCACCGCTGCTTCCTCCCCGCGGCATCCGTTGGTTCCCATGGTTGACCATTTGGCACCTCTTGACGGTGGTTCCGTTTGGTGCTACACTGGTGCCAGCGGAACCGGAGCGATGCAAGCGGAACCGAGGAGGGTGCCGATGGAAGAGCGAACCAAGCGGGAGAACCGGCAGCTCCCGAGTATCCAGATCCGGACCCGCGGGCAGGTGCAGCAGGTCTACCGCTACCGCGACGTGCTCAACCTCGCCTACCAACACGGTCTGGTGGCATTCGAGCAGGCGGCTCCCATCCAGGTCGTGATGGTTCCCTCGCAGCGCGACCCGGAGCGGATGACCCCCCTCTTCATCAGCGAGGTCTACGCGGTCTTCCGCAACAGCGACGGATCGCTGGTGCGTTTCCACGGCGTCGGCGACTGCAGTTACGAGAACGCGCAACCCAACGTGGCGGCAGCAGGACCCCGGATGGCGCACACCCGCGCCAAAGCGCGTGCCCTGGCGGATGCGCTGAACCTGGATGCCAATCTCAGCGAGGAGTTCGACCTCAGCGACGACACCACGGGGTCGCAAACGGTTGCAGCTGCGGGAGCCTCGAGTGGACGGGAACCTCGCTCCCCACGCGATGGTGTCCAGGTTCCGTCGGACCCCCATTGCTCCCGGTGTGGCGGCTCGATGAGCCAGCGGAGCGCCGAGTATTCCCTGCGGATTCGGGGTGATTTGGTCTGCTACCGCTGCGCGAAGGGTTCCTGACGTGGGCGATCCCGTGCTCCGGGTACTGGAAATCGTCGAGGCGCTCCATGCCCATGAGGACGGCATCCGTGTTCTGGACAGTCGAAGCTATCGGCGTCTGGTGGTGGAGTTGGAGCGGGGATTGCGGGAGGCATTCCCGAGTTACGGTGAGCGGATTCCGGAGATCGTCGCCGCCCTGCGTGGAGAGCGGGCTCCGTTTCCTCCGCGCTGGTGGCAGGGAGGTTGGGAGATGGTCTCGCCGTCACCGGAGGAGATCCTGCTCTCGGTGATCTTGGGACAGCGGGATCCCCGGTATCTCCCCGAGGATTCGCGGGATCCGCTGGGCGATGCCTACCGGGAGCACCTCGCGGGGAGTGAGCTTCCTTCGCCGGAGTCACCGGCGCTCTTCGGTCTCGCCTTCCTGGTGGAGGCGCTGTTGTGGGGCTTCTACCGGTTCCGCCTGGTGCGCGATGGTGCGCTCCGAGGGCTGCGCGAGGTGCTGCGGGAGCGTTTCGGTGCCGATGAGGCGCTGCTGGATGGACTGGCGCTGCTCTCGCGGCGGCACGAGGGGATGAGCTGGGACCAGCGTCTGGGAGCGTTTCTGTCGCTTCCTGGCGCTCCACAGCTCCTGGATCGGATGCTGACGCTCTACGGCGATCTCTTGGTCGCGAAGGGGGTGGAGCAGCCGTTCATCTTTCCCGCTCCCGTGCCGGAGCGCGAGACTGGGTGGTTCCGCCGGAGGCTGCTCCACGTCTACCAGGCAGTGGGAAACGTGGGGCTGGCTGCGAAAGCGATGCGGATGAGGAAAGCAGAGGCCACGGCATTGATACGGGAAATGGAGGGCAAGGATGAGCAAGCGAAAGCCAGCTGAGGAGGCGGTGGTCGAGGAGGTAGCGGCGGAGAGTCCGAAGCGGGACCTCCTGGAAGCATTCCTCCCGGACATCTTCACGTCTGACCACGTGGACTGGCTCTGGGATTCCCTGAGCATCCTGGGTCAGTTCTCTCCGGAGGAGCTGCAGCGCCTGCAGGTGGCAACGCTCCTCCTGATCCTGGAGCGGCAATACCTCATCCTGGAGGAGTTCAAGCGCCTGCGCTGGGAGAGCAAGTCATCCCGCAGCGAGGGTGGTGTGGCGGGATACCGCGAGACGATGCGGCGCAACGGCAGCGTCGACGGCTTCGATGCGACCTATTTCCGCGAACTGATCGCACAGGAGCTGGGCGAGGAGCCAGACGAGGAGACGCTGGGCACGCTGGCAGCGCTGGCGGGAGAGCCGGGACGGCTGGAGCGAGCCATCGCCTCCACTCGGCGGTACCTGGACCAGCACGCGGTGGAGAAGCCGCTGGGGTTCCTGGTCGCCAAGCTGCGCAGCTGGCGGGAGGAGGACGGCAAGCGGTATCGCCGCTGAGCGGTAGTGGCTCCACAGCGAGGGGGTCAGCGTGGGCATCTGGCGCATCGCGACGGGGATCCTGCAACAGGAGGAGCGGTGGGTGCAAGCACCGCGGCAGCCACGCGGTGTCCCGACGGGCCTAGCTGCTCTCGATGCGCTGACGCATGGGTTGCGCCCTCGGGAGGTGACGCTCCTGGCGGCGAGGACCAGTCACGGCAAATCCGCACTGGCGCTCACCATCGCCGTGAACGTCGTCAAGTGGGAGGTCCTGCGCAGCTTGCGGGAGCGCCGGGTACCAGGGCGTGTCCTCTACCTGTCGCCGGAGATGCATCCGGAGCAGCTCCTCATGCGTCTCGCCTCCGCCGAGAGCCGGGTAGACCTGGAAGTGATTCAGGACGGGATCGCGCTTCCGGAGCAGCGACGTCGCTGGCGGGAAGCGCTGGAGTCCCTCGAGCCCCTGGATCCCTTCCTGGTCATCGAGGGTGGTCAGGGGATGGACATCAACGACGTGGAGTCGGCGATCCGCAGCCATCATGCCGAGCATCCCCTGGTTTTGGTCGTCATCGATTACCTCCAGCGTCTGAGCTACGGTGTCGTCGACGACGATTACCGCCGCCTCTCGCTGATCTCCCAGACCATCAAGGACCTCGCCAACGAGACCGGGGTACCGTTCTTGGTCGTCTCGCAGCTCAACCGGCAGATCGAGAGGGACCGGCACCAGGTGGACCGTCTCCCGGACCTGTCGGATCTGCGTGGGTCCGGCAGGCTGGAGGAGGATGCCGATAACGTCTGGATCCTCTGGCGTCCACCCAAGCTCTCGACGGAAAGCGCCTCGGCACCGCAGAGCGCCAAGCTCCTGGTCGCCAAGGCACGGAGCGGCAAGGTCGGCGAGGTGGATCTCTGGTTCTACCCGCGCATCGTCTCCTTCGTCGACTCGGGATCCGGGAGAGTACGCGCTGACGGTGGTCTCGCGCTCCACTCCGTTGCCGGTGAACCGCTGCCCAATCTCGTGGAGCTGGGGCGGATGCTGGGCGAGGGGCGGGAGCGGGGTAGTGGTTCTCCCGTCTCGTCGGATGGTCCGGAGCAGGCGGACTATCCCGAGGACCCCGACGATGGCCCCACCGGTTCCGCGTCGGAGCTTGCCGGTGCAGGAGAGAGCGGCGGTCTCCGGTTCGGTGGTGTCGAGGGCAGCGTACTGGACCGTCTGGAGGACCTGGCGGAGGCGTTTCGCTCCTGGCTGGAATCCGGTGCCCCGGCGGGGAGCAGGCTACCGGTTGCCAGGGCAACCGGTGGCGAGGCAGGGCAGGCTGGTGGAGACCAGCAGGTCAGCAGCGGCGGCCTGGTGTTCTGGTGCCGGGAACCGGGGACCCGGAGGGGATCCGGGAAGAGTCGAAAGGACTCGGGGGAGGGGGACTGCGAGGATGCTGGTGACCCAGCCTCGAAGCGGGCACCTCCCAAGGGGCGCAGGCGCGGTGCCGAGTTCGAGAAGCGGCTCGCCAGACGCCTCGGAGCCTACCGCTGGCCAGGGCTGGACGGCGATATCGAGACACCGCAGGGGTGGAGGCTCGAGTGCAAGTACCGGGAGGGCTTGGTGCTTGACCGCCGGGATGAATTGAGGTATTGGTTAGAACAGGTGTACGACTACGCGGCACGCTGGCAACCCGGGAAACGCTGGGCACTGGCTCTCACCGGTGGGCGGAGGTACCGCAAGGGGCAGGTTTACGTCCTCATGCCGCTGGAGTTCTGGTGGGAGCTGGTATGCGCTACGTGAGACTGGGGGACGATGAACTCGCGGAACTGCGCCGCCTCGCCGGGGCCATCGAGGAGTCGAAGGAACGGTTTCCGGCCTCGGACTGGGGAGTCGACAGCCTCGAGTCGCGGTTCCTGGCGCTCTGTGCGGAGCGGTGCGTCGCGCAGCTCCTCGGATGCGAGCACGAGGTGCAGGTGTTGCCGGGGGGTGACGGTGGGATCGACCTGGTTCTGCCGCGGGAGACGGCTTACGGGAGAACCGTCGAAGTCAAGTTCCGGCGCTCACGGAAGTCGGATCTGGCGACGGCATCTCTCCGGTTCTGGGAGGAGCTGGTGGCGGACATCTACGTCCTGGTGTGGCCAGCGGCGGAGCAGGGGGGTCCGCCGAGCAGGGATTCACCGTGGTCGGTTTCGCGACGCGGCGGCAGTTCCACGAGAGGATCCTCGCCAGGCCGCCGGTGCGCATGAAGGGCGAGAAGTGGGAGCTACCCTGGCAGGATCTCCAGCCGATTGAGGTTTTAGTTTCGGAGGTGCGGGGTGAAGCAGCTCATCGCGATAGCGGGGAAGTCGGGTGCGGGGAAGTCGACGCTGGCGGAGGCGCTGGCGGTCCTCTACGACCTGCCGCGTGACAGTTTCGCGACACCGATCCGCTGGGCGCTGCAGGAGCTGGGCGTCGCCGCTCCCTATCCGCGACGACTCATGCAGCGGTTAGGCCGGTGCCTGCGAGACGAGGACCCGGACCACTTCGTCAAGCTCCTCGCGTTGCGGAACCCAGCGTTTTCCCAGACGGGCCTGGTCATCGACGATGTGCGATACGAGAACGAATACCGCTGGTTGCGCGACCACGGTTTTGTCCTCATCTACCTCAAGGGGAGCTTCCGACCTCTCGAGGGTGAGGAGGCGGAGGACGAGAGCGAGACTGCGCTCTCGCCGGAGCGGGTGCGTTTCGACCTGGTACTCCCAGCGGGTAGCTCGGTGGTGCAGCGGGTAGCGGCGGTCTCCCGACTGCTGCGCGACCCGGCCCTCTCTCCTGTCGCGTGAGGTGCGCGATGTGGAGCTACGCGCTGGTGCGTGATGTTCCGGATCTGCCTCCTGGACCGGTAGCGCTGGACATCGAGACTACGGGTCTCCGTACCGGGGTGGACGAGGTCGTCGTGATCACCGTGGCGACACCGGACCAGGCTTGGGTCATCGACTGCCGGGCTTTGAACCGTGAGTCGGTGGCGGAGTGGTTGCGACGACTCTTCGCGAGGCACGCCATCCTGGTCCACAACGCGATCTTCGACGTGGTGTTCCTCCAGGTCGCCTACGGGATCCCCGCTCCGCGGGTGGGATCCCTGTGGGACACCAAGCTGGTGGAGGGAATCCTGCGGGGAGGAGCGGCTGACGCCTCGCTGCAGGAACTCGCTCAGGACTACCTGGGTCTGGCTCTCGACAAATCCTGGCAGACGAGCTTCGCTGACGGAGGTGACCTCAGCGAGGAGCAGGTGCGCTACGCCGCTTACGATGCGCTGGTCCTCCATGGTATCCAGGCAGCGCAGCACCGGCGGTTGCGGGACCGAGAGCACCTGTTCCGGGTGGTGGCTCTGGAGCATCGGGTAGCTCCGGCCTTCTGGGAGATGCAGCGCCGCGGGGTGGCAGTGGACCTCGCGGTGCTGGAGGAGGCAGCGGAGAGCTGGCGCTCCGAGTCCGAGGCCCTCCGGGTGCGGTTGGAGGGACGGCTCACCCGACGGGTCATCGCCATGCGGGAGTCGAGGGTAGCGCGTTCCGAGGAGGATCTCCGGCGCTGGAACGAGGAGCTGGAGGCGGTCCTCGCCGAGTGCGAGGCGGAGTGGCGCGAGCACCGCGAGGACCCGAGCTGGCAAGCGGTGCTGCGGGAGACCTGGCTCGGCTACCCGGTGACCGAGAGGACGACGGTGACGGAGGAGGAGATCCAGCGCTGGCTGGACCCCGAGAAGGGACTCCGCCGGTACCTGGATCGGGTGCGCCAACGTTTCCGGCGGGAGCATCCGAGACCATCGGTTCCGCGAGTAGACGTCTGGGCACCGATCAACCTGCTGTCGTCGCAGCAGCTCCTGGAGGCGCTGAACGGCGAGCTGCGGGAGGCAGGGTTGGCGGAGGTCTCGACGACGGAGTCGAAGGTTCTGCGGAGTCTCTTGGGCGCGAGTGAGGATCTGGACCGCGAGGTGCTGCGCCCACTCCTGCGCTACCGGGAGCTGGAGAAACTCCTCGACTTCGTGGAGCAGATACGGGAACACACGCGGGGTGGGGTGCTCTATCCGGACTGGCAGCAGATCGGTGCCGCGACGGGGAGAGCCTCCTGCCGCAACCCGAACCTCATGGCGCAACCCAAATTCGCAGGGTTCCGGCGCGCCTTCGTAGCTCGGGAGGGGCATGTCCTGGTTACCGCCGACTACTCCCAAATCGAACTCCGCATCATGGCGGCGCTGTCGGGTGATCCGGAGATGACGCGAGCCTTCGTGGAGGGGCAGGACCTGCACCGTTTGACGGCTTCCCGGATCTTCGGGGTACCGGAGGATACGGTCACGGAGCGACAGCGCAAGATCGGGAAGCAGGTGAACTTCGGCACCTTGTACGGCATGGGTGCGCGACGGCTGGTGGCTGAACTCGCTGCGCAGGGGATCCGCATCAGCGTCGAGGAGGCACAGGAGGCGCTGGATGGCTGGAGGCGGACCTACCGGCGGGCAGCGGGGTGGATCCGGGAGCGGGGCGAGGAAGCGGTTCGAGAGGGCTCCGTGGAGACGGCGCTGGGGAGGATCCGCAGCTTTCCGCCGCCCCGCGATGCTGCCGAGGCAGCCTCGATAGCGAGACGGGGTGGCAATCTCCCGATCCAGGGAACCGCTGCCGACATCATGAAGCTAGCCATGAGCGAGCTGGTCGGCATGGGGATAGTTCTGCAGGTGCATGACGAGCTGGTGCTCGAGGTTCCGGAGCAGCAGGCGGAGGTCGCGGCAGCGGTGATCGGGGAGACGATGCGGCGGTGCGCCGAAGAGGTTCTGGACGGCTTCCCGGTGGAGGTGGACGTCACGGTGGGACGGAGCTGGGCGGAGGCAGCGGAATGAGCGGGAAGCGGCAGGAGGGGATACCCGGGAGTGTGCGGATCGGTGGGGTGCGGTACCGGGTGGTGGTGGAGGATGAGCTGGTCAGCGAGGAGGGAGTGGAGCTTCTCGGTCAGCACGACTACGGGAGGTTGCTCTTGCGGTTGTCGCTGGCGGCGGATCCGGAGCTGCGCCCCTTCGTGCTCCTACACGAGATACTGCACGCCTGCGTCACGGTGAGCGGTGGGGATTCGCATCAGGAGGAGGCGCTGGTGGCGGGGCTCTCGCATGTGCTCTTGCAGGTGCTGCGGGAGAACCCGGACCTGGTCCGCTACCTCCTCGGTTCGGGAAGGAGAGCAGACGGTGCGGCGGTGTCGAGTCCCGCAGCGGAGGCGTCTGGTGGACCCGCTTGAGGTGTTGGAGCGGATCCGTTGGGAGATCCTGGAGGCCAACGGAGCTGGCGAGCACCTGTGGGAGCGTCTCTCGCACCTGGGGGAGGCGCTGGAGCTGGTAGCGGTTTTGGAGCAGGCTGTCGAGGATGCGATCCGCGCCACGGCGATGGATCTCCAAGCGTGGGGTGGGAGCGAGGGTGACGCGCTGCTGGAGGGCTCCTGATGGTGGTGCTGGTGCGGTGCCCGTATCACGAGGACTCCACGCCGTCTCTGGCGTTGTACCGGGACCATGCCTTCTGCTTCGGTGGTTGCGGGCTGGTGCCGCTGGAGTGGCTGCCGGAGAACCTACGGGAGCTGTCAGCGCGGCAGCGGGAGACGCGGGAGCGTGCTGGCGGTGGCTTTACCCGGGAGCAACTGAGGGTCCTGGTGGAGGCCTGGTGCTGGAACCTGCTGGAGGGGACGCGCCGACACCGGCTCTCCTGGTTGGAGGACCGCGGTATCGATGCGCAAGCGGCGCGTCGTTTCCGGCTGGGGCACTCGGGTGCCTGGTTCACGATCCCGGTGCTGCAGGGGAGGGAGGTGGTGGGGGTACGGTTCCGCCGGGATCCCTACTACCTCGACGAGGACGAGGGGCCGAAGTATCGGAACCCCAAGGGGCAGCCGGTACTGCTGTACCGTCCTAACCCTGGCGGCTGGCCGCTGGTGGTGACCGAGGGGGAATTCGATGCCATGCTGCTGTGCCTGGCGGGGTGCGATGCCGTGACGGCGACGGCGGGGGCTGGGAGCCTGGTGAGCCTGCTGGAGCGGGAGGGGATACTGGGGCGGTACCGGCGGGCTGGGAGTGTCCTGCACGTGGCGACGGACCAGGATGCAGCTGGAGAGCAGGTGGTGGAGCAGCTGGTGAGGCGGGGTTTCCGGGTGTGTCGCTGGCGCTGGGAGGGGGCGAAGGACGTCTCCGAGGCGCTGGCGCGAGTCCCGCGCAGCCAGTGGTCGTCTCGGGTGCGGCGTTGGATCCGCGAGGGCGAGGTGTGGTCTCCCCGGAGGGAAAGGAAAGGGTTAGCGGAAGGGGGCCTGGATGCCCGCTGTCGGATGGTGGCTGGGTGAAGGGGAGCTGGTCCCCTTCGAGGAGGCGAGGGAGGTGGCAGCGCGGGAGGGGATGTTCGAGGGGTGGATCCTCCCGGTGCTGGTAGCGATGGAGGAGCAGGCGAAACAGGAGCGTGGTCTGTGGGTCTCGCCATCGCAGGCGCTGGTGTGTCCGCGTCTCCGCGTGTTGCAGCTCGCGGAGCCCTATTACGTGAAGCCGGAGTGGGTGTGGGCAGCGATGAACGGGAGTGCCATCCACCGGCGGATCGCGGAGGTGGGTGTGGGTGCTCTCGAGGGGTATCTCCACGAGTTGCCGCTGGCTGCAACGGTGCGAGTTTCCGTCGGCATCGGCGAAGTGGATTTCCCGGTGCAGGGTACCGCGGATCTCTACATCCCGGGTGAGGCGAGATTGATCGACGTGAAGACCACCTCGAAGCGGGTGCAGGCTTCGTCGGCGGAGCACGAGTTGCAGGTGAACATCTACGCGTGGCTACTGCGGGAGAACGGGTATCCAGTGGAGCGAGCTGAACTCTGGTACGCGCAGCCGGGGCTGCGGAACGGGAGAGTGCAGCGGCAGCTGGTGCCGGTGGAGCTGCTCCCTCAGGAGGAGGTGACGGAACTCCTGGTGGCGATTGCGGAGCCACTGGCTCGCTACGTCGAGGAGGGGGTGCTGCCGGATTGCCGGTGCGTGCAGCGGCCCTTCGTGTATCCGGATCTGTGCAACCGGTTTCCGTGAGGAGACGAGTTCTCGGCGAGAGCGAGGAGGGAAGGAGATGACGCGGTCACGGAAGCTGGTCTATCTCGAGGCGGATACTCTTCCAGCGGAGGAGGTCAAGGAGCTGCTCGTCGAGTGGCGGAAACAGCAGAATCTGGTGGTCAGTGGCCTCCTGGAGTATTGGCGAAAGGCGAGTCCGGCACAGAAACAGAGTCTTCCCTGGTACTGGGAGGCGGAGGACGGGATCAACCCCACGGTGCTACGGACCCTGGATGGGCAGGTGCTGCTGCGGATCACCCGGATTCCTTCCGGCGATCCGGTACTGCTGTGGGCGTTATCTGCTGGGACCCTCGCGGAACTCGAGGAGAGTCTGAGGGGGTTTCGCGGGGTTGGATAGGGGAGCGGTGAGATGGTTCCGGTTGGGGAAGAGTGGGGTCGGGCTCAGGAGGCGGGTTCGCTACGGTGAGGCGGATCAGGATCAGGTTCGGCTGAAGTGATGCGTCGGCAGACGTGGAGGCGAATCGACGCTAGCGGAGGTATCGGCTGCGGGTGTTCCCCGATGAGGGGCCCGGGTCGTGAGTGGTCGCGGGGTAGTGTCAGGATGGCAAAGGTCGGGGGAGTTGATAAATCGGCGGAGTGAGGACTGCCCCCGGCCACGGAGCCGGCCCAGGAAAGGAGCGGGGGTAGGGGTGGGGGGTCGGAAGCTCAGACGGCGCTGGCCTCGCTTGTGGCGCAGGAAGCGGTGCCTCAAACGGCGGCGGCCTCGTCCACCTTCACCCATCAGAGGGCAGCGACGCGGTACGCGCTGTCAAAACTCAGGTAAGCAACGACGAGTCCCCGGTTGCGCCAGCAACCGTTGATGCAGGGGGAGAGGGAGCTGGGTGGCAAGTCACCGGCTCCTTACGGAGCCGTTGAGGCGAGCAGGCTGGCTGAGCTGGAGCTGGCAGCGAGGCGATAGCATGCGTGCTATGGATGGCGCTAGCGAGGGGTTGGAGGGAGAGGCAGCTCGCCAAGTCACCGAATCCTTACGGATTCGTTGAGATGCTGGCAGACCGGTGGCGGCGCTATACTGTGGGTGCCGGTTGGATGACTGAGCGCTGGGGAGCGAGGGGGAAGGAGACCCGAAGGTGGGAAACCGCGTGGCAGGCACCAAGTCACCGGCTCCATCAGGAGCCGTTGACGAGTCACCGTCTCCTCCCGGAGACGTTGAAGTGCACGGTCTTCAAAACCGGTGGGCGGGGTGACGAGCCTCGCCGGTGGGTTCGACTCCCATGCGCCCTCGCCAAGACCGCCTGGTGGGATGAGACTGGGTCAATCCCAGCGACGTGTTGTCGGCTGCCTGGTGGCTCGAGCTGCGACTACGGCTGCTCGCGGCAGCTCGTTGACCTGCCGAGACGTTCAGCACGGGTCACACTGCGTGTATCCTGCGCTGTGGCGAGATGACCTTCCGTGAGCTCTGCCAGCGAGGACGATACCCATGTCACGAGTACGGGATGGCCTGGACGTACCGAGCTGTGCTGGCTGACGACAAAGAGAAGCTTCTCCACTACGGCGCACTCCCTCCGGTGCCCCGCCGGCGATAGGCTTCTTCCAGGAGCTGCAGGAGATCGTCATCGGTGAAGAGCAGTGTTTCGGGACTGAGCGTAAAGCTCTCGTCGTCCCGGCCAGGCGTGGCTACATATCCCTTGACCAGAAACCCTTCGGGAGTTTCCACAACGAGGATACGCGTGAACCGCTGCTGGTCCAGGTAATGTCCCAGCGCTCGCAGTGTGTCTTCGTACCGAGTTCGATACCGTCCGCTCGGATCGCGCATAAGAATCCCCTCAACGGAGCCGGTGAAACTCGACGAAACTCGGATGATGCTCCTCGCTGTCGACGACGACGTCGATCACGGCCGGTTGACCAGCATCGTTGGCGCGACGAGCCCGTTCGAGCGCTGGCGCCAGTTCCTCTGGCTGCTCCACGCGCTCGGCGTAGCAACCAGTGCCGCGGGCGACTGCCACGAAGTCGAAGGTGGCAGCGAACTCGGTCGCGATGACCCGACCGCCCAACGCGGTCCGTTGTGTCCAACGTGGCCAGCCGAGAGCATGGTCGTCGAAGATGACCCAGGTGATCCGCAGCCGCTGCTCCACCGCAGTCGGGAGCTCGTGCATCGCCATCTGAAATGCACCGTCCCCGGTCGTACAGACGACGTACCAGTCAGGGCGCGCCAGAGCGGCGCCAATCGCCCCAGCGACCCCCAGTCCCATGGCCGTCTGTTCCGCCGGTGGGACGACCGCACCACGGTCACGCACGCGATAGTACGGCCAGTAATAGGCCCACAAATCCTGAGCACCGTTTTCGAGCACCAGAATCGTACGACGGTCGAATACCCGATTGAGCGTGGCCACGATCTGCTTGCCCCGGATGGGGAGAGCGGCGGTGGCAGCATCGGCTTCCGCTGCTGCAATGGCGCGTTGCTGGCGCTCGGTGAGCGATCGAACCCGGGACTCGTTTCGGGGAAGGCCGACCCGGTCGACAGCGGCGAGCAGCGCTTGGAGGGCGAGCGTCGCGTCGGCTTGAATCGCGACATCCGGTACCCAATTGCGACCGAGTTCCTCGGCTGCGATGTCGATCTGTATGAGGCGAGCTCCAGACGGGAAATATGTCCAAGCGCCGGACTGGAATTCTTCCATCCGGGAACCGACCGTGATGATCAGGTCGCTCTCTTCCCAAACCTCTCGCGAATATTCCGTTCGGTACAGTCCAACGAGGCCCGCGAACAGTGGATGCTCTTCTTCGATGATTCCGCGTCCCGCCGGGGTCACCTGGACTGGCATACCGAGACGCTCGATGAACGCCCGGACCGGTTCGAAGGCTCCGGAAGCGATCGACCCTCCACCGCAGACGAGCAGTGGCCGTCGTGCCTGCGCCAGGAGCTGGACCGCGGCTTCGATCCGCTGCGGATCAGGAGCCGGGCGAATGCCACGGAGGGCTGGCTGATACGGCGGCATCTCGACGGGCTGCAGACCCAAATCGGCCGGAACCTCCACATACACCGGTCCAGGCTGACCGCTCGTCGCGATCGTGATGGCTCGTCGCAGGTACCAGCCGATCCGCTCCGGACGCTCGACGGTGACAGCCCACTTCGTGATCGGGCGAAAGAGGCTGGTCTGCGGTGCCTCCTGGAACGCTCCCATCCCGTAGGTCCGGGTCGGTGCTCGCACGCCCAGTGCCAGCACAGGCGTGCATCCTGACCAAGCCTCGAGGATGCCAGGAATCAGGTTCGCGACGCCGGGGCCGGGGCAGCCGAAGCAACAGCCGATCGTCCCGCTCACACGCGCGTAAGCCATGGCCATGAAGGCGCCGGCCGTCTCGTGCCTCACGAGAATCGGTCGGACACCAGTGGAATCGTAGAGGGCATCGTAGAGGTGCTTCGGCGAACCGGGCATGCCGAAGACGTACTGGATACCTTCACGGTCGAATGCGTCGACGAGTTCCTGCCAGGCTGTGCGCATCATCCTGCTCTGCCCCCTGTATTGCAGAATACGGTAGACGACCGTGATCGGGAAGTTGGGGTTGGTCGTTCTCAGCCGCGAATTCTAGAATGGAACGGTTGTAGCGAGTCTAGGGGGAGTCGAAGACCGAGCGAACGATGAACCGTCACGATTATCCGGCACCGTTGTCCGTACTCGAGCGAGTTAGGCTCGAGCTCGATTATCTAACGCGAGGCGAGCGATTGCGAACGTTGCGCCAGAAGGTGACGCTCGTCGAATTGGCGCACCAGGAGCTGCGCGCGACGATCGAGCGCCGGCTCGGTTCCTTACACCGTGAAGTCGAGGGACTCCGTAACGAAGTCAAGGTCCTCGAGGGTAGGTTGACCCGGCTTCTGAGGGTGTCGCGGCCGCTTTCCGACGAGGAACTCGATGCCACGACTGAAACGGAGTATCGCGACAACGCGACCTGGAACGGATCGAACGGGCGGCATGAGGAGGAGAGTGGCAACGGACGGTTTCACGATCGCTGGCAGCCCAACGGCGGTGAGCAAGAACTTTTGCGCCGGCTGTATCGGACACTGGCTCGCCTTCTCCATCCGGATCTCGCGACGGATCAAGCGGAACGAGCCGAGCGCGAACAACTGATGCGACTGGTCAACCAAGCCTGGGAACGGCGGGATTTGGAACAGTTGCAACGCTTGGTCGCTGTTTGGGCCCCGAGCGAGGGCGGAACGATCTCCTGTGACTTGGACGGTTTCCGTCAGCGGATCGCGCAGCGCGAACTCGAGGAGATGCAACTGCACCGGCGTCTGCGCGAGCTGGAACGATCCGAAATCGGGCAGTTGCTGCAGCGGGGCGCAGAGGGTGTCGATCGCTACCTGCGACGCCAGGAAGCAGTACTCCGGCACGAAATCGCGGTGCTTCGCCTCCGTCGGCGTCGCCTGATGCGCCTCATCGAGGAACGACGGCGCGAGCTCGCCGTCCGGGCGAGTGTGCAGAGGTGAGTCGTGCTGGAGCGCGACCTCATGCATGCCGCTGTCCAGGGCTTGCGGCGATTCCTGAATTGCCTGACCGCGTCGGGTTGATGCCTAAAGGGCGTGAACGGTATTGTGTTGGCCCCCGATCACGAGTTGACTCGCGCGATGTTGCGCGTCTGGAACCGCTGGACGCCACTCGCCCCCGCTGAGCGGGTGCTGCTGATTCCGGCTTCGCGAACGGACGGCTACCGGGCGGATCCTCTGGCCTGGGTGATCGGCACACTCGCACACCCCCACCGGCTGCCGGCGAGACCGCCCCAGGCACTTGCCTGCTGCCGGCGGTGCTGGTCGGAGCACCACCAGCCGCTGCTCGGCACGGGCGGGGCAGGGGAACCTTCGGTCGCGGTACTTCCTCAGGCGATCGCTGAGCGGTCGGACGGGTATACGCGAGCGTTCCAGCTGGTCGAGGATTGGGCCCGCGCAGCCGAACCGATCGGGGCGACCCGGCGAGCGCTGAAGCCGTTCCTCGATCCGCCGCTCTCAGCGGACGGCGAGCGGGTGACGCACCTCCTCGACGGTGCTGGAAGCGGAGTGCGTCAGTCCGTGTGGCGCGTTCTTCGTGAGCGCTATCGTCGGAAGCTCCTGGGACGTATGGACGTGGTCATGCCGGAACGTGCGATCCTCGACATGGCAGGGCGGCTCGATCGCCTGGCGAGCAGGCTGCACTGGTCGAGTCGGTGCGAGAGGAGCTGGGGGCTACTCCATGACGGCCCAGCGGTCGCGTTGGACGATCCCACGCACTGGAAAACCCAGTCTACAGGTGAATGACTTCAGTTCGGTAATCCAAGAGATATCCCTCGACAAGATGTTCCTCGATGTACTGGAGGACGCGGCGCAACATCTCGTCAGCGTGTTGCGGTGATGTCGAGACACAGGCGACACCGAGCTCGGCGAACTGCCACTGCGCGTGCCCATCGACCTCCGCGATGGCGACGTTGAATCGATGCTTCACCTGGTCGATGACCGATTTGACGACCTTGCGCTTTTCCTTCAAAGAATGTGCACTGGGAATCTCGATCGCGATGCGTGTTACACCGATGACCATTGTATCCGTACCCCGCATGCAGTCGTGTCAGATGACGTTCTGTTCGCGAACCAATCGTCCGCGGTGGAAGCGTGAGGGGGCGAACGCGTTGATGTCGACCGAGCGAGCCTGTCCGTCGAGCAAGAGTTCGGCCATACAGCGACCGACTGCTGGTCCATGCATGAAGCCATGGCCGCTGAAACCGGCGGCGACTGCGAGACCAGCGATGTCCTCCACCCACCCGATCAAGGGATTGTGATCCGGAGTGACCTCGTAGAAGCCGGCCCAGCCACGACGAATCCGTGCCTGTTCGAAGACAGGTGCACGACGGCAGAGCGCTTCGATCGTCACCTCCATCCACTCCGGGTCAACCGTCTTGTTGAAGCCTGGCGGCTCGTCCGGATTCGCCATGCCGAAGAGAACACCGTCTCCCTCGGGATGGAAATACAGCGAGGTCTCGAACTCGATCGTCATCGGAACAGTTTTGGGGACCAGGTCGAAGCGATCGGTTACGAAGCTCATCCGCCGAACAGGTTGCACTGGCAACTCCACGCCCGCCAGCTTGCCGACGATACCAGTGTACGGGCCGGTGCAGAGCACGACTGTGCTACAAGCGATCGGACCGCCCGGTGTGTGCACAGCGCGTATTCGGCCATCGACGATATCGAACCCGATTGCAGGGCGCTGCTCGTGAAAGATGACCCCCCGCTCTCGCGCGGCCCTGGCGAAGCCCATTGTTGCCGAGTAAGGGTCACACCAGCCGTCTCGTGGGCAATAGGTACCGCCGAGGAGGTCATCGGTGCGAATGACCGGCTGAAGCCGAGCGATTTCGTCGGTATCGACCCAACGGGCAGGAACCCCGAGCGACTGCTGGAGAGCGAGCGAGCTACGGAAGCTCTCCACATCGTCGGGGCGCGACAGTAGGAACAAGTACCCGTACTGGTGCAAGCCGATGTCGACACCAAAGAGATCCGAGAAATGTTCCCAGTACTCGAAGCTGAGGAGCGAGAGGCGAATGTTGGTTTCGGTCGAAAATTGCAGGCGGATTCCGCCGGCTGCATCGGCCGTCGCGCCGCGACCGATTTCGTCCTTCTCCAGGACGACGATCGTTCCGGCACGGTGTTCGGCCAGGTGATAGGCGAGGCTGCAGCCGATAATGCCTGCACCGATGATGACGAAGTCGGCAGTTTCCACGGTCTTTCTCCCCGCGTCGACTGTGCTCTGCTCGGAGTATACGGCGAGTTCGACCGCTCTAGAGGGGGACGGATCGTGTTAGGATGCCTATGCTCGATACAGATCCTGGGTGGGAAGTGGGGGCATGCGATGACTGACTCGATCGACACCGTCCTGGCGCACGAAATCATGACGCGAGACGTCATCACTGTCCAGCCGAGTACACCGGTCGATGAGATCGCGCGTTTACTCGTGCAGCACCGGATTACCGGCGTTCCAGTCGTCGATGACGAAGGGCGGGTTCTGGGCATCGTTTCGGAGTTCGACCTGATCGCGAAGCGTGGACGCGTCGCAGCCGACGTGATGAGCACGGACGTGATCGCGGTCAGCGAAGATGCACCGGCTGAGACGATCGCTGACCTCATCGTGCAGCGACGCGTGCGACGCGTTCCGGTTCTCCGGAACGGTCGCCTCGTGGGTATCGTCACGCGGGCTGATCTCGTGCGGTTGTTCGCGATGACGCGTTGGACCTGTGTCCAGTGCGGCTATTTCGAGCGCGGTTTCCATCGGCCAGAGGTCTGCGAAGGGTGCGGGAGTCGCGAGTTCACGCTGCAGCGTGAACCGCCGGGAATGTGAGCGGTGACCGTGATGTACGACGTGATCGTGATCGGAGCGGGTATCGTCGGGTTGGCCACGGCGCGCGAAATACTTCAGCGTCGGCCTCGTCTTCGTCTGGCAGTTCTGGAGAAGGAATCGCGCGTTGCCGCGCATCAGTCCGGACACAACAGCGGAGTGATTCACTCGGGGCTGTACTACCGGCCGGGGTCACTGAAGGCACGTGCGTGCGTTGCCGGTGCTGCGAAGCTCATACGGTACTGCGAAGAACGCGGCATCCCGTATCGACTGATCGGTAAGCTGGTCGTGGCGACGACGCCGGATGAAGTGCCGCGGCTGCTGGAACTGTACGATCGCGGTCAGCGGAACGGTGTGCAAGGGTTGCAACTCCTCTCCGCGGAGGAAATCCGCGAACGGGAACCGGCCGTCACTGGTGTACGGGCTCTATGGTCGCCGCGGACTGGTATCGTGGATTTCGCCCGCGTCGCTGAGTCGTTTGCAGAGGATGTCCGGCTAGCCGGTGGCGAGATCCACTTCTGTCGGACTGTACTCGGTTTCCAGCGGCGGAACGGACGGATCCGTGTCGAGACGACCGGAGGCGATTACGAAGCCCGTTTCGTCGTCGTGTGCGCGGGCCTGTATAGCGACCGGTTGGCTCGCTCGAGTGGTGGGCGTGCCGATCCGGCGATCGTTCCCTTCCGGGGCGATTACTACGTCTTGCGACCGGAGCGACAGTGTCTCGTCAAAACGAACGTCTATCCGGTGCCCGATCCACGTTTTCCGTTTCTCGGTGTGCATTTCACACCGCGGATGGATGGGTCAGTGTGGCTGGGGCCCAACGCGGTTCTCGCTTTTGCCCGCGAGGGATACCGGAAGACGGATGTGAACTGGCGTGATCTACTGGAGACCTTCCGCTATCCAGGCTTCCGGCGCCTTGCTCGGCGATACTGGCGTGTCGGACTGCAGGAGCTATGGCGCGACTTCAGCAAGCGGGCATTCCTGCGCGATCTCCGGCGTTTCGTACCCGAGCTGGACGAGGACGATCTGGTTCCCGGGCCAGCTGGGGTACGGGCTCAAGCGCTGTCGCTCGATGGGCAGCTGATCGACGACTTCGTGCTCGATCGGCAGCCAGGAATCGTGCACGTTCGCAATGCACCCTCACCGGCGGCGACGTCGAGTCTCGAGATCGCGCGGCTGATCGTCGATGACGTCGAGCACGAACTGCCGAGTTGAGGCGTGAGGGGGACAGGTTCAGCCCTGGTGCGTCGCATGTTGTGCTGCCGGATGATCGCTGAGCGCGGATGCGGTGTAGATGACGGCAAGAGTACAGAAGAGGACGTAGCTCGCGAAGACGGGGCCGTAACCGTACTCGACGATCGTGTAGCCAGCGAGCAAGCTCGCGCAGGCAAAACCGACGTTCCAGGCTGCGCTCCGGAAGCCGAAAGCGTGACCGCGCTGGGTGTCCGGTAACAGCTCGGCGATGAGTGTCGAGTCGAGCGGCCAGGCCATCGAGATGGAGATTGACCGGACAAGGAAGGCCAGGACAGCGAGTGAGGAGGTTTGCCAGAGGACAAGGAGGGCAAAGAGCGGGATCGGTGCCAGGCGGATGATGGTGACTGCTCGGAGAGGGCCGATGCGGCGCGCCACTGCTGGACCCCACAGGCCACAGAACGCGCCGAGGAGACTCGCCCCGGCGTAGACGAGACCGATGACGCGCGTCGGCAAGCCGAGGTTGGCGAGGAAAACGTTGAAGAACGGGAGAACGGCCCCGTTGCCTAGACTCAGCAAAGCGCCGGCGAGCACGAACGCCATCAAGTATTTCCTGATCCTACGGAGATCGTTCGGATCCACGCGCTGGGTGTCCCGCTGGGTGGCGGTTCGTTGCTGGTGAGTCTTCGCCTCCCGCATGGCGAACATCGGCGGAAGGGAGAGCGCGCAAAGCACGATGCTGGCGAGGAGAGCGCTGCGATAGGCCAACGTGCTGGGTGAGGCCAGACCGAAGAGACGGTGCACGAGGTAGGGAATCCAGCCTCCGACAAAACTCCCGATGGTTGCTGAGACCGATGTGAGTGAAAGGGCGATCGCCGCAACCGTGTCGCGCCTGCGTGGCGGTGCGTAGGCGATGACGAACGGCATGAGCGGGACGAAAAGGAAGGTCGTGGCGAGGCCTTGGAGCATGACGGTCGCCAGGACCGTTGCTGGAGATTCAGCGAAGGCAACGGCGAGCGACGTGAGAAGATAGAGTGCCGTTCCGTAGGTGAGGCACCACCAGGACCCGTAGCGCTGGAGGAGTCGCCCGAGGCCGAGAGCCGAAAGGGCGAGAGAGCCAGTCGAGACGGCATTGACGATGCCGATCCAATCCTCTTGATAACCCAACTGAGTGAGATACAGGTTATACAGAAGAGAGAAGGCGCCAAGCGATATGTTTGAAAAGAGTGTATAAAGAAAGAATAGGTATATCTCTCTTGATGCTGAGCTCACGCTTTCCTTGGCTGGTGTCTCGTTCATTGACTTGCGGATCCTTCGCATCCCTTTCCGGGCGCGCCAGTATACGATGGCGGGAAAAACGTGGACAACTGGAGGAAACGCTTCTATGACGCAACGTTGGCGCCGGGACGAGTTGGCCGCACGTGCCCTCGACTTGCTCACCAGCGAACGAGCTGGATTCGTCAGCGACTTCGACGGGACATTGAGTCCGATCGTTCCGCGGCCCGATCAGGCACAGCCGCTGCCAGCAGTCGTCGAAGCGCTCGGGGTCTTCGTCCGGCGCCTCAGGCTCGTGGCGATCGTGACGGGACGGCAGGCACAGGACGTGGCGGAACGCCTACCGGTGCCCGGAATCGTCATCGTCGGGAACCACGGAGTGGAGTGGCTCGAAAACGGATCGCGTCACATCGCACCGCAGGCGGAGCTGTGGATTCCTCGGATATCCGCTGCTGCGCACGTCCTGCGGAACGCTCTGCCGGAACTGCTCGTCGAGGAGAAACTGATCACCCTCACCGTCCACACTCGGGAGGTCCAATCGGATGACGTGCGTCGTCAAGCCCGAGCCATCGTCGAGCAGGTGGCACGAGAGCATGGCCTGGTCGTGAAACCGGGAAAGGAGGTGTGGGAACTCCGTCCCCCGATCCCGCTCGACAAGGGGACAGCGGTCGCAACACTCGTCGAGGCATACCGGCTCGAGACGGTCGTCTTCGGAGGCGACGACGTGACCGATCTCGACGCGATGCGACGCCTGCGTACGATGCGGGAGGAGGGGCGTATCCGGTCCCTCCTCATCGGCGTGTGGAGCAACGAGGCACCGGCAGAACTCGCCAGGGAGTCTGACGTGCTCGTCGAGGACGTCCAGGCGTTCGGGGAATTGCTTGTCGAAATCGCACACCGACTCGGCTGAAATCGCCTCAGGAGTTGTCGAGCGGCCAGATCGGACGAGGAACCCTCCGGTAATCGAAGAACGCGAGGTCGGTACTCGTGATACCTGGCGTGAGGGCAGGAATGATCCTGCCGAAGCGCTGGACTTCTGCATTCAGATAGATGTCGAGCGCAGACTTGACGATGAGGTACGGAGCGTTCTGCAGCTCGCATCCGAGTGCGCGCGGTAAGCGCAGGTCGGCGAAGGGGACAGGGCGAGTCGTGACGATGACGTCCACGCGAGCCTCGTGTCTTCCCTCGAGTTCCAGCCACGCGCTCGGACCGACGCCGATCGGGAGGCCGGGGTAACGTGGTGACTCGATCGAGAGCGACTCTGGTACGAGCCCTCGGACTCTTCCATGAACTGGGATGGGATATCCGTGACGATGATCACGCTTCCCACCGAGTTCGAGCTCGATTGCCCTGCCGACTCCTGCTGAGAGAGCGCTGCCGACGGCTTCGGGATCGACGATACCGACGAGGAGCGCTCCGTGTGCGCCGAGATCGAGTGCTGCCCAAAGGGCGGCGGTGCCTTCGCCCGGCGCTCCCGCTTCGGGAGCGTCTCCGGTATCGAGAATCAGGATCGGTCGTCGAGAGTCGCCCATCGCCGCGTGGAGAGCCTCCTCGATGGTGAGACTCGGCTGAGGAATGTCTCGCAGAAGTTCGAGAAACGTGTCCGCCAGATCGGTGAGTGGCATTCCCGTGTCACCGAGAGCACGGTTCGATACGACGACGAGACGGGCGCCAGCGAACTCGACATCGGCATAGGGGAATCCAGCGAAAAGGGTGGCACACAGCACGGCCGGTTCTGCTTCCAGGAGCGCGAGCATGTCCGGCAACCGATCCAGGGGGGCACAGTCGGTTCGCTGTGTCACCAGCGGGAGCAAGCTGGGAACGCGAAGCTGCTGAGCGACCGGTTCGACCTCGCCTGCATGCCAGTCGTGGAGGAGAGCGAACAGCTGACGCACGCGTGTCGGTCGGTCGCGAGCTGGCCAGGTGTGCGGACCCGAGATGAGTGGGACGAACCCGAGCAGCTCTTCGGGAAACTGGGCCGTATGGTCGAAGTAGGCGCTCAGGATGAGGTGCGGATACCGGGTACGGCAGAAACGAGCCAGGGCGACTTCGCCTGACGAACCGTCGGTGAGTGCGGTTCCCGAAGACACGAGAAGCAAGGCGTCGAGAGGCCAGGCAGCCTCGATTGCACGGTCGAGCGTTTCTAGCACGGTATCGAATGTCGAACGAGGGAGCGGTCCGCCCGCTGCCGGCGAGAGAGTCAGCAGAGGGATCACTTCGAGGTTCGAGGCGCTGATCGCAGCGGAATCGATACCGAACAGCGTCCGGGGATCGAACGTGTCGGCTGGGAGCAGGGATACGGTGCCGGAAGTTGCAGCGAACGTATTCGTCCGGTAATCGAACACCACGATTCCGATGCGCATCATGCACCCCTCCGTGAGACAGCGCTGAAACGTGCGTCGTTCCGGTCGTCCCGATCGGCTATGATAGAGCACGTTGTCGAGGAACGGTGCAGAGGGACTGGGATCACCGAAAGGTGAGAGAGATGGCTGATCGTTTCCGGGGCCTGGAGGAATCGCGCAGCAGCGGAACCGTCTGCCCGAAGTGTGGCGTGGAACTCACGCTCGATGAGTCATATCAGCGATACCGGGTCTGCGGGCACTGCGGCTATCACTTCACGATCTCGGCAGATGAACGGATTCGCCTGCTGGTAGATCCAGGAAGTTTCGAGGAGTTCAATCGCCATTTGGTCTCGGTCGATCCGCTCTTGTTTTCCGATCGTCTACCGTACCGCAAACGGATCCTGCAGGCGCGTGAGGAGACAGGGTTGCGAGAAGCTGTCGTCACGGGGATCGGCCGGGTCCGTGGCCACGAAGTGGTGTTGGCTGTGCTCGATTTCCGGTTTCTCGGCGGCAGCATGGGATCCGTGGTAGGGGAGAAGATCACGCTCGCGTTCGAGCGTGCGGTCGAGCGTCGCTTGCCGATCGTGACGGTCTCGGCATCCGGGGGAGCTCGGATGCAGGAGGGCGTGTTGAGCCTCGTGCAGATGGCGAAGACGACGGCAGCAGCCAAGCGTGCGCACGATTCGAACGTGCCGTTCATCTCAGTGTTGACGCACCCGACGACCGGTGGCATCTATGCGTCGTTCGCCAACCAGGGTGACATCATTCTGGCAGAGCCAGGGGCGCTGATCGGTTTTGCCGGCCCGCGCGTGGTGAAGGAGACGGCTGGACGTGAGCCGTTACGATCGCACTCTGCCGAGTTCCTTTTCGAGCACGGGTTCGTCGATCAGGTTGTCGATCGGCGGCGACTCCGTGATACCATCGGGCTCATTCTTCGCCTGGTCAAGGCAGAGGGTGAGGTTGTGCCTCGCAGCGTGATCCGTCGGTCGGTGTCGGAGGATGCGGTACCGCTGCGAGCGTGGGACCTCGTGCAGCTCGCTCGTCATCCGGAGCGACCGACAACGCTGGACCTGATTCGGCGGATCAGTCCGCAGTTCGTCGAACTACACGGTGACCGTCTCTATGGAGATGACCCGGCCATCGTCGCTGGTCTCGGGGAAATCGCTGGACAGGGTGTCGTGATCATCGGACACGAACGGGGGCATGGTGATCCGAGCAGGCGGAATGGGCAGGCGTTGCCGGAGGGATACCGGAAGGCGATGCGGCTGATGGAATTGGCGGCGCGCCTGCGGCTGCCTGTCGTGACGCTGATCGATACGCCAGGAGTCTATCTGGGGGAGGGGGCAGAAGAGCGAGGGATCGCATCGGCGTTGAGCCAGTGTCTCGCGATGATGAGCGTGCTTCCGGTACCGACGGTGGCGCTGATCATCGGGGAGGGGGGAAGCGGTGGAGCGATCGCGCTGGCGGTAGCCGATCGCGTACTGATGTTGGAGAATGCGATCTACAGCGTGATTTCGCCGGAAGGGGCGGCAGCGATTCTGTACCGGGATGCGTCACGGGCGCCGGAGGTCGCCGAGTCGCTGAAAATCACGGCCCGGGATCTGCTGCGTCTGGAGGTGATCGACGGGATCGTACCGGAGCCGGAGGGTGGAGCGCATCGGGACCCGGACTATGCGGCGGTACTGGTGCTGGACGCGATCGTCGAAGCGCTCGCCGACTTGCGCGACATATCCCCCGAACGACTCGTGAAGGAGCGGTACCGCAAGTTCCGCCGCCTCGGCCAAACCAACACGTACATCCGCGAGCTCGTTGCCCAAGAAGTGACCGAGCTCAGCAGTCTAATCGGCCGGACACTCGGCAGCCTGCGGGAACGCTTACCGTTCGGCCGCGAGGAAGACGAAACGGAAGAACGGCCCGTCACCGTCACCGACCGGTGACGACCGACGTGCAGCACAGGAAGAGAGCAGCCCAGCACCCCAGTGGAGAGACATATCCGTCCATATTGACGTTGCATGCGCCCCGTGGTTACGATTCCATCGAGCGGCCAACCGGGGTCGCATCCCACACATCTCCAGGCCGGGTCATGCGCTACTTGCTGACACATACAGTGTTTTCGGCCGCTCGATTCGCATCGGCGAGACATCTCGGGACGGTGACCAGATGGTGACTGTGAAATCCTCGCTGACGATCCAGTCGGGACAGCAGGGCCTGGGTGCCCGACTCCAATTGATCGAACTCACGAAAGTGTACGGGGATGTGGTGGCTGCCGATCGAGTAACACTCGATATCGCACCAGGAGAGTTCGTCACCCTCCTCGGGCCCTCCGGGTCCGGCAAGACGACCACGCTCATGATGGTGGCCGGCTTCGTCATCCCGACCTCCGGCCAGATCCTCGTCAACGGCGAGGATATCGCTTTCAAGCCCCCGCACAAGCGAAACATCGGCATGGTGTTCCAGAACTACGCGCTGTTTCCGCACATGACCGTCGCCGAGAACATCGCTTTTCCACTGAAGATGCGAAAATGGTCGCGCCAGGATATCGAACGTGCCGTGAAGGAGGCGCTCCAGCTCGTGCGGCTACCTGGATTCGAGGAGCGGTACCCCCGACAACTTTCCGGTGGACAGCAACAGCGCGTCGCGCTCGCGCGGGCATTGGTCTTCCGACCGCCGGTCTTGCTGATGGACGAGCCACTCGGTGCTCTCGACAAAAAGCTGCGTGAAGAGATGCAGCTCGAGATCAAGCACATACAGGAATCGCTCAACATCACGACGATCTACGTGACACACGACCAGGAGGAAGCGCTGACGATGTCGGATCGTATCGCCGTGATGCGCGACGGGCGGATCGAGCAAGTCGGCACACCACGGGAACTGTACGAACAGCCGGTGAGTGATTTCGTGGCGAATTTCATCGGCGAATCGAACCTGCTCACTGGACGGCTAGAGCGACACGATCGTCGCTCGTACCTCGTGACGGAGGATGGCTGGCGGATCGCTGTACCGGCTCCGGACGATATCGGACCGGGGGAGCCGATCACCGTCGCTCTTCGCCCCGAGCGGATCGTGATCGCTGAGGAGCGAGGCGACAATCGCGTCGAGGGAGTAATCGAAGAGGTCATCTACGTGGGCGAGGCGACCAAGTTTCGCGTACGCATCGGGAACGATCGGTACCTGACAGTGAAGCAACCCAGCCGACTGGAGACGATGCGCTGGCAGCGGGGCGATCGCGTTATCCTGAGCTGGCGCCCAGAGGACGCGGTCATCGTGCGAGCCCAGCGATAGGAAGGCGGCATGAGCACTGCTCTCCCGAACCAGGCGAACGTCGTCATCATCGGTACCGGTGCCTTCGGCCTGTCGGTGGCTGCACAGCTCGCACGAGCCGGGGTGACGGACGTTCTGGTACTGGATCGTTTCGCTTGTAGTTCGCAGACGTCTTCTCGGGCAGCTGGCCTCTTCAAGCTCGTACAGGCAGACGAGCTGCGAACACACCTGGCCCGGTTGTCGACTGAGATCGTCCGCTCGTTCCACCGCGAGATGGGCGTACGCATACCGTACGTGCATTCAGGAAGCCTCCTCATCGCCCGGAGCGATCGTCATGCGGACGTGATCCAACGGGAGATCGCTGCCGCGCGCGCGTGGGGTGTAGAAGTCGAGCTGCTCTCGCCTACCGAGGCGAGCCGGTTGGCACCGTATCTCGCTGCGCAGCCAGTGCGTCTCGCTGCCTACGTTCCTGGTGACATCTATATCGAGGAGCCAGCGAGCCTTCTCGCGAGTTACCGCATCGCCGCCGAGCGTTTCGGGGCCCGGATTGTCGAGCAGGTACCGGTGACTGGTGTCGTCGTCGAGACTGGAGCCGTGCGTGCAGTCGAGACGCCACACGGCCGCATCCGAACGGAGATTGTTGTCGACGCCGCGGGTGCGTGGGTTCGTTCGGTAGCCAAACTCGCTGGGAGCGACCTCGCCGTGATGCCGGTGCGACACCAGCTGGCCATCACGGAAGCCATGCCGGGTACGAAGCCGGAACAACCGATCGTGCGGATCATCGACGCTGCAGTCTACGTGCGCCCCTGTCGTGGTGGCCTGATGTGGGGCGGTTTCGAGGCGAACCCACTCCCCCTCGACCCAGCAACCCACGGAGAAACGTTCTCGATCGATAGGCTACCGCTCGATTTCGGAGTCCTGCAACGCTTGGCCGAGGCGGTGCGGGACGTTGTCCCGGTATTGCACGATGCGCCGATCCAAGAGCATCGCGGTGGGCTCTTCACGATGACACCAGACGGGCGCTTCCTGGTGGGACCGGTACCTGGTGTGACAGGATTCTGGGTACTGAGCGGTTGCAACGGCAGCGGATTCTCCTTCTCCCCTGCACTCGGTTGGATTCTGGCGGAGTGGATCGTTGCAGGAACGCCACCACTCGACGTGAGCCTCCTCGAACCGGCTCGCTTCGCGAGTCCATACGACGATGCGACACTGCGTCAAACAGCGATCTACCAGTACACGCACTATTACGAGCCGGTCGAATGAGGGAGAGGCAGGCGAACCATGGCTGCACCCATGCATGAGGCCAAACGGACAGCATTTCGCTGGATCGAGGAGAATGCTCATTGGCTTTCTGAATTCGACCTCGAAATCTGGCGGTATGCCGAGCCAGCCTGGCGCGAATACAAATCGGCCCGCGCGTACGTGGAACTCCTGCGGAAGCACGGTTTCCATGTCGAAGAGGGGTCAGGCGGGATGCCCACCGCGTTCGTCGCAACATGGGGAGAAGGGCGTCCAGTGTTGGGCGCGTATGCCGAATACGATGCCGTGCCGGGGAACTCGCAAGAGCCGGTTCCCTATCGGAAGCCGCGGGAGGGACTGCATCCGTGGGCAGCCGGTCACACCGACCCGCACTCGATGCTGGGAGTGGCTGCATTGACCGGAATCCTGGCGGCCCGCTATGCCATGGAGCGCCATAGACTCCAGGGAACGTTACGGTTCTTCGGTGAGCCAGCCGAGAAGGTGTGTGGTTCCAAACCGGTCCATGCCGCCAAAGGCTATTATGACGGATTCGACGCGTTCATCGCTTACCATCCGGCGTACTACCCGAAGGGAACCAACACGGTCGCCTGGGAGACGCACTGCG
Organism: Thermomicrobium sp. 4228-Ro; assembly: GCF_026241205.1. Taxonomy (NCBI): domain Bacteria; kingdom Pseudomonadati; phylum Thermomicrobiota; class Thermomicrobia; order Thermomicrobiales; family Thermomicrobiaceae; genus Thermomicrobium; species Thermomicrobium sp. 4228-Ro. The sequence continues at coordinate 136,216 of NZ_JAPFQM010000001.1, forward strand.
GCTCGTACTGGAGCTGTGTCTTTACATTCGAGTGCGTCGAACCGGAAAAGTGGATTGATCGGAGCCTCTTTCCTGATGTCGGTGGTGCTCATGCTGCCGCGCGTTGCCCGGGAGCGATCGATGCGCTGTGCCTGATGTATACGATGACGAAGTACACGAAAGAAGCGATGTTTCCTCATACCGGTTCGTGGACCCTCAACGAGTTCGTGCTGGTAGCTGGCGACGCGACAGCCGATAATCTGCCGCCACGCTTCGCACAGATCCAGTATGCCTGGCGTTCTCCGACTCTCGGTATCCAGGAGCAAATCTATCGTGTCCTGGCCAATAACGCGAAGCGTGCAGCCGAGGCGACCGGCTGCCGGGTGTCGGTGCGGTGGGTGACCAAGACGCGGGTCGGGCTTCCGAACCTGACGCTGGCACGGGCAACCTTCGAGAATCTCGAACTGGTAGGTCCTCCGCGGTATAGCGAGGAAGCGCGCGATTTCGCCCGGGAAATTCAACGGAACCTCGAGATCCAGCCGATGGACGATCCGTTCATCGACGACGTCGAGCGGATCGTGCCACCGGAAGAATACGAGGCGAAAATCCGCTCCGCACTCCCAGAGTGGCAGCGAAACTTTACCTCGGACGACTACGTCGAATATACCTGGCATGCGCCGACAGTTCGCCTGTTCACTGCACGACCACGTCTTCGGCCACCGCGTCCCGATTACGCATACCCGGCCTGGGCCGACAACGCGTTGGGCGGTAGACCAGAGATCGTCGATCCGGGAATGTTCGTGGCTGGCAAGGTCATCGCGGCGACTTTGCTCGATCTCGTGCTGTACCCGGAGTTGTTGGAACAGGCCTGGAGCGAATTTCGGGAGCGAACTGGCGGTGGTATTGGCGGCGACCGATGGGTCGCGCCGCTCCTGCCAGCGGAGTTTGCGCCTCCGATCGATCTGCGCTGGCCGGAGTACGTCACGACAGTTCGCGGAGAAGAATGGTGGATTCCGACGCCGAATGAGCAGGCGTACACGGAGCTCTAACACCTTGTGGCAGAGTTCGGTTGTGAGCTTGCGTGAGGATGGAGTCACGAGCAAGGAGGGAGTAGCGATGGCAACCCAGTGGGATCGACTGTTGCGAGAACTCGAGCGGTCCGGGCGCGTGGACCGTCGTCGGTTCCTGCGACTCCTTACTGTTACCGGGCTTTCGATGGCCGGAGCCGGTGCATTTGCTGCATGTCGTGGCGGCGGAACGACACCGACGAGTGCTCCCGCCGGCACGACGCCAGCAGTGACGCCGACGGAGAGGCCCAGTGAAGGTCTGGCGTCGGTACCCGGGTATGACAACCCCAATAAGTGGAAAGGGAAGACGCTCGTCTTCGCTGGCTTCGGTGGGGCGATGCAGGACGCGCAGCGGAAGGCGGTTCTGGAGCCGTTCGCACGCCTCACCGGCGCGACGATCGTCGAGGATACGACCGACATCGGCAAGCTGAAGGCGATGGTCGATGCTGGATCGGTCGAGTGGACAGTCGCACAACAGGGAACCTTCGAGAGCCGTGTACTGGGCAAGCAGGGATACTTGGAGCCAATCGACTACTCGATCGTCGAGAAAGCGAACTTCTTCGAGGACGTTGCTGGAGAGTTCGATGTGGCGGTGATCTACTGGTCGCTCATCCTCGCGTACCGGACGGACAAGTTCGGAAACAATCCACCGCAGGGGTGGGCAGACTTCTGGAATGTCGAGAAGTTTCCTGGACCGCGCGCGATGGACAAGGTTGACGGTCCGGTCGGGAACTTGGAGTTCGCGTTGCTCGCAGACGGCGTCCCGAAGGATCAGGTCTACCAGGTGCTCCGCACGGCGGAGGGAGTCGAACGAGCCTTCCGCAAACTCGACGAAATCAAACCGCATGTGACGGTCTGGTGGGAAGCGGGTGCGCAACCGGCGCAGTTACTGACGGACGGCGAGGTCGACCTGGCACAGGCCTGGAACGGGCGGATCGACGCTGCCCAACGCCAGGGTGCACCGATCGCGATCCAGTGGAACGAAGGACTGCTGAGGACCGACTCCTTCATTGTCCCGAAAGGGGTGAAAGAAAAAGAATTGGCGATGGATTTCATCAACTTCGCAACGCGCCCGGAAGTCCAGGCTGAGCTCTCGAAGTACATTCCATACAGCCCGACTAACGCCAAAGCCTTCGATCTCCTACCAGAGGATCTCAAGGCCCGGTTGCCAAGTGCACCAGCTCAGAAGGAGAAGCAGCTCTTGGCCGACGCATCGTTCTGGCTCGAGAATCTCGATCGCCTGACGGAGCAGTTCAACAACTGGCTGACTCGGTGAGCACCGCGCTGGGGGCGGCACGAGCCGCCCCCAGTCGATACGATTGGGTCGAGTGCAGGGTAGAGTTCGCTGTTCCGACACATGGGACTGATGAAGGACCAGGGCAATGACAACCGGCGATCTGCTCGCTGATGCAACCCCACAGCGAAGCGTGGTGAGTCGGCAGCTCGAGATGCGCCGACAACTCGGATACCTCCTTCTTCTTTTGCCGGCATTCGCGCTTCTCGTTCTCCTGTTCGTCTACCCGATCGCTCGCCTTCTCGTGACGTCTCTGTATGCTGACGGGCAACTGACCCTCGAACACTACCGTCGTATCGTCGAGGTCGATCTGTATCTCCGTGTTTTGCGTACGACCTTCGTGATCGCCCTCCAGGTCACAATCATTTGTCTCGTGTTGGGATATCCACTGGCGTATTTTCTGGCGACTTTGCGACCGCGAACCGCGCGCTTGCTGATGATCCTCGTGCTTATTCCCTTCTGGACCAGTATCCTCGTGCGCACCTATGCCTGGATGGTTCTGTTGCAACGTCAGGGAGTCTTCAACCGGTGGCTCCTCGAATTGGGATTGATCGATGAGCCCCTGCGGATGATGTACAACCGAATTGGTGTACTGGTCGGCATGTCACATGTCTTGCTCCCGTTCATGGTGCTGCCGACCTATGCCGTCATGCACGGTATCGACCGCACGTTGTTGCGGGCCGCAGCGAATCTCGGTGCTTCGCCAACGCAAGCCTTCTTGCGCGTTTTTCTTCCGCTGAGCCTGCCCGGCGTGGCGGCGGGCAGTTTACTGGTTTTCATCCTCGCACTCGGCTTCTTCATCACGCCCGCCCTGATGGGCGGTCGAACAGACATGATGATCGCGCAGTTGATCGAGACGCAGATTCGCACCGAACTCAACTTTCCCTTCGCCGCTGCCTTGGCAGCTGTCTTGCTCGTGATCACGTTATTGATTTTCGCGATTTACAACCGCTTGCTTGGCATCGATAAGATGTTCGGGGGCGGCTACTGATGGGACGTGAGGCACAGGCACTCGAACTCACGATGGCGGCGATCGAGCGTCGACCGCGCCGGCGAGCTGTGTCGTGGTCCCGCATTCTGCTCGGCCTGTTCAGTGCAGCTGTCTTGATCTATCTCGTCGCACCAGTCCTGATCGTCATCCCCATGTCGTTCAGTGCAGCCAAGTACTTGTCTTTTCCACCGCCCGGCCTGTCGCTACAGTGGTACGAGAACTTCTTCGCACGGTCCGACTGGACATCGGCGACCATACAGAGCATTCGCGTGGCACTCACGGTTATGGTGCTGTCCACGGTCCTCGGTGTGGCCGCTTCGCTCGCACTGGTGCGTGGATCCTTCCCGGGAAAGGAGTTCGTGAACCTGATCATCGTGTCTCCACTCGTGGTACCGACGATTATCGTGGCGATCGCAATCTATGGTTTGTATGTGCGCTTGCACCTGGTGCAGACGTTCTGGGGACTCGTGCTGGCACACACGGTTCTGGCCATTCCGTATGTCATCGTGAATGTCACGGCGACGTTGCGCGGGTTCGATATCCGCCTCGAACATGCGGCACAGAGCTTGGGTGCCAACGGCTGGCAGACCTTCCGGTACGTGACCTTGCCGCTGATCAGCCCGGGCATTTTCGCGGGGGCGGTGTTCGCCTTCATTGCGTCGTTCGACGAGCTGATCCTGGCCCTGTTCATCGCCGGAGCGCGCGGGCGAACCCTTCCGATGCGGATGTTCGAAGGCCTTCGCATGGAAATCGATCCGACCATCGCCGCAGTGTCCTCGATGCTGATCACGTTCTCCGTCCTCGTACTCGCTTCGGCTGAACTCGTTCGGCGACGAGGCCGCAGTGAGCCTTCGGGGTGAACCGCGATGCCGCAGATCATCGTCAGTTGGGGAACCAGCGGCCCATCGCGGGAACGGATCTGGCTACGCCGCGGACTAACCCTCTTGACTGTGGCCGCAGTCTTCTGGGTTTTTTGGTCTGTGCGCGGTGCTCTGCTGCCCTTCATCGTGGGAGCGATCCTCGCCTATCTTCTCACCCCGCTCGTCAACCTGTTCGAGCACCTGTTACCCTCCCGACGACGATTCCCGGGACCGACGAGGACGCTCGCTATTCTCCTCACCTACGCTGTCGCGCTCGTCACCTTGGCCGGCATCTCGTTCTTGTTCGTTCCGCCGCTGGTACGGCAAACGAACGAGTTCATCCAGTCGGCACCCGAGTACTGGAGTGCGATCAACGAACAGGTCAATGACTGGTTGGCTCAGTACCAAGCCAATGTTCCACCGAGCGTCCGGGCACAAAGCGAAGGGGCACTCGGGTACCTCTGGTCGATGGCGCTGCAGGCGTTTCAGCGAGCGATGCGCCTGACGTTCGGGGCAGTTGGAGCAGCGATCGGCTTCTTCTCAGCTGTCGTTCTCGTTCCCTTCTGGATGTACTACGTGCTCAAGGACAGTCGGCGTGCTGTCCAGTGGTTTTACGGCTTGTGGCCTGAGGGGTGGCGACCTGACGTCCAAGCAGTCGTACAGATCGTCGACCGCACGTTGGCGGCGTACATTCGAGGGCAGCTGTTCTTAGGGCTCATCATCGGTGTCGCGGTCGGCGTGGCGATGTGGGTGATCGGAATCACCCAGCCGATTGTCCTCGGACTCATCGCCGGTGTCCTGGAACTCGTTCCGATCCTCGGTCCGATACTGACCTTCATCGTGATCGCACTGGTCGCACTGGCGACCGATCCCAACAAGCTGGTCTGGGTCGGCCTCGCCTTCATCGTGATTCAGCAACTCGAGAACAACCTTCTCGTGCCGCGAGTGCACGGGTACGTCGTCGAGATGAATCCCGCTGTGGTCATGGTGCTCGTTGTCACCGGCGGCGCACTGTGGGGTGTGCCCGGAATGATCGTCGCGGTGCCCCTCGCAGCGGTAGCGCGAGATGTCTTCCGGTACTTCTATCGGCGTTGGAGCAATTCGGTATCTGTTCCGTCGGTGCTTTCGACGGTCGAGGTCGCAGACGAATCGTCGACGTCCAGCGATCCTTGAACGCCCGGTACCAGATCCAAATACGGGCGCAAATCCTCGGTAAGTCCGAGCGGCTCAGGCTTCGAGCGCAGCTGAGGAAAGAGAATGACTTCGCGAATAGTCTGTCGATTCGTCAAAAGCATCACGAGGCGGTCGATACCGAGGCCGAACCCGCCGGTGGGTGGCATCCCGTACATCAAGGCATTGATGAAATCCTCGTCGATCGGCATCGCCTCCTCGTCACCTCGTGCCCGATCCCGTGCCTGCTCGAGGAAGCGGAAGAGTTGATCGAGGGGGTCGTTCAATTCCGAATAGGCATTGGCGAGTTCCAAACCACCGACGAAGAGCTGGAAACGCTCGACCAGTCGCGGATCGTCTGGCTTCCGCTTCGCGAGTGGCGAGAGTGCGACAGGATAGTCATACAGGAAGGTCGGTTGGATCAGGTTCGGGCGAACGAACGTCCTGAGGAGCTCGTCGAGGATGCGCGGCCAAACAGTATCCGGTCGGACATCGGCTCCAAGTTCCATCGCGCGAGCGTAGAGCGAGGGCTGGTCGGTAATCTGAAAGAAATCGATCCCCGTGTAGCGCAGAATCGCGTCACGGAGCGAAAGACGAGTCCACGGTGGGGTCAGATCGATGGTCTGCGTGCCCCATGGAATCTGTAGCGTTCCAAGGGCTTCCTGGGCTGCATAGACGATCAGCTCCTCGCACATCTGCATGATGTCGCGGTAATCAGCGTAGGCGACATAGAACTCCAGCATCGTGAATTCCGGATTGTGTCGCGCGTCGATTCCTTCGTTGCGGAAATCCTTGCAAATCTCGTAGACCCGATCGTAGCCACCTACGATCAAGCGCTTGAGGTAGAGCTCATCCGAGATGCGGAGATAGTAAGTCTGATCGAGCGCATGATAGTAGGTCGTAAAGGGACGTGCAGCCGCGCCACCATAGACGGGCTGCAGAGTCGGTGTCTCGACTTCGAGGAAGCCGCGCTCGTCCAGATATCGACGGATGGCGCGAATCACCTGAGCGCGAGTGACAAAGACCTGGCGGGTTTCCGGATTCGTCATGAGATCGACGTACCGTTGCCGGTATCGTGTCTCGACATCGGTGAGTCCGTGCCATTTATCAGGGGGCGGGTTGATCGCCTTGGCGAGCAGGCGGAGGGCTGTCACCTGCAACGAGACTTCGCCGGTTCGAGTGCGGAACAGGTGGCCGTCGGCCTCCACGAAATCGTTCAGATCGACATAGCGCTTGAACCAAGCCAACTGTTCATCGCCGACGATCTCGCGCCGGAGATAGAGTTGTATCGTTCCCGCACCGTCGCGGATATGGCTGAAGACCGTACGTCCCATGTCGCGAATGGAAACCACCCGGCCCGCTAGGGTAACGCATTCCGGATCCGGCTCCCCGGCCAACTCCGACTCGACCGAGAGGAAACGTTGCACCGCTTCGTGAGTCGTCATCGAACGGCCTGAATGCGGTGGATACGGGTCGATTCCACGTAGTCGAAGCTCACGGAGCTTCTCGAGTCTCGCACGCTGTTGATCGTTGAGCGTCATGCGTCCTCCCCGGACCGATCGAGAACGCGCATCACGAAGACGAGGGCGCCGCGCTAGCGCGGCGCCCTCCATTGTTACACGAAAGGGACTACTCGATCCGTTGAATGGTGAGGCGCATCTCTCCTCCGGGCGCCTGAACGGTCACCGTCGTACCCACACGCTTCCCGAGGAGAGCGGCCCCAACGGGCGATTCGATGGAAATTCGGCCTTGTGCTGCGTTCGCCTCTTCGGGACTGACGATGACCCAGGTTTCGGTGACACCGTCCTCATCGATGACGGTAACGCGAGAGCCGAGGCGCACTTCGTCACGCTTGCCAGTCTCGACGACCGTCTGAGCACGTCGCAAGATGTGTTCGATTTCTCGAATGCGTGCTTCAGTCAAGACGAGTTCTTCCTTTGCGTCCTCGTACTCGCTGTTATCGGAGATGTCTCCTTCGTTGCTCAGTTGCTGCAGTCGCTCCCGCAGAGCCGGCAGCTTCACGGTGCGCAGCTGTTCCAGCTCTTGCTCCAAGGCAGCCCTTCCTTCAGCAGTCAAAACGATCGGGCGCTCTCGCACCATGTCGGTCACCTCGTTCTTCGCTGCCGAACCGTCCGAAGATTCTCTCGCACAGAGACGCCGGCCAGGCGTCGATCCTTGGCCTTCTCGATCGCTCGAGTGATTCGCGGGTCAAACGGACACCTACACGTAACACAAGAGTGGCGGCGGAGTCATCCCGCGCCACCTCCGCGACTTTCCGCAATCGAGCCGGTGGGTGAGAAGGGACTCGAACCCCTGACCTCGCGGATGTGAACCGCGCGCTCTAACCGGCTGAGCTACTCACCCTCACCGGCCAGAGTATAGCAAAGGCCCTGAGTCATCGGCAAGCACGTCATTCGATGACGGCGATACAGTCGACCTCGACGAGCGCTCCGGCGGGCAAGCGTGCAGCTTGTACGGTCGTCCGTGCTGGTGGGTGTTCCCCGAAGTAGCGCGCATAGACTCGATTGAAGGCAGGAAAGTCGTCCAAATTGGCGAGGAAACACGTGGTGCGAACGACGCGTTCGAGCGAGGTGCCTGCTGCTTCGAGTACGGCTTTCAGGTTCTCGAGGACACGCTCCGTCTGTTGTTCGATACCACCGGAGACGAGTTGCCCCGTTTCCGGGTCGAGTGGGATCTGTCCGGAGGTAAAGACCAGATTGCCGATGCGGATCGCCTGCGCGTACGGGCCGATTGGCTGAGGAGCATTCTCTGTTCGAACTTCCTCCCGCATACGCCTCGCTCCCCATTCGAGAACCATCCAGTAACCGTCGGCACCGTACCACTTTGGCATGGCCTCTCGCAAGTGCTGGGCTCGTTTGTCGAACTGTAACGGAGCAAGGCGGGATCCCTGCGCATCGATCGCGGTGCGCGAGCATCCGGAGATCGACGCTGTCCGCCGTCGGTAGCCTGCTCTGGTACACTCATCAGCGGTTCGGTGTCCGGACACTGCGGGGTTGGGGGACCTGTGAGCATCGCCGAATCCGTTCGCCAAGTAGTTGGTAGCCGATTTTCGCCCCTTCCGATCCAGCGAGTCGCGACGTTGGTTGCTGTCGGCTTCGCAGCGTTGGTGCTCGTTCTCGCTGCCTCGCTCCTGGCGTATGGTGTCACACAAGGGAATCGGATTTATCCAGGTGTTCGAATTGGATCGGTCGACGTCGGAGGACTGGATACAGCCGAGGCCGAGTCGCGGGTCCGTGCGCGTCTGACCCAGTTCGCGGAACAGTCGCTGACGCTGCGGTTCGAAGGCCACGAAGCACGGCTCCGTGTCGGGGATCTCGACCCGGTCTGGGATATCGAGGCGGCAGTGACCGATGCCCAGCGGGTGGGGCGAAGCGGTAGCCTGTGGCGAGATTCGGGAACCTGGTTACGGGCGCGGCTTTTCGGCGAACGGGTAGCGATTCCAGTGACTTTCGATGCCAGCCCGGTTGAAAAGGCGCTCACAGAAATAGCGACACTCGCAGCTACGCCGCCGGTCGAACCCCGGTTCGATGTCGATGAGAATGGTGCGGTGCGGGTAGTGCCAGGGCGGTCTGGCCTCGGCATTGACCTCGGAGTGGCCCTGGCGGAAGTCGAACGGCGTCTCATGCTCGCCGAAAGCGGGACCATCGATCTCGCTCCGGTAACCCTGCAACCGAACATCCGGGATGACGAGCTGGAAGCCCTCGTCCCACAGGTCGAGGAACTCGTGGGCGAGCCGATCACATTGTCGCTCGATGGTGAGCCGCGCTGGATGATCGAGCCCCGGGATCTCCTCTCCTTGCTCATCGTGCAGCGAACAGCTGACGGCTACTCGGTCCGGCTCGACCGCGGCAAGCTCGAAGCGTACCTTGGGCGGATCGCTGACTTCGTCGTTACCCCCTCGCGCGACGCGACCGTACAGTGGGACGGATTGCACTTCGTCGTTATTCCGGCTCAACCAGGTGCGGTACTGGATGTCGAGGGAACTGTCGCGGAACTCTTGGAACGCGTCGCCCGTCACCAGCGCACCGTGCCCGTACGCGCTCGGCGGGCAGACCCGCTCGTCACCACGCCGATGGCTCAAGCGGCGAAGACAGCGGCAGAACAGCTGGTGAATCGTGGGATCCTCGTACGGTGGCCGGGTGGCGAGCGATGGCTCAAAGGAGATGATCTCGCCGCACTCCTGGCGTTCGAGCCGCAGCGAGTCGGCGAGCAGGTTACCGGCCTGCGCGTGACTCTCGATCCAGAGAGGGCAGGAGCCTTCTTGAGGGATCTCGAGTCGGAGGTGCGGCAGGAACCGCGTGATGCCGTGCTCCGCTACTCTGGTGGACAGGTCCGAGTCGTCGCAGCGGAACAGGTTGGGCAGGAACTCGACCTCGAGGCCTCGCTGGAGGCGCTCCAACGAGCGGTCGAAGCCGGAACGCGTGAAGTCCCGCTCGCCGTACGCGAGGTCAAGCCGAAAATCACGAGTGCAATGGCTGCGGAGATCGTGATCCGTGAACGTATCTCGTCGGGTGCGACCTACTACGGTGACTCTGCACCGAACCGTCGCCATAACGTCGAGTTGGCGGTCGAACGGGTCGATGGTGCACTGGTCCCACCAGGTGAGGTCTTTTCGTTCAACCAGACCGTGGGACCGATCAATCTGGAGAATGGCTATAAGGTCGGTTATGGCATCGTGACCACGAACGGCCGCGTACAGACGGTTCCGTCCGTCGGTGGAGGTGTCTGCCAGGTCTCGACGACACTGTTCCACGCGGCGTTTTGGGGTGGATTCCCGATCGTCGAACGGAACTGGCACCTCTATTGGATCCCTCTCTACGGGCAGCCGCCGAGTGGACTCATCGGACTCGACGCCACGGTGGATACGGATTTTGGACTGGACTTCAGGTTTCGGAATGCGACGAACGATTGGATCGCAATCGTGGCCTGGGCCGATGGTTCTTGGGTCCACTTTGAAATCTGGGGCACGAAGCCGAACTGGCGTGTCGAGGTGGATGACCCCGTGGTTACAGATGTGGTCAAGGCTGATCCGACGCCGGTCTTCCGGGAATCACCAGACCTGGCCCCGGGCGAGCAAGTCATCGTCGAGCGGGCACGAGACGGTTTTACGGTCACGATTCGACGACGAGTCTACGAGGGTGATCGGCTGATCGACGATTTGACGCTCCGCAGCACCTATCTGCCCTCCCAGAACGTCACGTTGGTCGGTCCGCAACCGTCTCCCAGACCGACAGCTTCACCGACTCCCGAGCCGATGGTGGGGACACCTGCAGCTGAAGAATCGAATGCTCCGGAAGCGGAACCGACGGCCACGCCGACACAAGAATGAGCGGCGCCGAAGAGGGAGGGAGCCGGATGCATGCTCGCTACGCACGATTCGCGGGACTGGTGGTTGGTCTCTCACTCGGCCAATGGGTCGGGCGTCGCGTACGCGACCACGTCGCGCGCTCGGAAGCGCCACCGCTCATCGACTGGGCGCGAGCACGTGAACTCGCGATCAATCTCTCTGGAGGTATCCGGCTCGGTGCGGAAGAGCGCGACCGAGCACGCGCAGAGTACCGGCAGCTAGCCGAGGAACTGGTCCCTTCCATTGCACGATTCATCGACGCTCCGGTTCCGACAGGAGTCTCCCGGCTCTTCGTGTTCGACCGCATCGATTGGATCGATGCGAATCTGGAGAACTTCGCCGAGATCCTGCGTCCGCTCGAAGGCATCGTGCACCTTCCCGAGCAACCACTTGCGCGTATCGGGGCTCTTGTCTGGGCACACCTCGGCCGATCGGCAGCAACGGCTGAAGTCGGGATGGCTCTCGGGTTTCTCTCTCGTCGCGTGCTGGGTCAGTACGACATTGCCGTACTGGGGCGCGAACCGGTCACGACCGGGAAGCTCTACTTCGTAGAACCGAATGTCCGTTGGGTTATTCGAGCCTGGAATCTTCCAGAGGACGATTTCCGACGATGGCTCGTGCTCCACGAGGTAACGCACGCCTTCGAGTTCGAAACCTTTCCCTGGCTCGGTGATCACATCAACAGCCTGATCCGACAGTGGGTCGAGTCGCTTCGACGGGACGCCAATCTTGGTCGCCGCATCTTGGAAGCTGTTCGAGCGGCTGCTCGCGCGGAACGCCAGGCTGACCTCGCGTGGATCGAGTTGTTCATGTCGGCGGAACAGCGGCACATCTTCCGCTCGCTCCAAGCGGTCATGGCGATCGTCGAGGGTTACAGTAACTACGTCATGCGGGAGGTCGGACGCGAGCTACTCCGGGCCTACGAGGTGATCGAGCGGCGTTTCGAGGAACGGGAGCGGATGCGTACCCCGGCGGAACAACTGATTCTTCGCTTGACAGGACTCGATATCAAGTTGGAGCAGTATCGCCGCGGTGAGGCGTTTTGCCGAGCCGTCGTGGAACGGTATGGTCCGGCAAGCCTGCGCCTACTCTGGGTATCCCCGGAGACGTTGCCACGCTACGAAGAACTCGATAACGTCGAGACGTGGTACCAGCGGGTTGCTGCCAGCGGAGCACGGTGATGACGCTCGATCTCCTCAAGGTGATCGATGCACTTCGGCAAGCCGTAGTGGAATCGTCGGTACAGACCCGCCATCGAGAACCCGAACTGCTCGACCTGCTCGCAACGTTCGATGACGACGAGGTGCTCCAGCGGATCGAACGCGCCAAGACTTCCTGGCTACTCGGCATCGCGCTCGACCGATATTTCGTCAAATACCCGGCTCCGGCAATCCCAGCTGATGGATATTCGTGCATCGCGACCGATGGGTCGATCGTTGCGAGTGATCGGCACGGTCCGCTCGCCTATGCGGTCGTCAACATCGGCTTTTGTATTTTGCAGTACGGGCAAACACCGGAAGCGCACCTCGGAGCCGAGCCGACAGTCCTCTGGCGCGAGGAAGATTTGTGGATCGCCGACGGAGCGCGACGGATTCCGGTTAGCGGTACTGTGCTCGGCCTCCGTCGTGCAGTGATGGAACTCCGGGCAGGACTGAGCTGGATCGACCGTGTCACCGCACCGTCGGTCGTGTTGCTCGATGGAACACTGATTCCGTGGGGACTCGAAGGCCAAGCGACGACAGTGGTGCAATGGGTTATGAGGGAGTTCGCGCCAGCACTGGCAGCGTACCGCATGCGGCGAGTACCAGTCGCGGGGATCATCAGCTACCCGGGTTCCCGCGATATCGTCAATGTCCTGCGGGTGGCCGCCTGCGACTATCCGGTTCACGGGCGTGTTGTCGATTGTGACGACTGTCTGCTGCGCGTTCAACGCGGAGAGCGCCAACAGGCCTGTCTCGTCGTGCCCAATGTGACGGATCGGTGGCTCTTCGGGGAGTTCCAAACGACGCGGCTGGCGCCGGGTGAACGGACCGGTTGTTTCCGTAGCCGATCGACCATTTTGCAGCAACTTCCGGAAGACGACCAGATCGTGTTTTTCTACGTGCAGACAGGCGCAGAGATTGCACGCGTCGAGTTGCCTTTCTGGATCGCTCGTGACAGCTCGCTTCTCGATCTCGTTCACGCAGTGGTCTGGGATCAATGCCAGCGGGCACGCGGTTACCCGTTAGCATTGCAGGAGGCGCATGAGCAGGCAGTCATTCACTGGCAGGAGCGTGCCCAGCTCGAGACGTTGATCCAGCAACTCTACGCAGCCTATGGGCTGATCATGGAACGGTCGGCGAAGGAGCGCAGCAAGCGTGTGCGCTTCGCATGAACGGGCACGGATCGGCGAGGTCGTCGAAACCTCGACGGTCCGTTTTGTCGTCGAATGCGACGAGCTGGATCGCGTACCAGAACTCGGTTCCTTCGTCCGTGTGGCGGGATCGGGAATCGAGACGGTCTATGGTATCGTCGCCTACGCCGAGACAGGAGCAGTCGATCCGGGACGTCGTGTCGTACGGCGCGGCTCCCCAGCGTTGCAAGATCGAGCGTTGTACGAAGCGAATCCGGAGCTTCGCTTCGTGCTCCGGTCGCTCTTCATTGCGGTCGCCGTCGCGTTCGAGCAGTCGCAAGAACTCGTGTTCCTCGTCCCACCGTATCCCCCACCACTCCACTACAGTGTCGAGGTGGTCGAGAACTCGACCGTGCTGCGCCTTACGGAGCGGCTCGCCTACTTGCCGCTGCTCGATCGCTTCCAGGGTCCGGTTCCAACTGAGCAACTGCTGGCCGCACACCTGCGGTACGTGTACCGAACCAGAGGGAACGATCACGGCTGGCTGGAATCGGCAGCGCGAGAACTCGCGCGTCTCCTCAAGCGGGACTACGACCGGCTTTACAGCGTGTTGACAGCATTGGAGGGAGCACTGCGCACCGAGGAATCACTTCAGTGACGGAAGTGTCGTTCCCCGGTGAACACCATCGCGATACCAGCACGCTCCGCTGCAGCGATGACTTCGCTGTCTCTTTTCGAACCACCGGGCTGCACGATAGCCGTGATGCCTGCCGCAGCTGCAACTTCCACCCCATCCGGAAACGGGAAAAACGCATCGCTCGCGAGGACCGCGCCCCTCGCTCGGTCTCCAGCACGCCAGAGTGCGAGGCGCACGGCATCGACGCGATTAGGCTGGCCGCCACCGATCCCGACAGTCTGCTGGTCACGGGCGATGACTACCCCATTGGAGAGAACGAAGGGAACGACGGTCCAGGCGAAGACCAAGTCCTCCCACTCGCGTTCACTGGGCTCGCGCGTGGTAACTCGACGCCAGCTTTGGGGTGCCCGACTCGGAATGTCCGGCGTCTGAACGAGAGCGACATCAGCTGTCGTTCGCCAGATGACGGGTGGTTCACACCAGGGTGGTGCGAGGACGATACGCAACGCTTTGCGTCGACGGAGCAGCGCTTCTGCTGTCGGCTCGATCGATGGCGCGATAATGATATCGAAGAGGTGCTGCGCGAGGGCTCGGGAGACCGGCTCGTCGAGATGACGGTTCAACGCGACGATGCCACCGAACGCCGAGACCGGATCCGCGTCGAACGCACGGGCAACTGCATCAGCGATCGTCTCGCCGATTGCGGCACCACACGGAGCAGCATGTTTCACGATAACAGCTGCTGGCTGCTCGAAACGCCACACGAGTTGCCAGGCTGCAGCAGCATCCTGAACGTTGTTGTACGATAACTCGACTTCCCCGATCGTCCGCCAGGAGCCGATTTGAGCGGGATAGCCGCGAATCCGATAGAGCGCAGCGACCTGGTGCGGATTCTCTCCATAGCGAAGCGTGCGCAGTTTCTCGAGCGGGAGGGGAAGCAGGTCGGGAAACTGGTCATGACGCAAGTAGGCAGCGATCTGCGCGTCGTAGACTGCGACGTGAGCGAATGCTTTCGCGGCCAATTCCCGACGGAACTCCAGAGGGACCACGGCTGGGCCACCGGCCGCGAGGACGGCCGCGACGCGGCCGTAGTCGTTCGGATCGACGATCGGGAGAACCCACCGGTAGTTCTTGGCTGCGGCACGCAGCAGAGTCGGCCCACCGATATCGATCAATTCGAGTGCTTCCGCTTCCGGGGTGTCAGCGTGAACGACACGATCGAACGGATACAGGTTCACGACGACGAGATCGATCGGCTGGTAGCCGAAACGTGCGAGTTGTTCCATATGGCTCGGTTCATCGCGCCGGGCAAGAATCGCAGCGTGAACCGCCGGATGCAATGTCTTGACTCGTCCTTCGAGCAGTTCGGGAAAACCGGTGAAGTCGGCAACTTCCAGTACTGGCAAACCGTGTTCTCGCAGGAGACGCGCTGTACCACCGGTCGAAACGAGTTCGCACCCGAATTCGAGTAGCTGGCGTGCGAACTCGACGACTCCCGACTTGTCCGAGACCGAGAGGAGTGCCCTCATCTTACCTCCTCACATGTTCTCTGGCGTGCTCATCGACTTCCGGGAGCACCAGAACATCCTTGCCGAAGACCGCCCGGAACAAGCCTGCACGTGCCTGCGCTTTTTCCACCTCGAGTGTGGGATAGGTCTTCGAACGCGCGTGAATGGTGATGTAACCGTTATTGAACTCGACACTGACGTCTTCCACGAACTGTTGATGACTAGCATCGAGCCCTTCGGCGATCCGGAGAATCGCTGCGAGTTGTTCGACAAGTCGACGCAAGGCATACGGCAGTCGTTGGAACTGGGGATGGCGCGGTGAGGGTTCCGCCGCTCGATGGTACCGAGCGATGTTCGCGATGGCGAGTTGCTCCGTGCGGTCGAATCCCTTCAGGGGAACAGCCATGATACGGTCAAAACTATACCGGTGGTGCTCGGCCAGCGATCGGAACTGGCCAGCATCGTGCCAGAGGGCTGCTGCGGCGAGGTAGTCGCGTCCCTCAGGCGGCAGACCGAAGCGATCACGCAGCTGATCGAAGAGCCGCAGCGCGAGGAAAGCGACGTGCTCGCTATGCTCCGGGTCCGGCGTTTCGATCGTACCGGCAGCTCGCGCTCGTTCGAGGGACGGATCGGATCGCAGCACTGCCCAACCTCCCGTGCTGGGGGAAGTATGCCCGAAGTCAGGGCGGGTTCAGAGACGATCGACGACCAGGCGGATGATCGTCCGGAGGGTCTCGATCACTCCGACGGAGCGGACAGCGACAGCAGGAAACCGGGGTGCCCGCATGGGATTGACATAGCGGTCCAAGACGGGAACCGGCAGCGCGGTTGGCAGGTCCATCTTGTTGTATTGAAGGACAAGCGGAAAATCCGTGAACCGCTTCCCTTGTTTCGCGAGATTCTGAATCAACTCGCGCAGACTTTGCAGGTTGTCAGCGAGTCGCTCTCTTTGTGCGTCGGCGACGAAGACGACTCCATCAGCGCCGCTGAGAACAGCAACGCGCGTCTGCCGGTAGAGCGTTTGCCCAGGCACGGTGTACAGCTGGAGCCGAAGGCGATACCCATGGATCGTTCCGATATCCACGGGGAGGAAATCAAAAAACAGCGTTCGTTCCGCTTCCGTATCGATGGAAACCAGTTCGCTTCGGACGTGCGGTGGAAGCGACCGATGGATCACCTGAAGGTTCGTCGTCTTTCCAGAAAGACCAGGTCCATAGTACACAATTTTCGCGTGAATCTCGCGTGCTGCGACATCGATCAGCGCCATGGTCTTCGATCACCGGGATCCTTCCGTTCGGTCAGGCCATCAGCGAACCAGTTACGCGACGAGGACAGTATCGTCCTGCTCCCCATAGCGCAGAACCACGCGCGGTCCATCTGCTGCGAGGACCCTTCCGAGAATCCAGCCCTCGCCGAGTCGGGATCGAAGGTCTGCGATAAAGGCCGCTTCGCCGATCACGACGAAGCCGACCCCCATATTGAAGACGCGGAACATTTCCGCCGTGTCGATCTGCCCACGGCGTTGAATTTCGCCGAAGATTTCCGGGATTTCCCACGTCCGCGAGTCGATCTCGACTCGGCAACCAGAGGGAACGATGCGTGCGATATTCTCGACGAGGCCTCCGCCCGTAATATGGGCCATGCCGTGGAGCCCCTCGTTCCCGAGCGACTCGCGCAGAAGTGGCACGTAGCATCGGTGCGGCTGAAGCAGCAGCTCACCGAGTGGTCGGTCAGCCCAGGGCGGTATTTCCTCGAGAATCGACCGATCTCGTTCCGGATTGCCGGTCATTCCCAGACTCGCGCGCGCCAGAGAGTACCCATTGGTGTGCAGCCCGTTGCTCGGAAGCCCGAGCACCACGTCCCCCGGGACGATACGGGAACCGTCGACGATCCGGTCGACGGGGACGACGCCGACCATACAGCCAGCCAGATCGTACGCACCAGGGGTGTAGATGCCCGGTAGCTGTGCGGTTTCTCCACCGATCAACGCGCAGCCCAGATCCCGACATGCCCGCGTCATGCCACGGACGAGTTCCTCGAGAACGCGGTCGTCGAGCCGGGCAGTCGCGAAGTAGTCGAGAAAGAACAGCGGAAAAGCACCGCATGCGAGCAGGTCGTTCGCACTGTGGTGGACGAGATCGATGCCGATACCTTCGTGAACCCCCCACACGTTCGCTACCAGGATCTTTGTCCCCACACTGTCGATCGTCGCAACGAGTGCGAGCTGTCCGTCGCTTCCCGGTGCAGCGAAGACGCCACCGAATAATCCCAGGGGGCGCAGCACGTCGCGGGTAAATGTCTCCTCGACCGCCCGTGCGATGCGCGCCTTGACCGCTTCTGCGCGGGTCAAATCCACGCCAGTCCGAGCGTACGACAGCGATTCCACGAATCGTTCCTCGTCACAGTGCTCCCGAGCGTGCCAGCTGTTCGAGCTGTGGGCCGATACGACGCAGGGCAAGCCGCAAGCGTCCCAGATTCCCGCTGCCCTGTGCGACCAGGACGAGTGCCGTGTCCTGATCCAGGGGCGCGATCAAGAGCAAGTGACGGTCGAACTCGACGATCGCTTGACGCGGGGAACTACCGAGTTCCTGCCCGAGTGCTTCCAGCATGAGCAAGCCGCTCACCGCGTTGGCGGCGATCGCCTCGCTGTCCAGTTCCGTGCCAGGTGCCGAAGCTGCTTCGACGAGGAGACCGTCGGTGGTCACCACCAGCGCGGCCTCGAGACCGTAGTCTTTCTGCAACCGCTGTACCAGTTCGCTCATCGTCACGGGAACTGCTCCTCGCGCTGCACCGTTCGTCTGGTCCTATTATCGACCCTTTTCTGACAAAGCGCGACAGGAATTTCGTCCTGAGCGAGTATTCTTCAGCGATCGGCGGACTCAGCAAGCAGATAGCGCTCCACCCGTGGCAGCAGGGAGGACGGAATACGCGCCTGGACGACGATGCCCTCTGACTGGTAACGCTGTTCTTCGATCGTGCCTCGCTCTTCGATGAGGGAGAGGATCGCTCGTTCTCGATACGGAACGAGAAGCTGCACGGCGACCGGTTTCGTAACCGCCCGCAGCGCCTCGGCAATGCGCTGGCGCAACTGCGGAAGGCCCTGACCTGTTCGTGCAGACACGAGGACCGCATTGGGCGGCAGACCGAGTTCGCCGGCGAGCCTGTCAGGAGCCAGGTCCGAGCCGAGCACGTCGATCTTGTTCAAGACGGTGATCGTCGGAAACTGCTCGGCACCCAACTCGCGCAGAACGCGGCGGACGGTTGCTGCTTGCTCGGCGGCTTTCGGGTGCGTGATATCCACGACATGCAACAGCAGGGTTGCATCGAGGATCTCCTCGAGCGTGGCGCGAAATGCTGCGACCAGTGACGTCGGCAACTTGTGGATGAAACCGACTGTGTCGGTGAGCAGAGCGACCTGTCCATCCGGTAGCTCTAGGCGCCGGGTTGTCGGATCGAGCGTCGCGAACAACTTGTCCTCGGCGAGGACGGAGGCGCCGGTCAAGGCGTTCAAGAGTGTCGACTTTCCGGCATTGGTGTACCCGACGAGCGAGACGACCGGCAGGCGCTGCTGACGGCGTCGCTGCCGGTATCGCTCGCGATGGCGGCGGACATCTTCCAG
Organism: Thermomicrobium sp. 4228-Ro; assembly: GCF_026241205.1. Taxonomy (NCBI): domain Bacteria; kingdom Pseudomonadati; phylum Thermomicrobiota; class Thermomicrobia; order Thermomicrobiales; family Thermomicrobiaceae; genus Thermomicrobium; species Thermomicrobium sp. 4228-Ro. Next base: position 155,041 of record NZ_JAPFQM010000001.1, read on the forward strand.
TTGCCGCCGGATCCAGGCGATCCGCTCACGCGCCCGGCGCCGATCGATTTCGAGCTGCGTTTCCCCTGGCCCGCGAAGGCCGACGCCACCGACTGCTTGTCGAGAGAGGTGGGTCCACATGCGGGTCAAGCGTGGTAGGCGGTACTCGAGTTGAGCCAGCTCGACCTGCAGCCGCCCTTCGCGCGTCTGCGCCCGACGCGCGAAGATGTCTAAGATCAACGCGGTTCGGTCCAGTACCTTGACCTGGAGAGCCTCCTCCAGGTGACGGAGTTGTGAAGGGCTGAGTTCGTCATCAGCCAGCAACACGGAAAATCCGAGACGTTCGCGAAGTGCGGATATTTCAGCAAGCTTCCCTGGTCCGACATAGTGTCGCGGATGCGGGTGTGGTAGATGCTGAACGATGGATCCGACAACCTGCAGACCGGCAGTCGCTGCGAGTTGGGCCAACTCAGTGAGAGACGATTGGGGATCCCACCCGTCATGCCGCCAGTGTACGCAGACGAGCAGGGCGCGTTCGGTTTCAGTTGGCTGGATGAAGAGATTCGTCGCCTTCCTCCGACTCACGGTACGCCACTGGCTCACACAGTGCGTGGGCTGACCGCCCCAGCACAAGTGTACGCACAAAAGACGAAAAGCCACCGCCGACTGCGGCGGCAGCTTCAGGCTGGGGAGTAGGGATTCGAACCCCAACTAGCTGATCCAGAGTCAGCCGTCCTACCGTTAGACGACTCCCCAACGACCGCGATAAAGTGTAGTCGTCGTAGTCGATCGTTGTCAAGGGTTGCATCGGTTCCCCCATCTCGGTTAGCGTTGGGGCAGTGGAGGCTCTAGGATGGGAGGTGTCGTGATGGGCGTTGGCTACGATCGACCGCTGTACATCCTCGCGTTCGACCATCGGAGCTCGTTCGAGGAGATGGCCAGCAAGGCCCGTGTGCCGGAAAGCGAGCGGGACGAGAAAATCCGGCAGGCGAAGCAGGTGATCTTCGCTGGCTTCGAGCTCGCGGTCGAGCGAGGTGCACCACGCGACGCAGCCGGTATTCTCGTGGACGAGCAATACGGGGCGGACGTCGCGCGGGTGGCTCGACAACGCGGGTATATCCTCGCGATGCCGGTCGAGAAGAGTGGCCAGAAGGTCTTCGACTTCGAGTACGGTGACCAGTTCGGCGACCACATCCTGGCGTTCGATCCCACCTTCTCCAAGGCACTCGTGCGCTACAACCCCGAAGATCCTGCCGATACCAAGCAGATCCAGCTCGAGCGTCTCAAGCGACTGCACGATTGGCTGCGTGAGCGGGATCGGAAGTTCCTCCTCGAGTTGCTCGTGCCAGCCACCAAGGCACAGCTCGAGCGGGTCGGAGGCGATAGTGAGCGCTACGACCGTGACGTGCGGCCGGACCTGACACTCCAAGCGATCGACGAATTCTATGCTGCCGGCGTGGTACCGGACGTTTGGAAGATCGAGGGCTTGGATCGTCGCGAGGACTGCGAGCGTATGGCCGCCAAGGTGCGCAGTGGTGGTCGTGACCACGTCAGCTGCGTTGTTTTGGGACGGGGAGCCGATCCTGCTCGCGTCGATCACTGGCTCCGCATGGGCGCGGGAGTCCCGGGCTATATTGGTTTCGCAATCGGTCGCACGCTCTGGTGGGAGGGTGTACAGGGCTTCTTGAACGGAACGCTCTCCCGAGACGAGGCTGCTGACAAGATCGCAGCCAACTATTTGCGAGCGATCGACCTGTTCGTGGAGGCCTCCCGCGCAGCTGTGGCCTGATGCAGCGTGGCCGCGACCCCCAGCGGGGTTTGTCCCGCTGGGGGTCACTGTCTCGACAGGACGAAAAACCGGCTCCGCGTGGAGCCGGCCATTGTCCGTTTCTCTTCGTGGTGCCGAGGGGCGGGATCGAACCGCCGACACCGTGATTTTCAGTCACGTGCTCTACCAACTGAGCTACCTCGGCTTACGCTGCCTCGCGGCATTCGTGGGCGATAGAGGACTCGAACCTCTGACTTCCACGGTGTAAACGTGGCGCTCTACCAGCTGAGCTAATCGCCCGCGAAGTGGTGCCGAGGAAGGGATTTGAACCCCCACGCCCTTTCGGGCACTACCCCCTCAAGGTAGCGCGTCTGCCTATTCCGCCACCTCGGCACGTCCCTGCCGCCTCGGCAGCACTACAGAGTATAGGCAGGAGCGGCAGGCGCTGTCAAGGGATGGCGCCTCCCAGCCGGGGCGTGTTCGTCGGTTGCAACGGAGGAGAGCGCGATCGACTGCGAATTCCCAACTCGACCGAGGAAGGGATCAGTCTCCAGCGCGCGTCTCTTGACACTGTCCAAAAAGGTGTGTACATTGGACCGTGTCAAGGGAAGGGCACGGCTCGCAGTGACCGAATTCCTCTCGCCCGAACGACGCGCCGAACTGGCGTCTCGCCTGCGCCGGGCAGGGTTGCGGGTGACCAATCCGCGTCTCCTCATCCTGGACACGCTGGAGCGAAGCGGTGGGCACCGATCCGTCGATGAGCTGCTGCACCACCTGGAAACTCGCGGCATTCACCTCCCTCGGGCGACGGTTTACAACGTGCTCCACTCGCTCGTGGCCGCTGGACTGGTCATGGTCGCCGACGTTGGGCCGGGACGGATGCTGCTGGAGACGCTCCGGCAGTGGCATCACCACTTCGTCTGTCGCGAGTGTGGTGCAGTGATCGATGTGCCCTGTGTCGTCGGAAGCAAGCCCTGCCTCGAGCCCGACCTTCCAGGGGCCGAGGTGGATGAAGCGCAAGTGATCTGGCGTGGCCGCTGTCCCCGGTGTGTCGCCGCATCGCGAGCCGAAGGAGACGCCGATGCACGGTCAGCTGTCGGCTCCTCGTGGTCCACCGACTGACCGTTTGGACGACAGGGACTGACGGGATCTACTGACAGTGCTGTCGTCGGATCGTTCCGAGGGAGGGAGCGCGATGTATCTTCGAATCGATCGTCTGCAAATCGAGTTGCCGCAGCCGAAGGAGCCTGACCCGAATGCTGCCGCCGCTGTTCAGGAGCTGCTCGGCGGACGCTTCGGTGAGATGTCGACCTTGATGAACTACACATACCAGTCGTTCAACTTCCGCGGTCGCGACAAGCTTCGTCCGTACTACGACCTCATCGCGAACATCGCGACCGAGGAGCTCGGCCATATCGAGTTGGTCGCCGCTACGGTCAACTTGATGCTGACCGGCACGACGAAGCCAGCAGCACCCGATGCCGCACCGCTCGCCCCTGCCGTCAACTTGCGCAATACGCATCACTTTATCGCAACCGCGCAGACGGCGTTCGTCGGAAACTCGATGGGTGCGTTCTGGCATGGCGACTACGTCTTCTCCAGCGGCAACCTGATCCTGGATCTTCTCCACAACTTCTTCTTGGAGTGTGGCGCGCGACTACATAAGATTCGTGTCTACGAGATGACGACGAACCCGGTCGCACGCGAGATGATCGGGTATCTCTTGGTCCGTGGCGGCGTCCATGCGACGGCCTACGCGAAGGCGCTCGAGACGCTCACCGGCGTGCAGGTAACCAAGTTGTTGCCGATTCCCAATATCGAGAACAGCAAGTTCCCCGAGGCGCGCAAGTACGAGGAAATGGGCGTCCATCGGCGGCTCTACCGGTTCAGTCCGGAGGACTACAAGGAAATCGCGAAGATCTGGCGCGGACCGTCTCCGGCTGGCGATGGAGACCTCGAGGTCGTCGACGGTCCACCAGCTGGTGGGCCAGTGCCGGATCTCCCGGAGGTGCCGGAGGAGTTCGCTCCAGGGCTGGCGCCCGAGGAAATCGCCGAGCTCGCCAAGAAGCTCGCTGCGAGCTGAACGCCGCATACTCCTCGCTGCTCACCACGGGTCGGGGGCCGGTTGCAACCGGCCCCCGACAATCGTTTTCCCGAGTCCTTCAAGAGCAGAGCGCCCGACAGTCATGCGCCGGTCGTTGACGATTCTTCGGTGTCGACGATGCAGAGATGGAGCTCGCGAAGCTGCCGCTCGTCGATCGGTGACGGCGCGCCGAGCATAAGGTCCTGAGCACGCTGGTTCTTCGGGAAGGCGATCACTTCACGCAGCGACGACTCACCAGCCAGGATCATCACCGTGCGGTCGAGACCAGGGGCCATTCCGCCGTGCGGCGGTGCGCCGTACTCGAACGCCCGCAGAAGATGGCCGAAGCGGCGCTCGATCTCCGCGTCGTCGTAGCCCATGATGGAGAAGATCTTGTTCTGGACCTCACGCTGGTGGATCCGGATACTCCCGGTACCGAGTTCGTAACCGTCGGCCACGAGATCGTATGCTTTGGCGCGTACCCGGCTCGGGTCGCTGTCCAGGAGCGGAATGTCCTCGTCCCGTGGACTTGTGAACGGATGATGCATCGCTTCCCAGCGCTGTTCGTCTTCGTTCCATTCGAAGAGGGGTGGATCGATCACCCAGCAGAAGGCATGGACCGACTCGTCGATGAGTTTCCGGTCACGGGCGACCTGATTTCGTAGCCGACCGAGAACGTTCGCGGCGACTGACTCGGCATCGGCGACGAGCAAGAGTAAGTCACCAGGATTGGCCCGGAACCGCTCCGCGAGCGTCGCGAGTTCGTGTTCGCTCAGGAATTTCGCGACTGGCGAGCGCGCGGTGAGGCGTCCTTCATCTTGCTGGAGTGCCAGCCACACCAGGCCTTTGGCACCGAACGAGCGTGCCAGTTCGGTCAGCTGATCGAGCTGTGAACGCGTTGCGTCGGCGAACCCCGGCACGGCGAAGCCACGGATCACACCGCCCGCAGCGAGAGCATTCTTGAACACACCGAATTCAGTCGCCGTGAAGACATCGGAAACGTCCTGGATCTCGAGGCCGAAACGCAGATCCGGCTTGTCGCTCCCGTAGCGGAGCATCGCTTCAGCGTAGGTCAGTCGTGGAAAAGGCTTTTCCTTCAACGGTTTCGAAGCGAACTGCTCGAACATCTCTGTGTACAAACCCTCGACCAGGTCGATCACATCCTCGACATCGACGAAGGACATCTCGAGGTCGATCTGCGTGAATTCCGGTTGGCGGTCGGCTCGCAAGTCCTCGTCGCGCATGCAACGAGCGATTTGGTAGTAGCGATCGAAGCCCGCGACCATGAGGAGCTGCTTGAGTTGCTGCGGCGATTGGGGCAGCGCATAGAAGTGGCCTGGGAAGATTCGGCTCGGTACGACGTAGTCACGTGCTCCTTCGGGAGTACTCTTGATAAGCATCGGCGTCTCGATCTCGACGAAGTCACGCTCCTCCAGATACTGCCGTACGAAGCGAACGACACGATGGCGGAGGAGCAAGTTCCGTTGCAGGCGTGCACGGCGAAGGTCGAGATAGCGGTACTCCAGACGGAGCGACTCATCCACGTCGGTCTCTTCGGCGATCGGGAAGGGTGGTGTTTTCGAAGGATTCAGAATCTCGATGCGGTCAGCGACGACTTCGATTTCGCCAGTCGGTAAGGCAGGGTTCACCGTACCTTCCGGTCGGGCGACGACCTGGCCGGTGACAGCCAGCACGTACTCTGCGCGCACCCGCTCGGCCGTTGCGTGCGCATCTGGTGAGTGCGCCGGATTGGCGACTACCTGGGTGATGCCGTACCGATCACGCAAATCGAGGAAGATCAGTCCACCATGATCCCGACGACGATGCACCCATCCCTTCAAGGTGACAGTACGACCGACGTGCTCGCGACGCAGTTCCCCGCAGGTGGTATGCCGACGGAGTCCTGCTCGTGCTGAGATCGTTGTGTCGCTCACGACGAGCTCCTTTCTCGGACTTTTCAGGAATCCTGCAACTGGTCGATGACCTCGCGTTCAAGGGCGAAGCTCCAGGATCGCACGGCTGCTTCGCTGTCAACACCGGATCGGACCGCCTCGATGACGAGCGAGACGATACGAGCGCCGAGCACACGAGCCGGATCGGAGTCCACCAGGGCGAGTGCCCGTTGCAGTTCCGCGAGTCGCTCTGGTTGGATACGATGTAATCGCTCGAGCAATTTTTGTGTTCGTGCCAGTGCAGGGAGTGAAGCCGGTACCAGACGCTCCCGCCGCCCCTGCTCGGCACGCTCCGCTGCCTTGATCGCTTCCCAGCGAGCCAGAACTGAACTTGCCGATTCAGCACGTTCCTGACCGAACACATGGGGATGACGACGCACGAGTTTCTCGATAACGGTACCCACGATTTCCTCGTAGACGAAGGCACCACGCTCTTCGGCGATTTGTGCGTGCATCAGAACCTGGAGGAGCACATCGCCCAATTCCTCGCGCAAGGCGTCGTCGTCCTCCGCCTCGATCGCCTCGATGGTTTCGTACGTTTCCTCCAGGAGATGCGAGACAAGTGTCCGATGCGTCTGCTCCCGATCCCACGGACAGCCATTCGGCGCTCGCAAGCGTGCGACCACTCGCTGCAACGCCTCGGTCACCGGTGCATCCAAGGGGTCGAGCGCCGGGATGAACACGGTCGTCGTTGCGTCGAAGTCGTAGTGATCCAGCTCGTAGAGCATCGCATGCAGCGCGTGTGCATGGGAACTTCCCGCAGCTCGGATCAACCGGATCGGCGTCTCCGCGGGATACAGCCGTTGCAAAACCAGCTTGACGTGCGATGCGATGTAGCGGTCATACACCTGACCGAGGAGGGCAGGCCGGAGAGGAGACAAGGGCCAGTAGCCGGCAGCGAACGGCGCAGCTTCAGCACAACTGACGAGTTCGAGCGCATCCACGATCTGCAGATTGCTCGCCAGCGCGTCGATGCCGAGCAGGGGGAGTGCCGCATCGATGAAGCTCAAACCCGGAATGACCGTGTAGCTGATTCCATGCGACGGCGCATCGACCAGAAGGCGCCGCACGGTCGCTTCACCGACCAGTGGATGGCCGGGAACAGCGTAGACGAGCGGCGTCTCTTTCGCGCGCTGCAGGACACGCGCCACGATCGCGTCATAGGCCTGCTCGAACGTGGCCGCTGACTCGTAGAGGTCGTCACACGATTCCCACTGTGTCGCTTCCGGGAACGAGTGAACGACCGGATGCTGGCGTGTCCGGAGCAAAACCGGTCGCTCACGGAGCAACGCGAGAGCAGCACGGGTCAGGTACTCCGGAGCTCCCGGGCCCAAGCCGATAATGGCTAGCTGCGCAGTCTCCGCCATCGGCTCACCGCTGCGCCTGGCTCGAGGCCTCGCCACCGAGACTGAGGACAGCGAGGAACGCCTCCTGAGGGATTTCCACGCTGCCGATCCGCTTCATGCGGGCCTTGCCTTCCTTTTGCTTTTCGAGCAGCTTCCGCTTGCGCGTCACGTCGCCACCGTAGCATTTGGCGAGAACGTTCTTGCGGATGGCCCGGATCGTCTCCCGGGCAATGACGCGACTGCCGATCGCTGCCTGGATCGGGACGTCGAAGAGCTGTCGCGGGATCAATGTCCGAAGCTTCTCGACGAGTTCCCGTCCACGCGCATAGGCTTGATCACGATGGCAGATCAACGAAAGTGCATCGACCCGGCGTCCATGCACGAGAATGTCGAGCCTCACCAGGTCGCCCGGGCGATAGCCGATCAGTTGATAGTCCAGTGACGCATAGCCTTGCGAGCGCGATTTCAGTTGGTCGTAAAAATCGACGATCAGTTCTGCCAGCGGAACCTCGACCGTGAGGCGCACACGATCCTCGCCGAAGTACTCCATTTCGATGAGTTGCCCACGCCGGCTCGTCACCAGATCCATGAGGTTCCCGATATACCGAGTCGGAGTAAGAATCGTCGCGCGGGCCCACGGTTCCCGGATCTCTTCGATCTCACCGGCGGGCGGCATCTCAGCCGGTGAATCGATCAAAACCGTGCTACCGTCGCGCTTGACTACCTCGTACTGAACGCTCGGCGCGGTTGCCAGTAATTCGAGCTGATATTCCCGCTCCAAGCGCTCTTGAATGATCTCCATGTGCAGGAGCCCCAGAAATCCGCAGCGGAAGCCAAAACCGAGCGCTTCCGACGATTCGGGCTCGAAGACGAGTGCTGCGTCGTTGAGTCGGAGCTTCTCGAGCGCATCGCGGAGTTCCTGGTAATCGTCGCTATTGACCGGATAGAAGCTGGCAAAGACCATCGGTTTGACCGGACGATAACCAGGCAGCGGAACAGCTGCCGGGCGTTGTGCATGCGTGAGCGTGTCGCCGACCTGGCAATCGCGAACGACCTTGAGTCCGGTCGCAACGTAGCCGACCTCGCCAGCTGTGAGCTCTTCGACGGGGGTCATCAACGGGCGAAACTGGCCGAGCTCGAGGACTTCTCCCACCGTTTGGCTCGCCATCATGCGGATCGGATCGCCGACCCGCAGCGTGCCGTCGACCACACGCACGTAGGCGACCACACCCTTGTACGGATCGTAGTGCGAGTCGAAAATGAGCGCCCGGAGCGGTGCCTCGGGCGAGCCGCTCGGTGGCGGAACTCGCTGGACGATCGCCTCGAGGATGTCTTCGATGCCGATCCCTTCTTTGGCTGAGGCGAAGATGACTTCCTCCGGAAGAAGCCCGAACTGCTCCATGAGGTCTTGTGCCACCTGTTCGGGCATCGCGTTGGGAAGATCGATCTTGTTGACGACACCGATGATCGTCAGGCCGAGGTCGATCGCGAGCATACCATGCGCGAGCGTCTGTGCTTCGATCCCTTGCGTCGCGTCGACGACGAGGAGCGCACCTTCGCAGGCGGCGAGGCTGCGAGAAACTTCAGCCGAGAAGTCGACGTGCCCAGGGGTATCGATCAGATTGAGGATATACAGCTCACCATCGCGGGCTCGATACTGCATGCGAACAGCCCGCGCTTTGATCGTGATGCCCTTTTCCCGCTCGAGATCCATCGAATCGAGAACTTGCTCGACCATCTCGCGATCGCTGATGGTCTGCGTGACCTCGAGCAGGCGGTCTGCCAGCGTCGACTTGCCGTGATCGACGTGCGCGATAATGCTGAAGTTCCGGATTCGCGTCTGGTCGACCATACCCCTGCACGTACCCCACGAAAGAGCGACATCACCGTCCAAGTATAGCCTCGATGAGGTTTTGCGCTGGCTGCGGTAAGCTGTGCAGGAAGCGCCTCGCGAGGGCAACGAGGTCAGGCTGGCGGCAGGCGAGCCCCAGAAGCAGATAACTCGCTCCGAGCGCGCCCAGCGTGTAGCTGAAGACGAGCAACTGCGCGAACGATCGTCCCAGTGCAGGGTCAGTGACGCGATCGAGGAGCGGTGCGAACCACCAGGCAGCGAGCGTGGTCACCGCCAGAGCCGGTAACGCTCGAGCGAGGCGGACGACAACGAGTCGGTACTGAATCGAAAGATGCTTCCGGAGAAGCAGAACCAGGATCAGCATTTCAAGCGTCGTCGCGAGCGCGAGACTGAAAGCGAGACCACGATGCCCCAGCGGCTGGGCGAGCAGGGTGCCGAGAATCAGGTTCGCCCCGACCGCACCCACAGCAGCGATGACGGGTGAACGGCCGTCCTTGAACGCGTAGGAGAGTCGCGTCAGGAGCTCGACCACGGTGTAGGCGATCAATCCTGGCGCGAACCAGCGGAGCCCGGCCGCGACGAGTGTCGTCGACGTCGCGGTGAAGGCACCGAACTCGAAGAGCGTCTGGACGATACTCCGAGCGAAAAAGAGAAAGACGGCGATCAAGGGCAGTGTCGCGAGCAAAGCGAGGGAAAGAGAGCGCGTGAACGTCTCCTGGAGGCGGTCGAGTGCACCGGCACTGCGATAGTGAGCCAGAGTCGGAAAGAGGACGGTGGCAAGACTCAGGGCAATGACGCCGTGCGGAAGGAGAAAAATCTGGTAGGCGTACTGCAGCGCAGCGATCGATTGGTGCCCGACCCGCGAGGCGAGGTTGGTCAGAATCAACAGATTGATTTGCATTGCTGCTTGGGCCAGGAGCCTGGGTCCGAGAAGCGCTCCGACATCCTGTAAGCCAGGAACTCTGCGGTGGAGCGAAAAGAAGAATCGCCAACCAGAGCGGTACAAGGAAACGAGCTGCACGGCTGCATAGGCAGCCGCACCGAGAACGACACCGTAGGCGAGGCCGAAGATACCAGCCTTCGGCGCGAGCAGAAGGGCGCCAGTGATGATCCCAGCGTTGTAGAGCAACGGCGCCACGGCCGGTTCCGTGAAGCGGGAGTCCGCCTCGAGCATCGCCTTCGCTGCGGCACCGATCCCGAGAAACAGCGGTGAGAGGATCAGCACCCGAGTCAGATTCGCGGCAAGGTCTTGCGCGGCCGGCGACAACCCCGGTGCGACGAGCTGGCGAATGAGCAGGTCAGCCGTGAGAAGCGTGACAAGACCTGTGAGGACAAAAGCCGATAACGTGAAACTGATCAAGACATTCGCGAGCTTCCAGGCAGCTTCACGTCCACGCTTCGCGAGAAGTTCAGTATAAACCGGGATAAACGCTGAGCCGAATGCGCCGCTCATCACGACGAGAAAGAGCAAGTCAGGGATACGGAAAGCCGCGACGTAGGCATCGTAGTCCGAAGACGTCCCAAAACGTGCAGCGATCACGATCTCTCGAAGCAAACCGAACAAGCGGCTGACGACGAAGAGCGCCGCGACGATAACGGTCGCTCTCGCAAGTCGTGGCGATGTCCGCTGTTCGCTCGTGACCACGTCGGTTCCTCGTCTCGCCGACTGGAAATGGTACTCGAGACGACTGTCCTGGCTGGCCGAGGACGCCTGCTCGCACCGCCACGCGCTGGCCGGCACTCGTGTTAGACTCAGATGACAGTGAAGCGTGTGGGTGTTGTCGTATTCGAGGGGGTAGGAAGCTTTGCCGAATACGAAGTCTGCTGCTAAAGCACTGCGTCGTTCCGAGCGGCGGCGAATCCGGAACCGCTACTGGCGCTCGACCGCTCGGACGCTCATCAAGAAGGCGCGGAAACTGATCGAGGCGGGTGACCTCGAGGCGGCTGCGAAAGCAGTCGGTGATGCGATTTCCGTCCTGGATCGGGCTGCAGCCAAGGGAGTCATCCACAAGAACAACGCGGCCCGGCGGAAGTCCCGCCTCATGAAGCGTTTCAATGCCCTGCTCAAGGCTCGCCTCGCGCAACAGGCCGAACAGCAGGGGGCCTGAGGCCCCTCGCTTCCGTGCTGCATTCAGCGTGGTCGAGGCTGCGTTCGGCGGTCTGGCGGTGCCAGTGCCGCCGCGAGCGCAGCCTCGATGTCGCTGAGTGTGCCCCGCTTGAGTCCGGCGTCGACGGCACGGAGCACGAGAAGGAGTTCGCGGACTCGCCCGAGTCCCCCTTGAGGAGCTTGACGCCGCGCCTGATGGATGCGTCCGGCGGGCACGCCGGTTGCCGCAGCGACGACATCCGGCGGAAGATGTGGTGTCAGCAAGGCTGCCAACTGCGCTTCCAGGTGACTCGCGAGTTGTCCCAAGAGGATTTCCGGCGCGCTTCCCGTTGCCTCCGCACGCGCCAGTTCCCGAAGAACCGCATCGTAACGGTCGCGTCGAACGGCATCGACCAATTCCCAGCCGAGCGGCGCTTCCGCTGGGTTTACCAGCTCGTGAATGACGGCGCGCGTGATGACCTTTTCGGGGAAGACCGCCGTCGCGAGCTTGGCGAGTTCCGCGTCGAGGCGAGCGAGATCGATAGGCTCCTCGGTGTCCGCGGTTCGGGACTTCGATCCGCTCGGAGCTCGTTCCGCCACGCCGAGCATGGCAAGGAGTTCACGAGCTGCATCGAGCTCGATTGCCACACCGTACCGCTCAGCGCGATCCTGCACCCATCGGAGGAGATCGTGGCCACGCGGCGTCGTGCACTCGACCACTGCGAGGTTCTCGCCGAAGCTCATCCGCAATTGCGCGAGTGCGGTCTCCGGGAGGAGTTCCTCGAGGCACACCAGGTGGGTGGAAGCTGGGAGTTCAGCGAGCCGAGAGAGGAGCGAACGATCGATTCGGCCACTCGTGCAGTTCGCCCCGAGTAGATGCTCGGCTACGATCACCCGGTTCGCTCCGAAGAATCCCGGTGTGCACGCTGCCGAGAGAATGGCTTCGACAGTCGTTCCGGCTGGGAAGCGACTGGTCGAGAGCCCGCTGGGATCCTCCTGGGCGATGAGTTGCTGCACGCGCTCTCGCTTCAACAGGTCACTCGTGCCGTGCAGGACCGTGAGCATGCAGGCATCCTTCCCTCGCTCGGTGTCGAGTGTATCGTTTTCCAGTGGGTACCGCAGGGGACAGACTATGCGACCCTTTCGTTTCTTGGTCACGGTGGCCGGTGTCCTGTTCGTTGGACAGTTTGTGGCGATGTCGGTGAGCGCCGGACCTCCATTCGGCCTGCCATTCGCAGAACCGCCAGGCGTGTCGACGTGGTTCGTGAGCCAATGGTACGGGAACACCGTCGCAGCCTACCGTAATCGATCGACACTTTACGCCGCTGGACAAGGCATGCACTTCGGTATCGATTTCGCAGCGCGGTGCGGTACCGTCGTACGAGCGATCGGCGATGGTGTAGTGGTTGCAGTCGACGGGCCATACGGTGCCGCGCCGCACAACGTCGTGATCGACCATGGCAATGGCTATCGCTCCCTGTACGGTCATCTCAGAGACCGCTCACCGCTCCGTGTCGGCCAGAAAGTCCGACGCGGTGACCCGGTCGGGCTGGTGGGCGATCCGGCGAGTCTCCACTGCGATCGGGCGCCGCATCTGCACCTGGAGATCCGTGATTCGAGGATGCGACGCGCCTACAACCCAGTGTCGCTGATCGACGCAGACTGGCCACGACTCACCCTCGGGCTCGGCCTCGCTGGCCAGCAGTTCGTGTTCGCCTACGAGGATCCAGTGCGCTGGCGCACACCGTGGGATCAACCCGACATTGTGTTCGGCGGGAAACCCCTGAATGACTGGCATTCGACCTGGCCACCATACGAGGGAAGCAAGTAGGGTGCGGAGATACCTCCTGCTCGGACTGACGATCCTGACCGTTCTCGCAGGCTGCGCGCCTTTTCAGTCGAGACGCCCACCAGTCGAACCTGGCCCTGCACCGACTGCCGGGTCCCCTCCACCGCCGACGTTGCGCGCGGTCGCGTCGCCGATGGAAACCCCATCGCGAGTATCTGGCCAGCTCGTGACAGCGACAGCGCCGGAATCGTCTTCGACCATCACTACCCCCACCGCCTCACCACGCCGATCGGACTCGTTCATCGCAGCCTCGTGTTGTGGCCTCCTCTCGTGGGCCGCTCCGGACTGGTTGTTCGTGTACGACCGCTCTCCTCAGGAGGGTACCTGGCTCGTCAATGTCGTGTCCGGCGAGCGGCGCAGGCTCGGCTCCTGGTACGGTGCTGCCGGCAGCGGTCGCGCCGCTCTGCTCGATCCCGATCGGGGAGTAACGACCTTGCTCGATTGGTCCGGCCGCGTCCTCGATGAATTCCCGACAGGGCGAACAGTGGTGACGCTGTCACCGGACGGACGGTATCTCGCCTGGCTGGAGAGCAGAAGTGAGCGTTTGCCCAGTTCCTTCGTCGCCCCCGTCAGCACGGTCATCGTCTTCGATACGATAGCTCGACACAGCTATCGGCTGGGAGAGCTACGGGTCGCCGGCTTGGTGTGGGCGGGGGCAGGTGACCGCTTACTCGTGCTCGGCGAGTCGCCGGATGGCAGTGTAGCTGGCGTGTGGCTCGCAGAGGCGCCGTGGAACGATGCCCACCCCGTTCTCACCGGTCGCTTCTTCGTCGATCTTCGTGTCGTACCGGATAGCAGCGCGTTCTTCATCACGCGCGTTCTTTCTGGGAGCGTGGAAGACGATGGGGTCTGGCTCGTCGATCCGGCTACGGGCGACCGTCGACGAGTCCCGATCGAGCCGGCGTATCGCCCTACTTCTGCAGCTGTATGGGTTCTCGACGCTGAGAGTGGAAGCCCAAGACTCCGCGCGTATCAGCTCGATACGTTTCAGCCATGCGCATCCGCACTCCTGACTGAACCGGTGCTCGCCGAGACCTGGGAAGTGGCACCGGACGGCCGCTGGATCGCGTATTGGGGTGCGCTGAGTCAGCACGTGCGAGTCGAGGCGCTGCCGGCGTGCCGGGTCGATTCCTAAACGCGGGAGCGCGAGAGGCGTAAACGCGGAAGGAGAGGCCGGAGTAGCGTGAGCTCCTGGGAACGAACAACGCCGAAGGCGAAGAGTGCGATGCCGTAGGTGACGAGGGCTAAGGGAAACAACAATACCCATGAGATGTTCCGGACCAGCACTCCGACCAGACAGCCAGTCGCCGCTGCCAGGAGAGGCCGCCACAGCAGCACGCTCCAATCGACCACACCGAGATGACGCGTAACGCTGCGACGCAGCAGTACCAGGAGCACGATCTCGGTGAGGATCGTCGTGACGGCTGCTGCGCGGTAGCCGAACAGAGGAATCGCAACGAGGTTCGCGCTGATATTGAAGACGGTCGCGGCGATATAGGCCGGAGCGATGTCACGTTGTCGATCCACTGCGATGATGGCGTATTGCGTTATGCCATTGAGGTAGTGCAGCGGCGCGAACCAGATCAAAAGACGCAGCGTGTCAGCAGCGTCTGGGAGAAAGGTGCTGCCACCGAGAATCCGAATGAGAAGCGGTGCAGTCAAGAGGGTAAAAATCACGATCGCCCAGCCGATGATGACCAGAAACTTCGCACCCAGCTCATAGGAGCGACGGAGATCGTCACCGGTTTGTCGCGCGAGCACTGGAAAGACCGCTAGAACGAAGTAGGAGGGGATCAACGGCAACAAGTTCGGCAACTTGTAGGCCGCGTCGTAAATGCCCAACGCCCGCGTTCCCCCGAACGCTTGGATAATGAACGTGTCGATACGGAAAAAGACAGTGATCAACAAGCCATTGAGGAGCAGTGGCCAGGCTGCTCGCGCGAGTTGCTTGGCCTGGAACGGGGTAAGGCTCCAGGCGATACGCACGCGCTGTCGGTGGAGCGCGAGGTGCATCGCCGCGGCGTTACAGGTCGCTGCGATGACGGCAGCAGTCGCGATGCCAGGCACGCCCCAGCCTGCATCGAGAGCCAGGAGACCGATCGCGAAGCGAATCAAGTTCGTGAAGACCGTCAGTACGGCCGGCAAGTGGAGTCGCTCGTATCCCGTGAACACGGAATTGATCGCTTCAGCGTAACTCGCGGGGAGCAAGGAAGCGGTCAGCAGTATGGTCGCGACGATGCTGGCTCGCGAGAGATCGAGCAACGTTGAGCCGATTGTCAGATAGACTACCAGTAGCGGAGACACCACCACGAGCACGGCATAGCGAAACAGCGTCGTCGCGCCGATCAGCTGTCCAGCTGACGAGGGGTCCCTCGCGACTTCACGGGCAGCCAGGATACTGAGGCCGAAATCGGTGACCGTCTTCAAGTACAGCCACGTGACGGTCGCGATCGCGTACTGACCGTTGCCCTCGACACCGAGCATGCGGAGCGCGAAGGCAGCGAAGACCAGATCGACAACACGATTGAGGAGCTGCGCGGCGATCGGTGTCGCGGAGTTCGCCAGGATGCGGCGAGCCTGGTTCACGGTAAAGCGGTCGATCAGCGTCGTCCCGCTCGCTGCCAGGCTAAAGAGACCGCCGAGACCGAGAAGGAGAAGGCTCACGAGCACGATGCGGATCGGTTCGTTCGCGCTTTCGCCAGTGAGACCGAGCATGAGCACTCCAGCCTCTTCCGGACGTCCCGGTAGTCTGATCAGAGCGATGCTCACGGTTCGTACGCAGCGAGTCGGTAGACCTCGAGATGCTGTTCGGCCGACTTCGTCCAGCTGAACTGAGCGGCACGCTCACGGGCAGCGTGGCGTAGCCGCTGGGCCAGCTCTTCATTGGAAAGGACGTTCCATAATGCGTCGGCCAGTGGGTCCGGCGCGTCGACTGGAACATAAAGAGCAGCGGTAGCGGCGACCTCACGATGGACAGTCAAATCTGTTGCGACGGCCGGAACGCCGCAGGCGAGCGCTTCGAGAAGCGGTAAATTGAAGCCCTCGTAATAGGAGGCAGTGACGAAGGCGCGTGCACCACTGTAGATTGCGGCTAACAGGTCGTCGTCGATTCTCCGGAGCCAGACGACCCAGTCGCGGCGTACTGCTTGGAGAATCGCTTCCTCGAGCCGCTCGGAAAGCCACCCCGAAGAACCGACGATCACGAGTTGAAGGTCGGGCCTTTCGCGCAGGAGTCGTTCGACAGCACGAAGCAGGATCGGATAGCCCTTACGGGGTTCCACGGTTCCCACCGCGACGATGTACGGATCGCGGATACCCAGACTCGCCAGGAGCGGAGTACCCTGCGCGCGTTCGACGGGACGAAAGGTCGCGCCCACACCGTGGTAAATCACATGGACACGTGCCGGATCGACGCGGTAGAGGCGGATGAGGTCGGTTCGTACCGCTTCACTCACGGTAACGATGCGGCGAGCCGATGCCAGCGTCCTGGGAACGGTTGCTGCTAGAAACTGGACTAAGCGAGGATGTCCGAGTTCCGGCACGATCAGATAGCTGAGATCATGGATCGTGACAACTCCCGGGGAGCGAGTCGGCGGTAGGAGGAAATCGATCCCGTGCACCACATCGACGTGTCCGACGAACATCTCGAGGAAAAGCGGAAGCCGCACACGATGCCACAGCCGAGTGAGCCAGACCGGAGAAAGGGGAAGACGACGAAGCGTCGCGCCAGCAGGCGGACAACCGACCGGGTGCGAGACGCGGCCGTAGAAGAGCACAAGATCCTTGCCGAGGAAGGATACGAGCGCCGAGACCAATTCCCGAGCATAGCGACCGATCCCGGCCGGTTGGGAAACTCCCGGAGAAAAATCGAGAGCAACACGCATCGTCTCAGCTCCCGCGTAAGCGCTCGACTATCCAGGGAAGACCAGCGACGATGAACACGCTCCAGTACGCGACGAGGCGATCGAGCAAGGCGAGCGCCACAGCCTGCTCGGCGCGAACGCCGAAGAGGATGAGCGTGCCGGCGATACCGATCTCGACAGCACCGATGCCTGCCGGCGTCAGCGGTACGGTCGTCAAGAGAGCGGCGAGGAGTGCGATGAGGAAACTCATCGCGACGGAGAGTGCGAGCCCGAGTGCTCTCGCCTCCGCATAGACCCGCATGCCTTCCAGAAACCAGAGCGGTACGGTGAGGGCGGTGACTCCAACGAACGCTCGCCCACGGAGTTGCAGTCCGGCAGCGAAACGGATGAGCGGAGCGCGGAGAACGGGAGGGAGCACTCTGACCAGCCGATCCGAGTGCCGGAACGAGGTGAGGATCGCGGCGAGTGCAATGCCCATACCAGCCGCGACGAGCTGGAGCGGCAGCAGTTGAGCGTTCGTTGCCACGCCGACGACCCAGGCTGCGAGCGGTAGGAGCAAAGCGAGCACGACGAGATCAGCGGACCGTTCGATGAGGACCGTACCGAACACCGTGGCGACGGGAAGTTCCGATCGGCGCTGAGCGAGGTAGCTGCGATAGAGCTCGCCGAGCTTGGCCGGCAGCGCACAGTTGACGAGCCAACCATACAGACAGAAGCGCGTGAGCGTGAGCGTAGACGGGATCGTGCTCGAGTCGCCGTGCTGTTCGAGAAGCACACGCCAACGGAGCCCGCGGAGAGGAAACGAACCGTAGTAGGCGACGAGTGCCAAAACGACAAATCCGGGTGAACTCCCGACCAGCAGCTCAGCAACGTCACCCCACGCCAGTTGACTCCGCCACCAGGCTACGGCCGCGAAGACCACGACAACGATGACGCCGATGGTCCCTCGCAGAAGAGACCGACGCCAGTCCACACTGATCGTCTTCGTGGTTTCCGATACAGTCACAGTCACTTCCTGTTTCGATTACCTGACCGCCTTCGTTCGGTTGGCATCGTGATCCCAGCCGCAGCGCGCTCGCCAGACAAATCCCCACAGTGCCAGCAGCTGAATACTCAAGTGGAGTTCGTGGAGATTCTCGACCAGATTGTGCACAGCGACGGCAGCCGTCGCGGCTAGAGCACCCAGTGCCACCGCACGGTCGAAACCGAACGCTCGTCGCCGTACGACTGTCAGCATTGTCCACACAGCAGAAGCGAGCAGCGCCGAATAGACGAGAAAGCCGGGAAGTCCGAGCTCAGCCAAAACGTGCAGATAATAGTTGTGCGCATGACCGCGAGCGACAGGAAAGACCGGGTGCAGTGAGTAATCGGGAAACAGAACGCTGAAGTTTCCTGCACCGACACCGGTAAGCGGATGATCCAGAAACATGTTCCAGGCAGCTTGCCAGTGCACCATCCGTTCGACAACGGCCCAATTGTTCGCTGTCAGCTGCACGTCACGGACGTCGAACGGTCGCGCCTGCGTCACCAGCTGGACTGCCCGCTCACGAACCGGCTCCGGCAGCTGTTGCCAGCCACCGGTGAGAAGAACGATCGCCCCGATGACGACAACAGCCACCCCGACGCGGCGGACGGTCGCGGGGGCAAAAAGAAGCAACGCCGCCAATCCCCCCAGTGTCCCGACCCACGCTCCTCGAGAAAAGCTCAACAAGATCCCCGCCAAACTCGCCAGAACTCCGGTCGCCAGCACGATCAGTAGTAGACCGTGCAGGATGAGCCGACGTCGGGTACCGGCCGCAGCGACGAACCCGCGCCAGCGGACGCGACGATACCTGCGAAGGAACGTCGCACACGCTCGTACGTTCCACAACGCGAGCGGCAGCAGCCAGAGCCCGACCATTTCCAGGTACCCACCGTACGGGTTCGGTTGCCCGAAGGTCCCGTACGCACGATAGATTCCAGCTGCCACGGCAAAACTCGGGGGAGCCAGGCCCAGCGCACTCTGTACCGTTCCGAAGGCCACTTCGCCGACTGCTGCGATCGCGAGCCCTGCCGCCAGCAGCAGGACACTCCTCCGCGAAACCATCAGATGAATCACTGCGAGAAAAGCGACGAGCGCACCACCCCAGCGATAGATCGTCGCGACGCCGAAAAGGACGTTGCTAGCGACCGACAACGAAAGCACTTGTACCAATAGGAAGATCGTCAGCATTCGTGCGGTGAGCGGAAAGTGCACACGTGCACGTCGGCTCAGCAGGACGAGCGGAAGGAGGAATCCGGTTCCTGCTAATGCAAGTTGCGTCGCTGTCAATCCGATCGTTCCGACTGGGATACGGACGACATCTTGCGCAGGAACGGACAAGACGAGCCCGAGTGGAGCCAGCACGGGAACCGCGAGCGTCGCGAGTCCGGCGAACGCAGCCACGACCAGTCCGACTCCGATCGGTGCCGGAACCCAGACCACGATCAGCGCGAGCACGACGCCAGCAGCAATGGCAGCTGCTGACACGTTCTGGGGTGCTACCCTCGTGAACGGCGAAACCTCATGCATCGCGCACCGTCGTGCTGGAGAGTATGCGCCGGAAGTATCGGATCGTCTCTGTCATGCCTTCTTCCAGTGACACGACCGGTTCCCAGCCGAGTAGTTCGCGCGCCCGGCGAATGTCTGGGCAACGCCGCGTCGGATCGTCCGGGCGAGGAGGGCGGTAAATGAGCGGAGCCTTCGAACCGGTCAACCGAAGGATCAACTGCGCGAGCTCGAGGATCGTCCGTTCGTCCGGATTCCCCAGGTTCACGATCGACCCGGCCAACCCATCTCGTTCCATCAACAAGCGCAAACCGCGCACCATGTCGGACACATAGCACAGCGCGCGGGTCTGCATTCCATCCCCGTAGATCTCCAGTGGTTCACCGGTCAAGGCTCGCACGATAAAGTTCGGTACGACACGCCCATCGTCCGGATCCATGCGTGGACCGTAGGTGTTGAAGATGCGCGCGATCCGCGCATCGACCCCGTACTCCCGAACGAACTCCATCGTCAGTGCTTCGCCGAACCGCTTCCCCTCGTCATAGCAACTGCGCGGTCCGACGGGATTGACATTCCCGTAATAGTCTTCCGATTGCGGATGGACGAGCGGATCACCGTACACTTCGGACGTCGAGGCGAAGACGAAGCGCGCACCGGATGCTCGTGCACACTCGAGCAAGCGCAGCGTCCCGATCGAGTTGACGAGCAATGTTTCGATAGGATGCCGGCGATAGCCGACCGGGCTCGCCGGGCTGGCTAGATGAAAGATGGCGTCAGCCGGGAGCAGTTCGATCGTCGCCACGTCCTGCTCGAGAAACCGGAAACGCGGGTGACCGAGAAGATGGACGATATTGTCCCTGCGACCGGTCAGCAGGTTATCGACGACGATGACCTCGAAACCGTCGGCGAGCAAATCCTCAGCGAGGTGCGAACCGATGAAGCCTGCACCACCTGACACCACAACGCGCACAGTCACCTCCTGCTTACGTCCGCCACGCTCGGAACCACGCGCGGCAGGTCAAGTATGACAGCGACAAGCCAGAACGAAAGCGCGAGATCGAGCGTGAAGTATCCGCGATCGACCAGCCCGTGCAGCACAGCGACGAGCAATCCGAAGCTCGCCGAAACCGTTATCGGGCCCGCCTCGACCCGAAGGCGTCGCACCAGGAGCCAGAGCGCGCACCCCACGAGTATCAGTCCAGCGACTCCCAACCGCACCCAGGCATCGAGGAAAAGATTGTGCGGGTGACTCGTGAATCGCTCCGGCCAGGCTACCGGCTCCACATAACGTGGTACATACTGGTACAGGTACTGATCGAGTCCCACGCCAGTCACTGGGTAGTCGGCCAGCATGACGGCAGTGCTCCGCCAAATGGCCAGTCGCAACGCCTCGCTCCCGGTACTGAGATCGGCCCGCAGGCGGTCAGGAAAGAGGAGGTAGCCGACCGCGAGCGCGACAGTCGCCAGCGCTGCCGACACGAATCCCACGCGCCGGTATCCAGCCACGACTGCCGCGACGACGCTCGCAATCGCCAGAGCAAGGAACGCGCCACGTGAGAACGTCAGCAGCGTGGTCAAACCGATCACGGCCGCGGCGACTGCCCACAATGCGCGTGGACGTCCGCGTACGAACAACGCGAGCGCGAGTGCCACGATCGCTGCCCGTTCGAGCGCGAGCGCTGCGGCATTCGGGTGCGGGTAGAACCCCTCGAGACGGCGCACACCGTCCACAGCGAGTCCACCACCAGCCAGCCACTCGACAAAACAGATAACACTCGCCACGGTCGTGGCTCCGATCCAGGCAGCGAGAAAACGGAGTCGGTCATCACCTCTCCGGCAGACCCAGAGGACCGCCGCATACCACATCACCGGTTCGAGGATGACCCAGCGCCACTCCCGGACGCTCTCGCGCCAGCGGTCGGGAGCCGCGATCACACCGAGCGACGCGGTACCGACGGCGAGAAGACCGATACCCAACGATGCGAAGGAGGCCGTTCGGGCGATCTCCCGAGCCTGGGCGACCTGCTGCAGCCAGTGCCGACGCCAGGCGAGGGACAGTCCCTCGCGGATCACTGTCCCGACTACAGCGATGCAGACGGCGAGTTCCGACACAGCAAATCGGGCAGAGCCGACGGTCACCTGCAGCGGTGTGAACGGTATCGCCATCGGGACGAGGAGCAGCACCGACGAGGGAAACAGGATCGCAAGCAGCACGAGTAGGCCGAGCACCAGCAAGGTCAATTCGATCGGGTGACGCGGCAAGAGCGCGACGAGCAACAGCACAGCGAGAATAGTCGCTGCGTTCGCAGCGCACTGGCTCTCGGTACGGCAGCCTCGCACCCGATCGAGCGCACCCCGGATCACGGGAGAGTACTCCCAAGGGTCCAGCCGAGAGCGTGAGCGAGGGCTCGCCACCAGCGAACCAACGCTGAGACGAGCGCGAGCAACCCCACGACGACCGGCCCAACCCATGCCCACCAGATACCTGGTTCACCTCCGACAACGATCGTACTCACCGCCAGTTCCGTCGCACCGATATTGCGTATTTCCACCGTGTGGACTCCCGGCTCGAGATCCTCAGCAACAGGAACTGTTACAACACGCGTCACCGAGCGCTCGAAATCCAACGTGACTTCCATGTCATGAGCCGACGAGATGTCCGCGGCATCGTGCCTGATGCGTACCCGAACTGGACCAGCGTCGGGGCCGACGCGCACCGTGAGTGCGAGCGACGTCCCGACAAAACGGAAGCGCAGCCGGTCATCGAGGCTGCGCGTCGCCAGGAAACGGTTGTCGCCAACCGTTTGTACTACCCAGTCACCGCTCGTTTCGACGCGCTCATCTGGTACGGACACCGTACCGGGTCGAATGACCGCTGCACTCGTATCCACATACACCGCGCTTTCGGTAGTCATGACTCGAGGCAGTACACTTAACCACCACACGAGTGCTGCCAGCAGTAGGACGACGCGGGCAGTCGCTTCCCACAGCGAGGGCCGTTCTCCACGCTGCCGCACCTCGTACTCAGCGGTGCTATCCTGCAACTGCATACGGTGGGCTACCTCCCGCCGTAGTGTAGCGTTTACGTCCGTGCTCGATCGAAGGGGAGTGACGGATGGAGGCTCAGCTCGGCGTCTTGGGTGGTAGCGGACTCTACCGAATGGCCGACCTTGAAGACGTCGAAGAGGTACGCATCACGACACCGTTCGGTGAACCGAGCGATACGATCACGATCGGTACCCTGCAAGGGCTACGCATCGCGTTCCTACCCCGGCATGGCCGAGCGCACCAGCATAGTCCCAGCCGCGTTCCTGCTCGCGCGAACTTTTGGGCGCTGAAGGCACTCGGCGTCCGCTGGGTGGTCTCGGTGAGCGCTGTCGGAAGTCTGCGTGAGGAAGTGCGCCCGCTCGACTTCGTCATACCGGATCAAGTGGTCGATCGCACGGTTCGACGGCCCCGTTCCTTCTTCGACGAGGAGGGCCCAGTCGTCCACGTCCCGCTCGACGAACCATTTTGCCCGGAACTCCGCGCTGCGCTGGTGCAGGCCGCGATCGCAGCCGGCCCACGGGTCCACGAGCGGGGCACTTATCTCTGCATCGAGGGTCCGCAATTCTCCACCAAGGCAGAGTCGCACCTCTACCGCTCCTGGGAAATGGATATCATCGGCATGACGGCCATGCCGGAGGTGCGGTTGGCGAGAGAAGCGGAACTCTGCTTCGCGATCCTCGCGCTCGTCACCGATTACGACGTGTGGCACACCGCCGAAGAACCGGTGAGCGTCTCTGTCGTACTCGAGCGACTCCACCAGAACGTCGAGGCCGCACAACGCACGTTGCGTGAGCTCATTCCCCGATTGGAGCAGCTCCCGGGAACCTGTGCGTGCTCGTCTGCCTTGCAAAACGCCATCGTGACCAGGCCAGAAGCGGTCCCGCGTGACGTTCGCGAGCGGTACGCCTTGCTTCTGGGCAAGTATCTACCAGTTGAATCATGAGTAGACTGCTGCGACCGCGGTGGCTCGAACTCCAGTTGCTCGTCGTTCCGGCAGCTGCATCGCTGGTCGGTTTGTTGACGATCTATCTCGCCCGGAACGGGCGTACGAGCTGGTCATGGGCAGATCTCACTGTCAGTTTGCTCTTCATCGGAGTAGTGTTTCTGACGCACTTCTGGCTGACCCTTCTGAGAGTACGCTCCGATGAACTCCTGCTGCCGATCGTCGTGATGCTCAGCTGCCTCGGACTGCTGTTGAGTCAGCGGCTCGGACCGGCGATTCCACACGGTGGAGTCTGGGCCTCGTTGAGTCAACGTCAGCTCGTGTACCTTCTGGTGGCCTTCCTCGCCCTCGGGACGACCGTCGGACTCGTGCGCCGATTCGAGGTCTTGAGACGGCTCCGCTACACGTGGGCCGTGACCGCTATCGCTTTGACGATCTTCACGATGCTCTTCGGTACCGATCTCGGATCCGGAGCCCGCTTGTGGATCGATCTGGGGCCGGTGACCGTTCAGCCCGGCGAAGTCGTCAAGGTCCTCCTCGTCCTGTTCTTGGCAGGGTATCTCGACGACCACCGGGAACTGATCGCGAGCAGCTACCGGGTCGGTCCGTTCCGCTTGCCGCCCTTACCGTACCTGATTCCGCTCGTGGTCATGTGGGGGCTTTCCGTTCTGGTCGTCGTACTGCAGAACGATTTGGGAAATGCGCTGCTTCTGTTCGGTATTTTCCTGGTCATGCTGTATGTCGTCTCCGGGCGATCGCTCTACGTCATCGCAGGTTCTCTCGCTTTTGCTGTGGCGGTCGCCATTGCCTTGCGCCTCTTTCCCCGGGTCGAGCAACGCGTGAGCATCTGGTTGAACCCCTGGTCAGATCCGACCGGCATCGGATTGCAGCCCGTACAGGCCGACCTCGCATTCGCGCATGGCCATCTGCTCGGCGCGGGTTGGGGTTTCGGGTATCCGCAAGCGATTCCGGTCGTAGCAACCGACTACGCCTTCGCAGCGATCGGGGAGGAGCTCGGTAGTCTCGGTAGCGTAGCAGTGATTGCCCTCTATCTTCTCCTCGTCATGCGAGGCTTGTTCATCGCTGTCCGGATCCGCAATAGCTACGTCCGCTTGCTGAGCGTTGGCCTCGTCACCGTCCTCGGCTTACAAGCACTCATCATCCTGGCCGGTAATGTTCGACTCTTGCCACTCACCGGCATCACGCTGCCGTTCATCAGTGCGGGCGGGAGCTCGCTCATCACCAACTTCGTCATCATCGGCCTCTTGCTTCGCGCAAGTGAATTCGCACGGGATTGAACTGTGATGTGGACGATTCTTCGGCCTGCCACCTTCATTGCAACGCTCCTGCTCATCGCCTACGGGGTAGCCATCACAGAGGACCGTGCCGATCCGCGCTGGCTCCTCGTTCTCAGCGTGATCGCTGTCCTGTGGTACGTCGCGCTCCGAACGCAGTTCAGTGCGCGGCTCGCGCGGAACGCTGCTCCGCTGATCCATGTCGCCCTGGTGCTATGCATCGGTTTTGGACTCGTGACAGTGCAGGTACTGCGAGCACAACTCCTCGACCGAGACCGCATTCTGGCTCGAGCAGGGAATCCAGCCAGTGGTGTCGTCGATATCCGCCGATACGTGAGCGACCGACGCACAGAACGGGGACGCATTCTTTTCCGTGACGGCACGGTCATCGCACGCGATATCGTCCGTTCCGATGGAACGCGTGCACGCATCTACGAGGGAGTCGGCGCCTATCTGGCCGGATACTACTCGCCAGCGCTGTTCGGTGCTTCCGGCATCGAAGCTCGTTACGATGACACCCTGTCTGGCCATGCCGCGCTGACCTGGCAAACCTGGTTGGACGGCGTACTCCACCGGAACCAGCGTGGCAACGACGTCATTTTGAGCGTCGATCCGCGGCTTCAGGAACTCGGGCAGTCTCTCCTCGGTGACCGTTCAGGCGGCGCCGTCCTGTTGGACGCGAATTCGGGTGCTGTCCTCGCACTCGTCACTTCTCCCGGGTACGATCCCAATCGCCTGAGCGTTCCGCTCGGTGCATCGAAGGAGGAGGTCGAAGGCGCGCGCAGCTACTTCGACGCCTTGCAAGCCGACGGACGCGGTCCGCTGGTGCTGCGTCCGATTCAAGGACTCTATGTCCCAGGGTCGACGTTCAAGACCGTGACCGCCGCGGCTGCGTTCGAGTTCGGGATGGCCCGGCCTGATACGGTTTACCGCGACGATGGTGCACTGGCGATCGACTCACGCATCATCATCGAACAGAACCGGCCAGATCCCAATCGGGTCAGCTACACCCTTCAGGAAGGCTATGGCTACTCCCTCAATGTGGTCTTCGCCCAAGTGGGCCTTCAGGTCGGCGCACAGCGCCTCGAGCAAATGGCCCGTGCGCTGGGATTCGGGGAAGCGATTCCGTTCGATTTGCCGGTCGTGCCGAGCCAGCTCGCTCGCTCCCCGGACTTTCTAACGAGCCAGGCCGGCATCGCGGAAACGGCCTTCGGGCAAGGCCAGTTGCTGGTCACGCCGATGCAGATGGCGCTCGTTGCCGCCGCAGTCGTCCGGGACGGTACGATTCCGCAGCCATATCTCGTGGAGGAAATCCGCCGTCCGGACGGTACGACTGTGCGGCGCCATCAGCCGGTGACATGGCGACGGGCGTTCAGCGACAGTACGGCGCAGGCCTTGCGGGACGTCATGGTCTGGTCAGTGGAGCACGGATACGCGAGTGGCGCACGCATCGAGGGTGCTGTCGTCGGCGGCAAAACCGGTACGGCCGAAGTTGGCAGCGGCGCTCCGCATGCGTGGTTCCTCGGGTTCGCCGAACGCGGTGACAAACGGATCGTAGTGGCAGTCGTCGTCGAGCACGGCGGCTCCGGCGCGCAGGTGGCCCTTCCGATCGGTCGCGCGTTGCTCGATGCGGCCCTCACGGGAGGATGAGCGGCCCAGCGGCTGCCATTTTTGGTATACTTGTTCGGGTTAATCGACAGGGGGTAGCGTGCCGGTTCTGGTGACGCGGCAGACATTCGAGCGTCTGGTCGCGGAAGTTCTCGAGACCCTACCGGAACCGTTTCGGCGAGCGCTCGACAATGTCACGATCGTGATCGAACGGGAACCAGGCATTCGCCATCGCCGACTGGTTGGGACGCGTGGTCGTACCCTTTTCGGGCTCTACGAAGGCGTACCTCTCCCGGCGCGGACGAGTGCCTACAACATGGTCACACCGGATGTCATCACGCTATTTCAAGGGCCGCTCTGTCGAGCAGCACGGAACAGGGCAGAGCTCGCTCGCCTGGTACGCGAGACTGTTCTGCACGAGATCGCGCACTATTTCGGCATCAGCGACGAGCGACTCCAGGAGATGGGGCGCTACTGAACGGCGGGAGAAGAGTGGGAACTGTATCGCCGCGATCGGTCCGCGAGCAAACACCGGCAGGCGTCATCGAGACGCTCGGTACGGCATTTACGATTCTGAATCGACGCCCGTACTTGATTGTCGGCGTCATGGCATTGGACATTCTCCTTTGGTTGGGTCCCCGGCTACCGGCCGGTACCGTGACACGATCGCTCAGCGATGTCTTGATTCGAGTTGGGGCACTGCCGCCGGACCAGCAATCGGCCTTGCAGAGCCTCGGCGAGCAATTCGACCTCCTGATGTTATTGGTTAGTTTCCTGCCCAGTCTCGTATCGGCACTGGGACCGGACACGTTCGCCCTACCGTACGATCCGATCGTCATCGGTCTCTCGCTCCCGACTGCAGTGCTCGGGGGATCGGTTCTCTTTGCACTCGGCATCGTGGTCAGTATGGCGTACTGGACGTTGCTGGCAGACGTCGTCCGCGGCGAACGATTTCGATCGCGCCGCTATGGGCGCGCCGTACTGCGGAATGCGGGAGCGATGCTGGCCTATCTCGGTCTGTTGTTTCTCGGAGCGGTGGGCCTCTCCGTCGTCACCAGCATGGTGCTGCTGGCTGCCGCGATGACCGGACTGGAACCGGTCGTGACTGAATCGTTGTTGTTCTTCGCGTTGCTGGGAGCACTTGCTTTTTATTTCGCCACGTTCTTCGTCGAGGACGCGATCGTGATGAGTGGGGCTGGACCCTTTCGCTCGGCGCTGTATAGTCTCGGAATTCTTCGCGTTACGTTCTGGCCTGCAGTACGCTTCATCGTTGCGGTATCCATGATTCAACTCGGATTACCGCTCGCTTTGCGCGTGTTCACGACGAATGCGCTGGCTGTCCCGTTCGCTCTCCTGAGCTATGCCTATGTCGCAACCGGCCTGATGCTGGCGAGTCTCTTGTTCTATCGGGATCGTATCGTGCACGTACTTCGCCGAGAAGGACCACGGGCAACACGCGAGAGGGTAGAGGAACGGCAACGATGACCAAGACGAACCCGCGGTATGACGCGAGTGCGATTCAAGTACTGGAAGGACTCGAGGCAGTCCGCCGGCGTCCTGGCATGTACATCGGCAGCACCGACGTCCGGGGACTGCACCATCTGGTCTATGAGATCGTGGATAACAGTGTCGACGAGGCTCTCGCCGGATTCTGTGACCGGATCGATGTGACCATCCACGCTGACGGTTCCGTACGCGTGCGCGACAACGGTCGCGGGATCCCCGTCGACATTCATCCCAAGGTCGGCAAGTCGGCACTCGAGGTCATCATGACGACGCTCCACGCCGGCGGGAAGTTCGGTGGCGGTGGATACAAGGTTTCGGGCGGTTTGCATGGCGTCGGTGCGTCAGTCGTCAATGCACTGTCGGAGTGGCTGGAGGTCACGGTCCGGCGCGACGGGAAGATCTATCGACAGCGGTACGAGCGAGGGGTCCCGACGACGCCAGTCGAGGTCATCGGGGAGACCGAAGTCGACGATCACGGAACGGAAACCGTTTTCCTTCCCGATCGGCAGATTTTCCGCTCGCTGGACTATCAAGCAGACGTGCTCTTGCAGCGGTTTCGCGAAATCGCGTACCTGACGAGCGGCCTTACCATTCACTTCGTCGATGAGCGGACCGATACGGAAATGACGTTCTCCTTCGAGGGCGGGATCGTCTCCTTCGTGCGACACCTCAACCGGATGAAGGAAGTCTTGCAACCGCAGCCGTTCTACGTGAAACGCGAAGTGAACGGTTGTCTCGTCGAGGTCGCGATCCAGTATACCGATGGTTTCGCTGAGTCCACGCATGCCTTCGCTAACAATATCAACACCATCGACGGTGGCACACACGTCACGGGCTTCAAAGCTGCACTCACGCGCGCGATCAACGAGTACGCCCGGCGGCATGGACTCCTCAAGGAGAACGATCCCAACTTGAGTGGTGAAGACGTTCGCGAGGGACTGACTGCAATCATCTCAGTCATGCTCCCCGAACCACAATTCGAGGGGCAAACCAAGGCGAAGCTGGGCAACGCCGAAGTCGCCGGTATCGTACAGTCGGTCGTCTACGAGTCGTTCACGGGCTATCTGGAAGAAAATCCGACGATCGCACGTCGCATCATCGAAAAGTGTCTGACGGCAGCACGGGCGCGCGAAGCTGCACGAAAGGCTCGCGAACTGGTCCAACGCAAGGGAGCCCTGGACACGTTCAGTCTACCCGGCAAGCTCGCCGACTGCACCGAGCGCGATCCGGCGAAAGCGGAACTGTACATCGTCGAGGGCGACTCGGCTGGTGGTTCAGCCAAGCAGGGACGAGACCGCCGTTTTCAAGCTGTCCTTCCGCTTCGAGGCAAAATCCTGAACGTCGAGAAGGCGCGTCTGGACCGCATGCTGCACAACGAAGAAATCCGCGCGCTCATCACCGCGCTCGGGACCGGCATCGGTGACCAGTACGATCGGTCGAAACTGCGCTACCATCGGATCATCCTTATGACCGACGCCGATGTCGACGGTGCTCATATCCGGACGCTGCTCTTGACCTTTTTCTTCCGCTATCTCGAGGGACTGATCGTCGATGGACATCTGTACATCGCCCAGCCCCCGCTCTATCGACTCCAGAGCGGGAAGGAGGTGTACTACGTGTACTCGGACGAGGAGCGCGATGCCATCCTCAACCGCGGCGACGGCAAGTCGTGGGACGTCCAGCGTTACAAGGGTCTGGGAGAGATGAACCCGGAGCAGCTTTGGGAGACCACGATGGACCCAGCTCGCCGAACGCTCCTCCAGGTCACGATCGAGGATGCGGTCAAGGCGGACGAGACGTTCAATATGCTCATGGGCTCAGCTGTTCCTCCACGGAAGCGGTTCATTCAGGCACACGCCCGCGAGGTGCGCAACCTGGATATCTAACAGGGGTGAACGCCCGAAAGCCGAGGCGGATTCCCGCCTCGGCTCCACCCGAGCATAGTCTGCCCTGGGAGGGTTCTAACGACCAGCGACAGCCCGCTTGAGCTGCGTGCCAGGCCGGAAGCTGGGGCTCTTGCGCGCTGGAATCTCGATCGGCTCATTGGTGCGGGGATTGCGTCCCCGACGGCGCGCACGCTCGCTGACGCGGAACGTTCCGAAGCCAGCGATGCTCACTTCCTCACCTTTGGCGAGCGCCTCTTGGATCGTCTGGAAGACGGCATTCACGATCGGCGCAACCTGGCTCTGCCGAGCATTCGTCCGGTCCGCTACCGCCTTGATGAGATCGCTTTTCCGCATGGCTCAACCCCCTTGTCGACCTTCCCAATCCCTGATCCCTACCAGAGATCACCGTCACTATAGCACGAGCTGCGAATTTTGCAAGAGGGGTGAGGCTACTCTCGGGTAGTGGCTTGTCGGGAAGCGTTGCGCCGTTGTCGCGCAGCCTCGAACAGAATGATCGATCCGGCAACCGCTGCGTTCAACGACTCCAGGCCGCCGCGCAAGGGAATGGCGACACGGTGGGTCGCGACGCGCTCAACTATTTCGCTCGTCCCATGTGCCTCGCTGCCGATGGCCAAGAGCGAGGGAGCAGTCCAGTCGACATCGTCGTAGGAGAGGCGAGCGCGTGGATCGGCGACGACCCATTGGACGACGGAACGGCCGACTTCGTGCAAACCGTCCGGTGTGAGCTCCTGAATCGGTAGACGGAAGTGCGCCCCAGCAGCAGCCCGTACGACTTTCGGGTTGTACGGATCGACCGTTCCGGGCATGAGCAGTACCGCGTGCGCACCTGCTCCGAGCGCTGAACGCAGTAGCGTCCCCAAGTTCCCAGGATCCTGCAGGCGATCGAGAAGCAACAGCAATGCGTGTTCTCGCTCGGGGAGACGAAACGGTAGTCGCGGCATCGGAAAGACGGCCAGCACCGCTTGTGGAGTCACCGTTTCCGCAATGTACTCGAGCACTTCCTCACTGATCGGCACGAGGCGAACACCCAGTTCCTGTACGCGTTCCACGATGCGCGCCTCGAGCGGCCCACAACGGGATGGAGCGTAATACAGCATCTGTGGTCGAGCCCCAGCGCTCAGTGCATCCGCGATGAGACGCGGTCCCTCTACGACAAACGCCCGCTCTCGCTCGCGCACTCGGCGCTCTCGCAGAGAACGGGCGAACTGAACGAGCGGATGCCTTCGACTCGTGATGACAGCACTCACAGGGCCTGGCGTGCCACCTCGACGAGGCGACCGAACGCGGCCGGATCATGAACGGCGATGTCAGCGAGCATCTTGCGGTCGATTTCGACGCCAGCTCGCTTCAAGCCATGAATGAAATCGCGATAGGGTAAGCCGTGTTGCCGAGCAGCGGCGTTGATCCGCATGATCCAGAGGCGTCGGAACTCGCGTTTCCTCGCTCGGCGATCTCGGTACTGGTAGCGCAAGGCCTTGAGAACCGCTTCGTTCGCATGCCGATAGAGCTTACTGCGCCCGAGCTGATACCCCTTGGCGAGCTCCAGAATCTTCTTGTGACGTCGATGTTTGGTGACCCCACGCTTGACACGAACCATCGTACTTCCTCATCCCCCCGCTGGTCACCAGGCATACGGCAACAGCGGCCGAATGCGGTGCACATCCGATGGATGGACCGGAACCATCTTGTCGAAAGAACGCCGGACCCGCGGTGCCTTCTTCAGGCGGTTATGGTTCCGGGCATTGCGCATGCGTAGCACTTTGCCGGAGCCAGTAATCTTGAAGCGCTTGGCCGCCGCCTTCTTCGTCTTCACCTTCGGCATGTCATCGCTCCTGTTCTGCTTCAGTAGGCCGTGTCAGATCACTCCGCCCGGGAGCCAGCACCATCACCAGTGTTCGCCCCTCGAGATGCGGTGCCTGTTCGACGATCGCTTTCGATCCGAGCGAATCGAGCACGCGCTGAAGCACTCGCTCGCCGAGTTCCTGGTACACGATCTCCCGGCCACGGAACAACACCGACACTTTCACTTTCGCCCCATCAGCGAGAAATTGCTGCATTTGCCGCACCTTCGTCTCGAGGTCGTGCGTGTCGATCCGTGGTCGCAGGCGGATCTCCTTGACTTCGATCGTCTTCTGGCGCTTGCGCGACTCCCGCTCGCGACGGCTCTCTTCATACCGGTACTTGCCATAATCCATAATTCGGCAGACCGGTGGGTGGGCGTTCGGCTGAACTTCGACAAGGTCGAGGCCCCGCTCGCGGGCGAGTCGTAACGCCTCTTCGGTCCGGAAAATTCCGAGATTCTTGCCGGTCTCGTCGATCACGCGGACTTCCGGTACCCGGATCCGCTCGTTCACGCGCAACGGTCGTGTGGTACTGATCGTGACCCTCCTCGTTTCGAGGTCAGAGCCATACTTCCCCGTCGCCACGGTCGCCGTGGCGCTCTCGATAGTAGCACGCACCGTCGAACAGGTCAACGAACCGAGAGTCTCTCCGGAGCTGCATAGACCGTCACGACTCCACGCTGGAAGACTGGAGCCCAACCGAACTGTTCCAGGACAGCGGCCAGGCGCTCGGGTGCAGTGTTCTCCAACAGCCGACACGCAGGCCCGAGACCATTCCGCTCCAACAAGCCGATATAGACATACCCCACTCGGTACTGAGTGAGCACCTCTGTGACTGTCGCCGGGGTGGGATTCTCGAAGACGGCTCGTACTACTCGTTGTCGTTGCTCCAGCTCCTGGAGGGCGCGGGTGTCGCCCCGCCGCCACTGGAACTCGTGACCATCCCAGCCGATGACGGTCGGACGGCCAGTGGCCATCGATACCCGATCGTGTGGAAGATCGTCGACCGATCCGTACGAACACCCTGGAGCTTCGAGAATCACGGTATCGGACGGCGTCCGTGCCCGCAACCATTCGATGGCTGCGTATTCGTCCGGGTGGCTCGTCGCCAGGTAGGACAAACCGTCGAGTCCCTTACGGTGGGTGAAACCGTCCGTCCACTTCCAGGCGGAGAGCGGCACGTAGAGCATGCCGAGAGCGAGTGCAACCAGTGTCCCGGTGATGAGGACTCGAGGCGGTCGACCTCCAGTCGGCACGCCGACGAACGCCACCGGCAGCGCCAGCGCCTGATAGCACCAGGCATCGAAAGACACTTTGAAGACCGTGTTCATGCGGTCACCGAAAACATCGCGGAGAAAGAAGAACTCGATTCCCAGGAGCGCGAGCCACGCCGCTCCGAGTAATCCGAACGCGAGACGCATTCCTGGCTGGAGACACCGATCGCTGTGCAGGACCAGCCCGACCGCACCGAGAAGCAGGCCGAACAGAAACAGGGCAGGGGTCCGACTCGCCAACGCGAGGACGAGGACAAATCCAGCGAAGCCGACGACGAGTCCGGTTCGCGGACGAACCGCCCCGGGCAGGCTCCGAACGGCTTGCCCGACGACGAGCAGAGCGGGGAGCAAGAATGTCCCGTAGGCGCGCAGAAGCTCGCCGAACGAACTTCGCTCCCAGACGACGAGCCCGACCGTTCGCACGATCCAGCTCACCACGGGTAGCCGAGCGACGACGGGCGGTAGCTCCTCGGCCACCAGCCCATACGACTGGACGTAGGTCATCTGGAACGGCAGTGCAACGACGACCGCGGGAACGAGAACAGCAGCAACGGCCTGGACTCGCTGACGCCCGCTCCAACGTTTCCCGACCAGCAGAACCACTGCACCCGCCAGGAGAGCGAGGGGAACGCTCCAGGTATTCGTGATCCACAGACAACCGAGTGCAACGCCAGTCAGTACACCAGCCCTGACGGGTCGCGGCGACAGGACCGTCGCTGCGAGACCAGCGAGGTAGCCGACCAGGATCGGGAGCGCGAGGAGATGCGGGTGCAGGTCAGCCAGAATGAACGAGAAAGCGGGAAACTCGTTGATCGTCGGTCGAGGCTGCCCACCCCACGGAAATCCGCTATCGACGATCACGCGCGAGGCATTCCACCCCGGACCAGCCCACCAGGAGGCAGACAGGGAAGCAGCGGGATCGCGCAGGAGCCTCCAGGCCGTTTCCCAGTTTCCTGCACCGACGAGAAAGAGCAGGGCCAACGTACCTGCGACCGCCTGGCGTCGCGGGCTCGCCCCAGTCGCGGCGGCTAGTGTCCAGGTTACCGCGAATACTCCCATTACGGTGCTCGCGAACAGGGAGGAGAGCGCCAAGTTAAAGGCGATCTCCGGACGCACGCCCAGCACCTTCGCTAGGCTTGCCATTTCGACGTAGCCGTAAACATAATAATTGATCGGAGCACCAGCGAACCACGGGTCCGGTGGTGGCAGTCGATCAGTCACGATCGATGCAGAGAGAAAGGCGAGTTCCATCGGCTTCTCGGTGTAGCGGATGTCTGGTGTAAAGGATCGGAAGAATGCGTAGCCCGCGAAGGCCGCCACATGGAAGAGGCTCAGGGCACCGAAGGTTCGGGTCGTCCCGAGGAGCAGCTGTCGCCGAGATCGCTGGAAGGGTACCAGTCCCCAGCTGATCGCTGTCCAAAGACCGAAGGAAGCGACAAGAGTCTCGACGGTAAACCGCAGAGGGAAGAGCGTACCGAACCACCAGACAGGCAGGGCGACGAGCGCCGCCCCCAACGTGAGCGCCACCGCACTGGCCAAACGGTCGTCTGCAGTGGCCACTCGGAGCAGGGGAAGCAAACTCGCCGCGCAAACGAACCACGCAGCCTCCCAGGCGACCGCGGCGAGTACATCGTGCATGGCTCGACGTCACTCCCCATCACCGTGCGAAACTTCGTAAATGACCGTGTTGCCGAACTGGGCGACACGCTGCAACGTCGTACCTTCGAGTGCCGCGAAGGCGGCCAGCCCTTCCGGCGACGCGTATAACTCGTTGGGTACGGAGGCGCCGGCGAACCCCGCTTGAATTCGCCAGGATCGCTCGACTGCACCCACGATGACGTAGCGGACGCGGTACCGTGCGAGCAACTCCCGCTTCTTCTCGAGGTCGGTCGTGTTGTACAGTTCTCGGACTTCGACGAGACGTCGGTCAACCGCATCACCGAGCGGCGACACGAACTGCGCTCCCGTCGCCTCCGGCGCGACCAGCGTACGTTGCTGGCGTTCATGGCGATCCCATCCCAGAACGGTCGGGAGGCCCGTCGCACTGGAAATCCGCGAACCATTGCCGCGGTACGGGCCGATCGATGCTTCGAGGATCACCGGATTTCCTCGCACATGGGTCCGTAACCACAGGATCACCGCGTAGTCCTCGCTCGTTTCGATCGTCTCGCCAACACTGTTGGCATACTGCCCCCCGAGCATCCAAGCGTAGCCGTCCAGTCCCCCTGGTGTCGGTGTCGAGGGCAGCCGCAACGCCAACCGCTGAGGAGTGCCGAGAAGGACATACAAGCTACTGCACACGAAGACGACGGCCACCAGCACGCTGGCGAAACGTGGGAAACCGCTCCATCGTGGCCGGTGCGTCCATGCCCAAACGATCGCTCCCCAACCGCTGATCGCCAGCAGGGGCCAGGCTTCGTGGAAGAACTTGAACACCGTATTCATGCGTTCCCAAGTAGATCCGAAGAGGTCGTCGACGACGAGAAACAGCTCAGCCGCGAGGATGGTAGCGAGACCGAGTACCGCGAGAGCGACGACTGGAGCTTCGGCGCGGCGCCAGGCACCGAGAAGCCAGGTTCCCGCGAGAACGGCTATGACGAGGACGAGGCTCGCGGTCGGTCGCCATGCACCCAGCGCACCGGTGGCGAGTCCGAGAAGTACCCCGTAGGCCATGGTTTCGGGAGAACGTGCATCCAGACCGACGAGTTGGAGACCGAAGGCGAAAGCCACGAAAGCGAAGAGCGGAAGGGCGATCGACCAGATACCGAACACCGAAAAGACAAACGAGTCCTGCGCGAGTACGCGTGCCATGCTCCCTAAACCGTAGCCGATCGCCGTAGCCAGTGCAGCGAGAGCTGCGACCCGTGCGGTACCCCGGCGGGCGGGCGGAGTTGTCAGAAGCAACGCGACGATCGGTAAGGCCAGCAAGAGGCCGAAGTGCACCGCTAGCTCGACGATCGCACTGCCGGCGTTCGTCGGTCGAATCGCTGTGACCGGACTGACGAAACGATCGTAGAAGGGCCAGTAAAGGGCTCGCATGCTGAGGATGCCGAGGCCGGCCAGCGCTACGAGGACGAGCAGGGCTCGGAACGACCGTGGTCGGAGCAGCACGAACGTACCGAGCACGACGAGCGCACTGGCGAGGGGAAGATCCCAGCTGTTGATCACTGCCGCAGTCCCGGCCCAAAAGACGAGCGCGACCCATCCGAGCACACGTTTCGGCCACGCGATCCTGTCAGCGTCGTGAATCGCGACCAGGAGCGCCACGGCTCCGAGCCAGACCGGCAAGGCCAGGACATGAGGGTGAAGGTCAGCGTAGAGGAAGGAAAAGTACGGGAATTCGGTTATCGCATGGGCGACGACACGAGAACTCTGCCAGAAGTCGATCGCGAGCGACCGCTTCGCGATGACCTGCAGTAACGGGTCCAGATTCCCTGCAAACAGTACCCACCAAACCGAGCCGGCCGCGCTGAGCACTATCCAGCGGTCTCTCTGCGACGTCGTTCCGAGGACGCGCCGTGCCAGTTCCATGCCGAGGGACGCAACGACACTCGCTACGAGTCCTGCAAACGTCGCCAGAGTCAACTGGAACGCTCGATCAGGCAGGATTCCGCCCAGTTTCCACAGCAAGGCGACGAGGAAAAAGCCGTAGTAGTAATAGTTCTGCACACCGTCCGCGAACCATGGATCATAGGGAGGCATCCAGCGGCTCCGCGCGATCGCATTCGTGAAGGCGAGTTCCATCGGTTTCTCACCCCCGAAGTAGGGGTGCCACAGGTCCGGATACAGCCAGCGCAAGAAGAGAAAGATGCCGAATGCGGACCAAAACGCGACTTCGCTCACAACCAGCGCCGATCGGTGCCGCTGCCAGCCAGGAGCACGGAACGAGCGCCAGCCGAACCACCACGACACGATGCCGACGACGGCCAAGGAAACGAGGATCGTCGGGAGCTCGAAAGGAAGGACATGCCAGCTCGCCAGTAACCACACCGGGTAACCAACGAGCAACAGAGCGAGGAGTCGTGCGAGCCCGATTCCACGATCCGGAAAGGATGGAGCAAAGTAGACCGTAATCGGCACCCCGACGGCCGCGAGAACGATCAGGATGAGTGCCCACCACGCGATGGCAACTCCGTCAGTAGTCAGCCACCGCTCCGCCCAACCGAGGTCACGCGCCGGGACGATGGTATCAGCCGGTGCCCCCAGGAGCTCTTTGTAGACCACCGGACGCTCCCGTTGCGGTGCGTACGGCTGCTGGAGCGCCCAGGCGAAGAGCGAGCGGAGTTCTTCGTCGGTGAGATTACGAACTTTCTGGTATATTCGGACGCGTGGATGATCGTAGACGGTGAAACTCTCGTCAGCCGCGTAATCGTCCAGACGCAGCGGACCGAGGTGAGCCTCGAGCTTACCTTCGTACACGAGTTGGAAACCGAGCGCTCCGCTGTCGAGTAAGCGGTAGTACTCGCTCGTTACGGGATAGCGCCACGGCAAGCGAGGGATCGACCCAGCCAGACGATCCGATGACAGGACGATATAGTCGACCGCCGCGAGCTGCTCGCGAAGGTAAGCCAGTGCTTCCTCCGGCGTGCGGTCATCGTACCAGTTGAGACTGACGAACCGATAGCGCTGATCGGGAACTATTCCCTGGAGTGGCAACGGTAGCCGATCGTCCCAATGCTCCACCCCCAGCGTCGCCCCAGCCGGAATATGCGCGTAGATCCACTCCGATGCACGAATCCGCGTATGCTCTTGCCGGTAGATCGAGCTGAAGGCGAACGCCCAGGCGAACACCTGGATGAGCAGAAGCGCGATCAGAACGATGCGAACACTCCGCGCTGTTCGACGCTTGGTTGCGGACCACGAACCGAGCAGCCAGTCGCTCACCAGGATTGCCCATGGTGCGAGGAGCGGTAGCGAATAGCGGAGGTACTTCGTCTCGCTCAGCCAGGTCGTGAGGATGTAGGCAATGATCCAGGAGACGAGTAACGAACGGACGATGAACGCGTTCCCTTCGGCTGTCAGTCGCAATCGACTAACCTTCGAGCGACTCGCTGTCATCCCGCGCAGGACAATGACCAGCGCGCTGACCGTTGCTCCCGCGGCCAGGAAGGCGAAGACCGGTCCCATCCCCCAGCGCGCGAGCTGGACGATCTGGTAGACGACCGGCACCGTTCCCACGTACTGCCGCGTGTAGGGAACATCGAGTGCACCACGCGAGATCTGCCATTCACGAATGAGGTCACGCACCATCGGTGCAGGATCGGCGAGGCTGTAGGGTTCGAAGGCGGCGAAAGCGACGACAGTCGTGCCGGCGACAACGGGCCAAGGGGTGGCGGAGAGAACTGCCCTCAGAAGCGAAGGATACCCGCCGCCCGCGTACACCTGATACCCGCGCCAACCGATCGCCAGGGCGATCGGCACCACGAGCGACCACAGACTGGCTTTACTGGCCAGCGCAGCAGCGAATGCCAAACCGGTGAGCACGGCCCAGCGCTGCGTTCCCTCGCACGCCAAGCGAAAACAGCCGTAGAGAGTGGCCATGCCGAATGTCGCCGCCCAGGGGTCGACCACGAAGAAATGTGCCTGCTGGATCGCGAGCACGCTTCCGGCCAGTACTGCTCCAGTCAGGAGGGCAGCAGCACGCCCGCGGAGGTGAGAGGACAGACGCATCGCGATCGCGATACCGATGACGTCGACCAGTGCCGTCAGTAGGCGTCCGCGGAATGCGAGCTGTCGATAGACGTCTTCCGGAGGAGTACGAAGACCGAACGCGACGCGTCCGTGGTCGTACAACCAGCCAACCGTCTCGAGAACGTAGAGCGGAAGCGCGCCATACGCGAACGCCTGCGGTCGACCATCCACACCGACACGTCGCGGGTTCCAGGGACTTGTCGAAACCGAAACGAGTTCGTCGAAGGAGCCAGGCTCTCGGATGCGATCCACCGCGACGATCAGCTGGAACCGTTCGTCTGGGTGCAGGAGAAACCCACTATCCCACCCGATGCCGTACAGGCGGAAGGCCAGCGCGACGGCGAGGACGACCAACGCACCGAGAACCCAAGCCGGGCTCCGGCCCCAGTTCTCTAGGTCTTGCACCTTTCGAGATACCTCGACTTCGAGCTGCTTCGTCATCGTCCGCCTGCCGCCGGGCCAATGATGCCCGAGATGCTGGGCAGATGGTAGCGTTGGATGCGAACGAGGGGAGTGCAGGATGAGTCAGCAGTACCCTGCACCACTGCGGATCGTCTTCTTCGGGACGCCAGCGTTCGCTGTCCCCTCGTTGGAGCGTCTCGCCAGTGAGCCCGACCTCGACGTCGCGTTGGTGGTGACACAGCCGGATCGGCCAGCGGGTCGGGGACGCGAACGTCGCCCTTCACCGGTCAAACAGCGCGCGATCGCGCTGGGACTTTCGGTCCTGCAACCGGAAACTGTCCGCGACCCGCTGCTCCTCAGTCGCCTCCGCGACATCGCACCGGCTGTCGGCGTGGTCGTCGCTTACGGTGAGCTGATACCGAAGTCGCTCCTCGACGTTCCGGCGCATGGATTCCTGAACGTCCACCCCTCGTTACTCCCGAAATACCGCGGCGCGAGCCCGATCCAAGCTGCCATACTCAATGGTGATTCCGAGACGGGCGTGACGGTCATCCAACTCACACCAGAGCTCGATGCAGGGCCGATCGTGCGCCAGGTGCGGGTAGCGATTTACCCGGATGACACGGCAGCGACGCTCGCTGAACGCCTGGCTGCCGTGGCAGCCGAACTCTTGCCCGAGACGATCCGACAGTGGGTGGCAGGGACGATCGTTCCGACACCGCAGGATGAGCGGCTCGCGTCATACACGCGGCCACTCACCAAGGAAGACGGGAGGATCGATTGGACGCGCACAGCCAGAGAAATCGAGCGGCACATCCGAGCGATGCAGCCCTGGCCGGGAGCATGGACGACGATCTCCGGACGCTTGCTTCGCATCGTCCGCGCACGGGTCGTCGACACGGACGTTGGTCTTCCTCCCGGCTGTCTTTGGCCGACCCGTGACGCGCTGCTCGTCGCGACTGGTCAGCGAGCGCTGGCGCTCGAACTCGTGCAACCGGAGGGTAAGCGGGTCATGCCAGGACTGGACTGGTGGCGCGGCGCGCGCCTGGAAGCGGGGTCCTGCTTCGATGCCTGATCACCCTCGGTGGCTGTCCGGTCGACCGATACCTGAACGGATTCCACTCGGTGAACTCGAGCGGCTCGCGGAGCTCCAGCGCGAACTCGCCTCGAAGGTTGTCGAGTGCCGCCTGGAACGGATGCCGCAGTTCGTCGCCGGAGCGGACGTGCACCTCCGAAACGAGACAGCCATCGCCGTCGCTGTTCTGCTCGAGCTGCTCGAACACCCCGCGGACGAGAACGATACGAGGCCCCTCGCTCTCCGGGAAGTCGAGTACGTGGCCGTTCGCACCCGCATCGGTTTCCCGTACATTCCCGGTTTTCTCAGCTTTCGCGAGGCTCCTGTGGTGATCGAGGCGGTCCGAGCTCTCGCGCGCGCACCGGACCTGCTGGTTCTCGATGGGCAAGGACGCGCTCATCCCCGCGGTTGCGGGCTCGCGAGTCACGTCGGCGTTCTCCTCGACATTCCCACGATCGGTGCGGCGAAGTCACGCTTGTACGGTCGTTACCGTGAGCCAGCGAACGAAC
Source organism: Thermomicrobium sp. 4228-Ro (assembly GCF_026241205.1). Classification (NCBI taxonomy): domain Bacteria; kingdom Pseudomonadati; phylum Thermomicrobiota; class Thermomicrobia; order Thermomicrobiales; family Thermomicrobiaceae; genus Thermomicrobium; species Thermomicrobium sp. 4228-Ro. Next base: position 195,445 of record NZ_JAPFQM010000001.1, read on the forward strand.
GAGGAGCCTGGACTCCGATCACCGCTGACAGCACCGTGATCGGTGCGGCTGTCCGCACGCGCGTCAACACGAAACCGCTCATCGTGTCCGTGGGCCACCGGATCACGCTTCCGGAGGCGATCCGCTGGACGCTTCGGCTGAGTCGATACCGACTGCCGGAGCCGACACGTTTGGCGCATCGCTACGCGAAGGAAGCCGTTGCCCTGTTGCACGAATGATCCTCGCATGCTCCCATCGACCTTCCGGGACAATACCTGCTACCGTCGTCTACCGAGCGGGGGACAACCGCCGCGGTGCAGCACAGAACTCGCGGACTAGGAGACGGCGTTCACTGCCGATCGTATTCTGCGTATAAGGATCGTTATACGCAGAATACGCGACGAGCGCCATCGCGGTTACGCACCTTCGTTGTTGTGGCTGCTCCGCGTTCTTTCGGTAGATTCGAAGCCGGTGTCGGCGGCGACCGAGCGCGAACGGACGGCACCCGGCAGAACGTGCTGCTGAACGACCATCTCGCACTGCTGGAGTTGTGTTTCGCCCCTGGACGTGCCCCGCTTGTCGCGTGTCGCGCCGGTGCGTTACGCTGCAACGCGGCATCGAAGGCGCCACAGCACGTGCGTTCGGTGTGCGTAGCGAGGGAAACTGAATGTCGGCGATTCCGTATCGCAGTCGAGTGCTGAGCCAGCTCGGTATTCCTCACGGATTTACACGACGGGATCTCCAGCTTCCCGCCGCCGGCGCCACGAGCTGGAACATCGGTTACGAGCTCGCGCTCCAGAATCGCCGGATTTGGTGGGCGCGCCTTAGAATTCCGCTCTCAGCGACGGTCTTCCCGTATCAGGTTCATGGCGATCGCGTCGCACTTGTGACGAGAGCAGACGCTGGCTGTGGCGCCGAGGTGCCGGAGACCGCGATTCCGGACACCGATGCCTTGATCGCCTGCGAGCCAGGGTTGGCAGTAGCTGTTCAGTGCGCCGATTGCGTCCCCATGCTCGTCTATGCCCCGGATCTTCCTGCGGTCGCTGCGATTCACGCCGGATGGCGAGGGACCGTACGGTCGATCGCCGCCCGCGTCGTCACGCTTCTCGGCGAACTCGGCCAGCGTTCGCAGCGGTTATCGGTCGTGTTCGGTCCTTCTATCGGGCCCTGTTGCTACGAGGTCGGAGAAGAGGTCATCGACGCCTGGCTCAGCATCGCACCGGGAGACCCACCCGGGGCACTCGTCCGATACGGAAGCAGCGTCCATTTCGATCTGTGGACTGCGAACCGATATCTTCTTGAACGCCTCGGTGTTCCGAGCAATCGCATCGAAGTAGCCGGTGTCTGCACGCGTTGTCGTGCATCGGAGTGGTTTTCGTATCGCGCCCACGGGCCGCGGACCGGTGCCCAAGCGGCAGTCATCGCGCTCCCGAAGGAGGCGACCGAGGACGATGCTGACGAGTGAGGAACTGGCAACGAGGATCGCACGAGTGCAACAGGTGATCACGGAAGCAGCCGAACGAGCAGGTCGCGACCCGAGGGCCGTCCGTATCGTTGCGGTGACCAAAGGTGTCGAGCGAGCGCTGGTGGACCTCGCATATCAGCTGGGACTACGGATCTTCGGCGAGAATCGCGTCCAAGAGGCCGCACAGAAGTTCGGAGAGACACCGTTGCCCGAAGATGCGGAACTGCATTTGATCGGCCACCTCCAGACGAACAAGGCTCGGTCGGCAGTCCGTCTGTTCTCGATGATTCATTCCGTCGATCGCATCCCGCTCGTTCTTGAACTGGAGCGCCGAAGCGAGCGCCTGAACCAGCGGGTTCCGGTGCTGATTCAGATCAATGTCGCTCGAGAACCGCAAAAGCACGGCTGTGCTCCCGAGGAGGCGCCGTCCCTCGTGCAGGCTATCCTTGCTGCACCGCAGTTGGAACTCCGCGGCTTGATGACGATCGCTCCGCTCACCTCCCATGACGAAGACATTCGACAGGTCTTCCGCATGCTGCGTCTGTTACGAGACGACCTGGAGCAACGGTTCGGCATCCCCTTACCCGAACTCTCCATGGGTATGACGAACGACTTCCCGATCGCTGTGGAAGAGGGAGCAACGCTGGTGCGGATCGGTCGAGCATTGTTCGGAGAACGCCAAGATGGAGATCGTCTCGTTCGGTAGCAGCAGCCGTGGAAATGCGTTTCTCTTTCGAACCGCTCGAACCGCTGTTCTGGTGGATGCTGGTTTTTCTCCGCGATTTCTCCGCGACTGCCTGCTGCAGTGCGGTATCGCTGATCATGAGCTTTCCGCGATTCTCGTGACGCATGAGCATGTTGACCACATCCGGGGACTTTCCGGATTGCTCAGCTGGCATTCCTGTCCCGTGCTCGCGACAACCGGTACACTACGAGCGCTCCAGCTGGACAGTGTCAAACGCATCGTGCTACGACAAGAGGAATGGATCGAAATCGGCGATCTCGCGTTCCAGGCGATTCCGGTACCCCATGACGCGAACGAGCCGATTGGGCTTCGCATCGCTACGAGCGGCGCCGACGTGGCCTTTTTCACCGATCTCGGGACTCTGACGCTGGAAGTACGCGAAGCTCTTCAGCGAGCGACGTTCGCGATCGTCGAAGCGAACCATGACCGTCATCTGCTCGAGCACGGTCCCTACCCACCTTGGCTCAAGCGCCGGATTGCCTCCCGTCATGGACATCTGAGTAACGACGAGGCAGCCGCCGCTGCCTGCCTGTGCGGTTCCCAACTCCAGGGACTTTGGCTCGCCCATCTCTCCGAAGAGAACAACCGACCGGAACTCGCGCTCGCCTGCGTACGGAGCCGCTTATTCCCGCACCATGACTTGCCCGTCACGGTCCTGCCAGCACGCGGCTTCCGCCGGTGGTCGCTGGAAAACGCTGCAACTGTGGAATGAGTGCTCACCGACAGTCGAGCAGTTATCGTAAGGGTAGTGTGCCTGCTTGGCACACTCGGGAGCGAGAAAGGGTCGCGCAGTCGTCCAGTGCGCAGCATCTATTGACGATGACGAGCGGTCTCCGTACAATGGGTACGTACACCGGTAGTCCGTTCGTAGGGCGAGAGGAGGCCCCGTGGACTCCCAGACACTGGATTACCAGCGGGTCATCGACGAGGCGCTCCGACTCCTCTATTCTCACCATTATCGGCTCATGTCGCGCCTCCTACCCCGCGCGGTGGAACAGGTGCAGATGAGTGATGAAGAACTCATGGCCGAGCTGCGTGCGAGCCCGCTCGGACGGGTGCTGCAGCGTCTGGCTGCCGTCGCGCAAGGGAAATTGAGCGAGCGACGAGAGCGTATCCTCGAGAACATCGAGTTGGTCCTGCAGCTCTTGTTCTGGGCCCCCGGTGCTGAAGACTACTCGGTGCCACGAAGCTTTTGGGAAAGCGAACTCGGACGGCTCCTGTCTCAAGCGAAGTACCGCGCGTACGAGCCGAGCGAGCTCGTGAGCATCGGTAAAGCTGCGCAGGATCTCGGTGTCACACGCCCGACGATCTACCGGTGGATGGATGAGCGGAAACTCGAATACGTCCGAGACGAGCACTCTGGTCGGACGTTCATCATCCGGCGCGACGTGGAAGCACTTCGGCAACAACTGCAGCAATCAGCTTGATCGGTGCTCCGTCACTCATCCGAGCGACTGGCGAGGAGCTTGGGAAGTTCCCCACGCTCCTCGAGCGTCATGAGCCAGATGAGATCGGATCGCGACACGATACCGATCAACCGACCTTCCTCGTCCACCACCGGCACTGGGTTGACACGGCGACGGTACATGAGGGTCGCGAGCGCTTCGATCGTCTCGTCCGGACCGATCGTGATCGCTGGCGAGGACATGATCTCCGCCGCCGTCGTCGCGAGGATCTTCCTGAGCTGCGTCTCGTCCCCGGTACCCGGAAGTTTGAAGAACGCGTCCAGGAATGGAACGTACAGCGGCGCGTTGAAGCTGGCTTCCCGCGCGATCAAGTCGAATTCCGTCACGATACCGACCACCCGTCGATCGGTATCGATCACCGGCACACCAGAAATCGCATGCTCCCACATCAGTCGGGCAATTTCGCCCACAGAGGTCGTCGGACTGATCGCGACGACATCGCGTGTCATGAGCGCCCGGACCCGCAACTCCTCAGCCATCACTCGTATCCTTCGCCTTCGATTTTCCGTCAACTGATCGAACTCCTTCTACCAGTCGCGACTGACGAACCGTTCCGGCGACCACCGCGGGTCGTACAGGGCACGGAGCACCGCGGGCAGCGCCTCGATGATATCGGAAGCGGCCAATGATAGGGTGCCGCGCTGGCCAATCGCTGCCATCGCGGCACGATTGGCGATGTACAAACCTGCCGCACCTGCAGCGAACGGTGGCAGACCTTGTGCAGCCAGGCCAGCGATGATCCCTGCCAAGACGTCACCAGTTCCGGCAGTCGCCAGCCCGGCGTGCGCTTGGGGCGCGACGAGCACCGTCCCCTCGGGAGTCGCGAGTGCCGCATGCCCCGTCTTCACGACGACATGCTGCCGGAACCGTCGTGCAGCTTCGACTGCCGCGTGCCAGGGATCACGCAAGACGTCCTCTACCTCGACGTGTAAGAGGCGCGCGAGTTCACCAGGATGAGGGGTGAGGATCAGCCTCGCATCCTGAAGCTCCTCGTGCCACGGACTCAGCTTCGCGAGCCAATTCAAACCGTCAGCATCGATGACGGCATAGCCAGTGAACCGGGTCGACGAGCTATCCGAAACGCGCGATGTGGTCTCCGGCGTGAAACCGAGTGCACCGCGCCGTTGCCGTCCGATACCGAGGAGCGCCCGGACGAGTTCCTCGGCTGGCTTGTCCTGTCCCAGACCCGGCCCGACAAGAAGGACACGATACCGCGGCAAGACCTCGCGTACCAGTTCAGCCCACCGGTGTCCGGCACCGACGTCACCATCCGGTGCTGGAACGAACGTCACTTCGGTGAGCGCTGCCGCGATCGCTGGCACGAGCGATCGCGGCACCGCGAGCGTCACGAGGCCTGCTCCAGCTCGCAGCGCAGCCGCGGCAGAAAGCCGCGGGGCCCCATAGTACCCCGGTGCACCCCCCACGATCAGCACGGCCCCAACGGACCACTTGTGCGCGTCCGCTTCGCGACGGGGCAGCCACTCGCGGACATCTTCTTCCTGTATCAGGCCGATGCTTCCCTCGGGTACCTCGGGACGCGGCAACCCGATGTCCACAAGCTCGATCATTCCAGTGAAGCGCAGCGCTGGGGCCCGGTAGGCCCCGATTTTCGGCAAGCCGATCATGACCGTGAGGTCGGCGCGGAAAGCACGTTCGTCGCTGTCTCCCGTATCGCTGTCGATACCCGACGGTACATCGACAGCGACGAGCTCGGCCCCCCGACGTCGTCGCTCGCGACACGCGGCTTCGAAGACTGCTGCAATTTCGTCCGGCAGAGGTGGCCGCCCACCGATACCGAAAATCGCGTCGACGATGACATCCACCCTTCCGAGGATGGCGTCGAGATCGCTCGTGTCCACGAAACGACAACGGCGGAGCCCATCTTCGTCCACCGGCACCTCGCCGATCCCGGGTCGTCGCCACGTCCAGATCGAGCACTCCCAGCCATTCGCAGCGAGGTGGGCTGCAGCAACCAGGCCATCGCCCCCGTTCTTGCCTGGACCAACGAGGAAGAGCACACGTCGCCCCGTCGCTGTACCCCCTTGGGACGCGGCGAGCCGCTCGATCGCCAACGCGATCTGCTGACCCGCGCGAGCCATGAGCTCGCCATACGACGCACCACGCCTGACGGCTTCCTCTTCTGCCCGCCGTACTTCTTCAACGGTGCACAGCCTGAGCATCGCTGTCCCTTTCTCGAACACTACGACGCAACAGGATCGAAATGCGCGATGACCACGGCAATCGCGAGATATCGAGAATGCGTGAGAGACACGGCAATGTGACGCAGACCGAGTCGATGCGCTCGTTCAGCCGCTGTGTCGTAGAGGCGAATCAACGGCTTGCCTCGGCGGTTCGGCAGCACTTCGATATCGCGCCAGCGTACTCCCCGGATGCCGGTACCGAGCGCCTTCATCACTGCCTCTTTGGCAGCGAAGCGGGCGGCGAGTTCCGGTAGACGCTCGGCGTAGCGCGTGCGCTCCGCTTCGGTGTAAATGCGACGGAGGAACCGCTCGCCGAATCGTTCCAGGGCTCTTTCGATACGCCAGATCTCGATCACATCGACCCCGACCTCGATCGTACCGGCCTTGTCCGGATCCCAGATCGGTTCAATGACCACGTCCGACTCCCACGTAAACGAATCCGAGCGCACGCACCTCGGCTGGCTCGTAAATATTGCGGCCGTCGAGGATGATCGGTGTCCGCATCAGGGAACGGACTCGACGAAGGTCGGCTTGCTTGAATTCGTTCCAGGGTGTCGCGATCAGCAGCGCATCCGCGCCTACGACAGCCGCGTATGGATCAGAAACATAGCGCGCATCCGGTACCTCACGCGCGGCATTGGCGAGAGCAGCCGGGTCGTATGCGGTCACGTTCGCACCGCGCTGCAACAGCATGCGTAAGACATCCAGAGCAGGGGATTCCCGGACATCGTCCGTATCCTGCTTGAACGCGAGCCCCCACAAGGCGATAGGGCGACCGTGCAAGTCGCCGAGAAGGTCCTGAAGCTTGCGAACGAAGCGTCGCCGCTGATCCTGATTGATCTCCAGAACCGCATGGAGGAGCTGCGGGTGACAGCCGACCTCTTCGGCCATGTAGGCGAGCGCGCGGACGTCCTTCGGGAAGCAGCTTCCCCCGAAACCGAGACCCGCCTCCAGAAAGAGCGGACCGATCCGCGGGTCGTATCCCATTCCCTGTGCCACAACCTTCACGTCGGCCCCAACCTGCTCGCAAATTTGCGCGATCTCGTTGATGAAGCTGATCCGTGTCGCGAGGATCGCATTGGAAGCGTACTTGATCATCTCGGCACTGCGCCGATCAGTGATGAGGATTGGTGCATTCAGAACGCGGTACAACTCAGCGACGCGCTCCGCCGCTTCCCGATCCTCCGCGCCGAGTACGATGCGACTCGGATGGAACACATCGTAGACGGCCGAGCCCTCCCGGAGAAACTCCGGATTGCTCACCACTGCGAACGTCGCGTCCGGAGGCTTCACCTGCTCGATGAGAGCCGAGACGAGGTCGCCGGAGCCGATCGGCATTGTGCTCTTGTTGACGATGATCGTGTGTCCACGGAGATGTTGCCCGATCGTCAGCGCAGCAGCACGTACTGCTCGCATGTCGGCATCCCCATCGACCGTGGACGGCGTCCCCACACAGATGAAGACGAATTCGGCCTCGGGGATGGCCTCGGCATAGTCGGTCGTGAAGTGCAACCGTCCAGCTTCCACATTCCGTCGAATGAGTTCGTTCAACCCCGGCTCGTAAATGGGTACGATGCCATCCCGAAGCTTGGCGACTTTGTCGGCATCGATATCCACGCCCCAGACACGGTTGCCCAAATCCGCGAACGCGCCACCGTAAACGAGCCCGACGTATCCGAGACCGACGATCGCGATCTGCGCCACAGTTTCCCCTTCTCCTAACCTCAGCGTCGAATGACGAACTCGTCATACTGACCAGTTGGGTCGACCCACGTGCAGTCGGCGCGTTCGACCCACGCTCCAGGCGGTCCGACACGGACCCGCTCGACGAGCCGTTCGAGTGCGGCACGCGGCCCCTCGGCCCAGAGTTCCACCGAACGTCCATCTGGCCGGTTCCGTACCCAGCCGACCAGACCGAGGTGTTCGGCCTCGTCGACCACGAAGAAGCGAAAGCCGACGCCCTGGACGCGGCCGTAGACCACACAATGCACCGCAGCCCGCTCGCTCATCGCTCTCCCTCGTACAGTAGCGGCTCGCCAGCGTATCCTGCCTCCGCATTCCCATACCGAGTGAGAAACGCTTCCATCGCTTGCGCGAAGGTGCCTTCTGCGATTGCAGTCCGCATCCTCGCCATTTGATTCTGGATGAAGCGAAGATTGTGGATGGTCGCGAGTCGGTAGGCGAGCAGCTCCTTCGCCCGAAAGAGATGGTGCAGGTACGCAGCACTGTAGTGCTGGCAGGTGTAGCAGTCGCAACAGGGGTCGACCGGCTCCCGCTGGAACTTGAAGCGCACCGCCAGAATATCGATACGCCCGTTCTCGGTGAACAGCGCGCCGTGGCGGGCCAGTCGGGTCGGCAGAACGCAATCGAAAAGATCGACACCTAGGCTCACGGCACGCCAGAGATCCTCGGGCGCCCCGACTCCCATGAGATAGCGAGGACGATCTTCGGGGAGCGGATCGAGGCTCGCTTGCAGCAGGGCGTACAGCTCCTGCTTCGGTTCGCCGACACTCAATCCGCCGATCGCGATGCCGTCGAGCGGCAAGGAAGCGACGAACTCGGCACTCGTCCGGCGGCGTTCGGCACGGAAACCACCCTGTGCGATACCGAACAGGAGCGGGCGCGACGCTGGCTCGGAAGACATGGTACGCGCGACGAAATAATCGAGAGCTCGTGACAACCAACGATGCGTACGCTGCATTGCCTCCACTTGACGAGACTCGGGTTCTCCGTAGCCCACGACATCGTCGAGGGGCATGATGATATCCGACCCGAACACCAGTTGCAGGTCGATCACTGTTTCCGGCGTGAGCTCGTGCAACGATCCATCGATATGGGAACGGAACGTGACGCCCTGCTCGGAAACCGTTCGCAGCTTGGCTAGGCTGAAAACCTGGAACCCGCCCGAGTCCGTGAGGATGGGTCCGTCCCAGCGCATGAACGTATGGAGGTCACCGACCGCTTCGAACACCGCTGGTCCGGGACGGAGAAGCAGATGATACGTGTTCGCGAGGATGATTTCACTGCCAGTCGCTCGAACCTCCTCGGGGGTGAGCGACTTCACGGTAGCCTGGGTGCCCACCGGCATGAACGCCGGCGTGTGAACCGGACCACGGCGCGTGAGAAGGAGTCCGAGACGTGCCCGGGTCGTCGTATCGTGTTTCAGAACAGTGAATCGCGTCATCCGATTTTTCCGCCTCGATCCGCAGGCATCCCCGAGCGGACCATCGCTGAACGGGTATACCGTGAAGGAGACGATCGTGACAATAGTGGGCGAGCGTTGAAGGAAGTCAAGTCTTCGTACCGAGGTAGGCGATGCTCGAGACGTTGCTCCGCAAAAGCCTCCTGGCGGCGCTCGAACTGTTCTACGGGCCGCTCGCGCCGCTGTATCCCTGGCTAACCCGCATCGTGTTCGGCCGAAACTGGCATGACTGGCGACGCAGCGTCCTCCCGTGGGTATCCGCAACGCGGCGGGTCGCCGACGTTGGCTGCGGTCCTGGAGACCTCGCTGCAGAGCTCGCTCGTCCGGATCGCTGCGTCATCGCGATCGATCGGTCACGCTCGATGATCGCTCTCGCACATCGCCGCCTCGCTCGCAAGTCGGGACCATTCTCTGTGTACCTGGTCTGTGCTGACGCGCGTCATCTTCCTCTGACCGATGGTTCGCTCGATGCGATCACGATGACGTTCCCGACCGCGATCTTTCTCGATTCCCGAACACATGCAGAAGTTGCACGCGTGCTCCGGCCAGGTGGTGTGTTCGTTGCTGTCGTCTCCGTCTATCCGAAGCAGTGGCCGTGGTGGATACGTCCTTGGTCACCGCTTTTGTGGCGGATCATCGTGTCCCGGGAGAAGAGCAGCCGCTCAATGCTCGCCGTGCCCAGCCTTCCGCTCTTACGAGGTCAGTGGATCCGTGTCGAACAGCCTACCGGTATCCTGGAGCTCTGGGTAGCACGACGGGTAGAGCAGGACGCGGGCTAACGCTCCCAGTGGCCGGTTGCGTCGACTGCTTCCCGTCCGTCCAGGAGCGCGTCCAGCCCGTCGAGGTCAGCGAGTGGGTCATCCTTGGACGGTTCACGACGGCCGTTCGCGGCAAGCGCGGTCGCCGGCACAGGCGCGACGGATGCTCCTGTGGCAGGCTGCGATACGGCAGCACTGACCGCTGTCTGGGCGGGAGCGGTGACCGGTGCCGGAGCCTGGTCAGCCGTGACCAGCCGGGCAATATCCTGTGTCGTAGCTGCCGCTTCACCCAGCGCAGCTCGTGTCTCTTCCTGGACAGCCAGGACCGACGTCGTCACTTCCGCGGTGCTCTCCTGAACCTCGCGGAACGCTTGCTCGAACTCGCTGGTCAATTCACGCGTGGCAGCCCGGAACTCGCGCACCGCGCGACCGATTCCCTGTGCGATTTCCGGCAACTTTCCGGGACCGAACAGGATGAGCGCAAGCATCATGATCACGAGGATTTCGGAAAGACCCATTCCAAAGAAGTCCATGGTTCTCCCTCGTCGTTCGTCGACATTCGCACGACGATCCCCCGGTGTCCGGGAGCATCGTATCCGCATGAAGTATAACGACCGAGGATGGGTGGCAGAGGTGGACAGGTGGTGAGATCGAGAGCAGTTCTACTCGATGCTCGCCTGCTGGCGTACCGGCGCGGTGGAATCAGCCGGTATGTCGCGTCACTCGCAAGCGCGATCGCCGAGCTGAGCCAGGACGGTCTCGGCGACCGCTCGCTGACATTCCGCTTGTTGGCGAATCGCCCTCTTCCCCAGTCACCGTTACCGATGCTTCGATGCTGTACCCCCCCACATCACCGCTTCGAATACTGGACACTCGGGGCAGAACTCACCGTGTATCGACCTGCGCTCTACCATGCGACCGATTTCGTTCTTCCTGCTCTCCCGCCGTGGGTGCGGGGTGTGGTCACGATTCATGACCTGGCCTTTCTCGATGCACCGTGGGAACTCGAACCGGCTGCATGGCGCTACTACGCCCGCACGATCCAGTCGATGCAGAAAGCTGACCGCATCATCGCTGTCTCTCGCGCAACGGCCGCGCGGCTGTGCGAGCATTGCCCAGGAGTGGCTGATCGGACGCGGATCGTTCACCATGGTGTCGACACGCGGTGGTTCCAACCTTTCCCCGATGCAGAAGCGCACGTCACCAGCGCACTCGGGCCCATCGGTGACCGACCGGTGGTGCTGGCAGTAGGCACGATCGAACCGCGGAAAGACTACGACCTGCTCCTCGATGCATTTCGCATCGTCTGGGAGAAGCACGATCGCGAGCCACTCCTCATCGTCGTCGGACAAGTCGGTTGGCGAGTCGAGGACACCGTCCGACGGTTGCGTACCGAGCAGGCTCGAGGCCGGTTGCGCTGGGTCGAACGAGCCGACGACGATCTCCTGCACGCGCTGTACTCGGTCAGCTCGGTGCTCGCCGTTGCGAGCCGCGACGAGGGATTCTGCCTTCCGGTTCTAGAGGCGCTCGCCGCTGGCCTTCCCGTGGTAGCCTTCGCGGTCGGGGCCTTACCAGAAGTCGTAGAAGACTCTGGGATCCTCCTACGTGAGCGCACAGCGGAGGCGCTTGCGGAAGGGATCAGCGCAGTTCTGTCCGATCGCATGCTCCGATCTCGTTTGGTCCGCGCCGGCAAGGTACGGGCGGCGCAGTTTTCTTGGATGGAGACAGCTCGGAAAACGGTTCAGGTCTACCGGGAGGCACTCGGTGAAGGCTGACGGTCGCTGGTTGGTGGTTGGCCTGGGCAATCCGGGGCCACGCTATGCACGAACGCGTCACAACATCGGTTTTTGGGTCGTCGACCGGCTTGCCGTGCGTTGTCACGCCCCCCGCTTTGAGCAGCGCTTCGACGGCGAATTCGCCGTGGTGTCGGAAGGCGAGCGGTCCCTACTCCTCCTGAAGCCCTTGACGTACATGAATCTCAGCGGTCGCTCGGTTCGACAAGCTGTGCAATGGTACAAGATCCCGTTGGATCGCCTCCTCGTCGTGCACGACGACATGGATTTACCGCTGGGGACGTTACGTTTCCGCTTCGGTGGAAGCGCTGCTGGGCATCACGGTGTCGAATCGGTGATAGCTGAACTCGGAAGTGATCGGTTCGGACGACTCCGCGTCGGTATCGGTCGTCCTCCCAGTCCGGAAGCTGGGCGAGCCTACGTGTTGGAACCCTTTACACCAGCGGAACGCCCACTCGCTGAGCGTGTTGCCGACATCGCAGCGGAAGCGGTTGTCGTTTGGTACCGCGACGGGATGACAGCAGCGATGAACCGATTCAACGGGATGCGCGTCGTGCTCGATCAAGGTACGCTTGCTCCGTAACCGGCGCTCTGCGGAGAATGCCGCAGAGGAGAAACTGCGGCGATGTGATTCGGCTCGTGAAGCGAGACAAAGCGGAGGACAAGGGAATGGCGGTCGATCAGAACCAGCGAGGCTACTTGATGCTTTTAGTCGGGGACGAACGGCGCACCTCGGATGCTGCTCTCGGTATCGCGCTGCGTGGGGCTGGACATGGACTGCGTGTCCACATCATCGAATTCCTGAAAACGGGACGAGAACGTGGCGAGGTCGCCGCCGTTTCGTTTCTGACCGGTGTGACGCTGTCGCAGTACGGGATGATCGATATTCGAACTCGTCCGGAGGAGTTCCGAGGACCAGCGATATCTCCGGAACGGTTACAAGCAGCCCTCCGCGAGGCACGCCAGCATGTGCAGTTCCGTGTGACGAACATTCTCATCTTGGATGGACTGCTCACGCTGGTTGATGAGGGCATGGTCGACGACCGGACGATTCTCGAGCTGGTGGAGGGTGCAGCACCCTGGACCGACATCGTCCTGACTGGACGGTCAGCTACTCCAGCGCTGCAAGACGCAGCCGACAGCGTCACGCTCATGCAGACGATCAAGGTGCGCGAGCATGAGCCGTTGCGGCGAGGACTCCACTACTGAGATCCGTGGAGGGCAGGATGAGCCGACGACCGATTCGCGTTCTCATCGCTAAGCCGGGGCTCGATGGACACGATCGTGGTGCGAAGGTACTCGCGCGTGCGCTCCGCGACGCCGGCATGGAAGTGATCTACACGGGCCTTTTCCAGACACCGGAGTCGATCGCTCGTGCAGCGGCGGACGAGGACGTTGACGTTGTGGGCCTGAGTATCCTGTCCGGAGCGCACAATCAACTCGTCCCAGAGGTTCTTCGGGAACTCCGGGCAGCCGGAAAAGGCGATGTGCTGGTACTGGTCGGCGGCATCATTCCACAGGAAGATGTGCCCTTCTTGAAAGAACAGGGGGTTTCTGACGTCTTCGGTCCGGGTACTTCGCTCTCGACCATCGTGGCCTATATCGAGCGGAAAATGCAGGATCGGTTATCTCAGGTAGGTACATAGAATGCGGTCATTTTCCGAATGGGACACGCTCCTGGAACGGGTTCGGGCGAGAGATCGGTCTGCCCTGGCGCGGGCGTTCTCGCTGGTGGAGCGCGACCCCGATATCTGGCCGGCTGGCTGGGAAGCACGCGGCGGCCAGTCCTTCGTGGTCGCGGTGACAGGGGCACCTGGAGCTGGCAAGAGTACGTTGTTGGGGGCGCTCGCCGGTCTTCTAGCCAAGAGGGATATGTCGTGTTGCGTTGTCGCCTTCGATCCAGCGAGTCCCCGCACCGGTGGTGCACTCCTCGGCGATCGCGTTCGCATGCTCGAGGCCGCCTCGCTTCCCAATGTCTTCGTTCGCTCCGTGGCGGCTCGCGATCCAACCGGTGCCGGTACTGCCGCTTTGCCTCCCCTCCTGGCACTCCTGGAGCAGTTCGGGTTCGACTTCGTTTTCCTCGAATCCGTCGGTGGTGGCCAAGAAGCAACTCCGCTCCTCTCCCTGGCCGACACCGTCATGCTCGTCGTCGCACCGGGACTCGGTGACGGAATTCAACTTCTGAAGGCAGGCGTGCTCGAGCTCGCCGATCTCATCGTCGTCAACAAGACCGATCGACCAGGGGCTGAAGATCTCGTCCGCGAACTTTCAGCGTACTTCCGGTTAGTCGCACCAGGGCAGCCTGTCGCTCCGTCGATCGTTCGTACCGCGGCGACCGTACCACTCGGGATCGAGGATCTGGTCGACGCGCTTCGAACGCTCCGCGCTCGACTCGAAGAGACTGGTGTCCTCGAGCAACGGCGCCAGCAGCAACTCGCCCGCTTTCTGGAAGCTCGGATCCGCGCCCGTTGCCTCCACCTCCTCGACAACCTTTTCCGCGAAAGCCTTTCCGAGCAGCAGGCCACCCAACGACCGGTGACGAGTATCTACCAACAGGAACTCGCGGTCTACCGGCAACTCGCTCAGCGTTTGCTTTCCTATGTCGAAGAACGAGCATCCGAGTGTTTCGAGACCCGCTGAGCTGCGCATCGGTTCGCTACTTTCGCGGCTGCAGCCCCGGCTCCGATACCGTTGTCGATATTCACGACGACCAGCCCAGGCGCGCAGGTCTGCAACATGCTGTGCAGGGCCGCAACCCCCGCGCCCCCGAACCCGTACCCGACCGGCGTGGGAAGCCCGATCACCGGTACGTCGACCAGGCCAGCGACCACACTCGGCAAGACACCGTCCATCCCGGCCGCAACGATCAAGACATCGGCATCCCACTCTTCGGCGAGTTCACGCAAGGCAGGCACGAGTCGATGCAAGCCAGCCACACCGACATCACTGATCAGTCGGACCGAGCAACCGAGTTCCTCCGCGATCAGCTGCGCCTCCTCGGCCGCCGGAAGATCCGCTGCTCCTGCAGTCAGGATCCCGACCTTTCCCCCGGTCACCCTCGGTTCGGTTCCCGGCCTGTAGAACACTGCGGTTCGTCCATCGGTGGTCGTCCGCATCCCGGCTTCTGGAAAGGCAGCACGAAGTCGGGCACACCGATCTCCATCGAGCCGGCTCACGACGACTCTGCCGCGTTGTTCGAGCAATACTGCGACAGTCGTCTCCAACTGGTGATCAGTTTTTCCCTCGGCCAACACGACCTCCGGGATACCGGTCCGAAGTTCGCGCTGTGGATCGACCCACACACCGGGATTCGAGCGCCCCGGAATCGGCTCCCCACTGAGTGCCGCACGCAACGCGGAAAAAGGATCACGCGTCGGTCGTTCCTTCATCGCTCATGCCCTTCAACACCCGCTCGATCAGCTGCTCCGGCTTCACCGAAGTAACCCCATTGCGACGCAAGAGTAACAGGAACTCAACGTTGCCTTCGGCACCAGTAATCGGGGAACGCTCCAAACCGAGTACTGCGAATCCTAAATCGAGTGCAGCAGCGATCACCTGCTCGAGTACCTCGCGATGCACTTCCGGATCGCGTACGACACCACCTTTTCCCACCTTGTGGCGTCCTGCCTCGAACTGCGGCTTCACGAGCGCGATCACGTAGCCACCAGGACGCAGCACGCGCCACGCCGTAGGAAGAACGAGCCGAAGAGAGATGAACGAGACATCGATCGTCACGAGGTCGATCGGCTCGGGCAGCCGCTCCAGGTACCGAACGTTCGTCCGCTCCATGACGACAACACGCGGATCGATCCGCAGCTTGTAGCGAAGCTGCCCATAGCCGACATCGATCGCATAGACGCGCCGCGCCCCATGCTGGAGCAACGCATCGGTAAAGCCACCGGTCGACGCCCCGAAATCCGCACAGACCCAGCCGGACACATCCAGACCGAAGGCGTGCAACGCATGCTCGAGTTTCTCGCCTCCTCGGCTCACGTATCGAGGCTCTAGCGTCAAGCGGAGTTCCGCATCGACTGGCAACAGCTCCCCCGCCTTTTCCACACGCCGATCGCCTACCCAGACTTTTCCAGCCAGGATGAGCGCTCGTGCCTGACTCCGCGAACTCACGACTCCGCGTGCGACGAGCAACTCGTCGGCCCGCATCCGTTTTCTGCTCATCGCTGGACGTGTGCCTGAGCTTGCCACCGAGACAGCCGACTGTGCTGCACGTGACAGAGCGCGATCGCAAGCGCGTCTGCCGCGTCGTCAGGTTGGGGCACCTCCGGCAGGCCGAGGAGAAGCCGCACCATCTCCTGTATCTGCCGCTTGCCTGCGCGACCGTATCCGCCGATGGCCTGCTTCACCTGCGCCGGAGTGTATTCCACCACCGGTAGACCACGCTGGCCACACAGGAGCAAGACCACACCCCGCGCCTGCCCGACAGCCAAAGCGGTCGTCACATTGCGAGCGAAAAAGAGTTGCTCCAGTGCGACGACCTGTGGGTTCCATGTTGCCATGAGCTGGTCGAGCTGTTCGTACAGTGCGACTAATCGCAACTCTGGTGGCGTGCCGGCATCCGTCCGAACCGCACCGTAGGCCAGTGCTCGCGGGGGCTCGCTCGCTGCGACGACACCATAACCGAGTAACGCTGTACCGGGATCAATGCCCATGATGCGCACGAGAAGCCAGCCCTTCACGCTCCTGCCGTTTCCGACATTTCGAACAGGAGAGCGACCGCTCTTCGTCGACAATCGCTTGAAATGATAACAAAATCGCTGTATACTCTTGAGTGGAGTGCACGTTGGATCGCCGGTTCCAAGCCACGGAAAGGATCGCGGGTGCAAGGCGAACGTGACTCGCCGGGACCGCTCGCCCGGAACGGTATTCTTTTTCGGTTTGTCCGGAAGGCGTTGTGGTTTCGCACCGACCGGTGAGTGGGGGTCTGGCTATGGATTCGATGGATCTGCACGCGCTCGACGGTGCTACTGAAAGTTTCTTGTCGAGCGATCAGGCGTATCCCTCTTTGCCGGAACTCGAGGACACGGCTCACTTCGACGAACTCGAACCGTTCGACGACGAACTCGACCTCTCCGAACGACGCCCCTCGTTGCTCAGTCGCCGACTCCGCGAGTCACACCATCGAACGGAACTCGACGACGGCTTGAGTGTCAGCGACACGGTCCGTCTCTATCTCCACGAAATCGGCGAGACAGCGCTCTTGACTCCACAGGAAGAAGTCTGGCTCGCCCAGCGGATCGAGCGGGGAAAGGTTGCCCAATCGAGGCTCGAACGTGGCGATTATGCCTCTGAAGAAGAACGTCTGGCACTCCTCGCCGACAAGGAGGACGGAGAGCGTGCCCGCGCTCATCTCATTCAAGCGAATCTTCGGCTCGTCGTCAGTGTCGCCAAAAAATATGTTGGCCGCGGTCTTTCGTTTCTCGACCTCATTCAAGAAGGAAACATCGGCTTGATGAAGGCGACCGAGAAGTTCGACTACAAACGCGGATATAAATTCTCGACGTATGCGACGTGGTGGATCCGGCAAGCGATCACCCGCGCGATTGCCGACCAATCGCGCACGATCCGCCTGCCGGTTCACGTCGGCGAGACGATCAACCGCATCAAGAAGATGGCACACCGCCTCCAGCAGATCCTCGAACGAGAACCGACTCAGCTCGAGATCGCCCGCGCACTCGACATGCCGGAGGAAAAGATCCGACACATTCTCGAAGCAGCCCGACTACCGGTTTCGCTCGAGACACCGATCAGTCCTGACGGTGACGCATACCTCGGGGACTTCATCGAAGATGACACGCAGCCGGCACCACTCGACATCGCTGCACAGCAGTTACTGCGACAACAGATCGAGGAAGCATTGAGCCGCCTCACCGAGCGCGAGCGCAGAATCATCGTGCTCCGCTATGGCCTCGAGGACGGCCAGTTCCGCACGTTGGAGGAGGTTGGCCGCGAGTTCGGTATTACCCGCGAACGCATTCGTCAGATCGAGGCGAAAGCGTTGCGGAAGCTCCGCCATCCGAGTTGCAGTCGGCTGTTGCGTGGGTACCTCGACTGAGCTGCCAACTCGCAAGATGGACGTCCGACCGGTACCCGAGTCCACGACCGCCGATGGGCTGTGGCGCCGGTGAAACGGCTGACTCGGTACCCGGTGGAGTTGGATGCCGTGCGCAGCTGTGACTATGATGCTGAGTAGCGTCCGAGGATCAACACCGCATTGTGCCCACCGAATCCGAACGCATTCGTCATGACATACCGCAGGCGACCCACCCGAGGCTCGTTCGCCACATAGTCCAAGTCGCATTCCGGATCCGGCTCGCGCAGGTGCCAGGTCGGCGGAATGACTTGATGCTGCAACGCGAGAACACAGATCACCGCCTCCAACGCGCCCGCTGCACCGAGCAGGTGCCCCGTCAACGCCTTCGTCGAACTCACTGGTGGAACGTTGTTCCGACCGCCGAAGAGGCGCTTCAATGCAGCAGTCTCAGCGATATCGTTCAGCGGCGTACTGGTTCCATGCGCATTCACGTAGTCGATATCGTCGGTCTGGAGCTCCGCATCGGCGAGGGCCTGGCACATGGCAGCGAGTGCACCTGTTCCATCGCTGCACGGCTGGACGATGTGGTACGCGTCGGCCGTGGTCCCATAACCGACTAGTTCCGCCAGAATCGGCGCACCGCGTCTACGCGCGACGTCCTCCGCCTCCAGGACGAGTACCGCCGCCCCTTCGGCGATGACGAAACCATCCCGCGTCCGATCGAAGGGGCGACTCGCTGTCTCCGCTTCGTCGTTCCTCCTCGATAACGCTTGCAGGGCTGCGAATCCCGCGACGACACCGCGGGTCAGTGGTGCCTCCGATCCACCAGCCACGACGATATCGGCTCGCCCTTCACGGATCATGCGCATCCCTTCACCGATCGCATTCGCTCCGCTCGCACACGCAGAAAGCGTCGCGAAATTCGGCCCGCGTGCACCTGTTTCGATCGCCACGTACCCACCCGCCATGTCAGCCAGAAACATCGGAATCATAAAAGGACTGACCTTTCCAGGACCACGACTTCGGAGTGCCTCGATACCCTGCTCAAACGTCTCCACCCCACCGAGCGCTGACCCGATCAGCACGCCAGTCCGCTCAGCCAGCTCCGTCGTTACCTCGAGTCTCGCTGACTGGAGTGCATCTTTGGCCGCAGCGACCGCGAACTGCACGAACCGATCGGTGCGCCGGGCCTCTTTCAGCGGCAAGTACTCGGTCGCATCGAACTCGCGCACCTCACCGGCAACGCGGCTCGGGAGGTCGTGAGCAGCGAACCGCTGGATCGTCCCCGTTCCCGAGCGACCCTCCATCAGCGCTCGCCAGACGGTTTCCGGATCGTTACCGATCGGCGAAACGATCCCGATGCCGGTTACGACGACCCTTCGCCTCACGTTACACAGTCCTCCCCCGAACAGCGTCCCAGTTGAGCGAGCGAGGTGGGCACTCACCGTGCAATGCACTGATCAGGTTCTGCGCGGCAAGTTCCGCCATACGCTGGCGCGTCACTTCACTCGCACTCGCAATGTGCGGTGTCACCACCACGTTCGGAAACTGGAGTAGCGGATGATCAGCGGGAAGCGGCTCCGGATCAGTCACATCCAAGCCGACCCCCCAGAGCCGCCCAACTCTGAGCGCATCCACAAGTGCCTCCGTGTCTACCACGGGTCCCCTCGCCGTGTTGATCAGAATCGCTGAGGGTTTGAACAGCGCCAGTTCCCGTGCGCCGATCAGATGGCGTGTTTCAGGCGTCAATGGAACATGCAGAGTCACGATATCGCTGCGTTGCAGGAGCTCGTCGGGTGGAACGAAAGTGGCATTGAGCTCACGTTCGCGTTCGGGAGCAACCGGGTTGCGATCAGTATACAGGACGCGCTGAGCGAAACCAGTCGCGCGTCGCGCCACCGCTTGCCCGATCCGACCGAACCCGATAATTCCCAGCGTGGCGCTATGGACATCCTTACCGAGAAAGCCCAGTGGCTCCCACGTGCGCCACGCACCACGCCGCACATTGTCGACGGCCTCGCACACCCGCCGAGCCACCGCGAAGATCAATGCCCAGGTAAAGTCCGCCGTCGTCTCCGTCAAAACATCAGGGGTGATGCACACCACAACGCCGCGAGCGGTACAGGCATCGACATCGATGTTGTCGTATCCGACGGCCATATTGCTGACCACCTTGACGGTCGGTAGAGCATCGAGCAGAGACCCGTCTATCCGTTCGGTCAGTAAGGTCAACAATCCGTCCGCTCCTCGCGCGAAAGCGATGAGTTCTTCCCGTGTCGGCGGGAGCTCGCCCGGCCAAACAGCGACATCGAAACCAGCGTCCCGGAGCAGCTCGATACCCCGTGAAGGAATCCTTCTCGTTACGACGACCCGCACTCTCGCACCTCGTAGATCTCTTGTCACCTAGCCTCATCCCGAACCGGATTCTACCGGGAAACACACGCGACAGTCATCGCGAGATAGCGTCGAAAACAAACTCGCCACCGGTTGTCCGGTGGCGTTTCCGCTCCCCGAGCAGGATTCGAACCTGCAACCTTGCGGTTAACAGCCGCCTGCTCTACCGTTGAGCTATCGGGGACCGTTCTTCGCTTGTCGCACAGGGAGTGTGCCACACAGTGCCCGTCATCGTCAAGGGGTTCGCTCCACCCGACAGGGAACTCGTCGGTGACCCACCATGTTCTCTTCGTTCAGGTCCTGGCATCGTGAGTGGAGAACGATTTCCCTCCGCCACCGCAGCCGAACCGTGTTACACTGCGCCTGGCAAAGACCGGTTCACGCGGAAAGGACGACCACGATGCTCGTCTTGACGCGACGCGACGTGTACGAACTCGTGCCCATGCGCGATGCTATCGACCTCGTCAAACAAGCGTTTTGTGACCTTTCCCGCGGCACTGCGCGAGCACCCCTCCGTACACCGATCGAGATACCCGATGCACACGGTACGACGCTCTTCATGCCGGCCTACGTGCCATCACTCCACAGTCTGGGGCTGAAAGTGGTCTCGGTCTTTCCGGACAATCCCGCCCGCTTCAGCAAACCGACCATCCACGCTGCCGTTTTGACCGTCTCCCCCGAAACGGGTGAACCGAGTGCGCTACTCGACGGCACCTACCTCACCGCGCTCCGCACCGGTGCTGCCTCCGGTGCAGCGACTGATCTTCTCGCCCGCCCAGATGCCCGTACCTTGCTGGTGATCGGCGCCGGAGCCCAGGGACCGACACAAGCCTGGGCGGTTCTCTGCGTTCGCCCGATCGAGACGATCTACGTGTTCGATCGGAATCCGCAGGCAAGCCAGTCCTTCGCCGACCGTTTGCGCGAGCTGGTTCCGGACCTGCAGGCTCGAGTCGAAGTGGTCAATGAACTCGATACTGTCATCCCGCTCGCGGACATCATCTGCACTGCGACGACCGCTCGCTCCCCGCTCTTCTCCGACGCACTCCTGCGTCCCGGCGTGCACATCAATGCGATCGGTGCCTTTACACCAGAGATGCAGGAAATTCCGCCGGAAACCGTCGCCCGCGCCTACGTGGTCGTCGATTCGGTTCCCGCCGCCCTGGCTGAGGCCGGTGATCTCATCAAGCCACTCCAGGCCGGTATCATCCGCGAGGAACACCTCCGAACAGAACTCGGCGAGATCGTGGATGGGATCAAGCCGGCACGGACGTCCTCGGAGCAAATTACGCTCTTCAAGTCGGTTGGGAATGCGGTGCAAGATCTCGCGGTCGCTGCTGAAGCCGTCCGCCGGGCTCTCGCGCTCGGTCGCGGTCAACAGGTGTCACTCCTTTAACACACCATTGCTCGAGGGCCGGTGCTCTGCTTCCGCACCGGCCCTCCTCGCTTCGCTCAGCGCACTGCTACAGCTGATTCGAGCGGGCAGACACCTGCCCGGCATCGCCGCTCGGTGATGTGTTCAACGAACTCGTCACGGAAACGCTCCAGCATGCCAAGCAGCGGCATCGGCGCCACCTGACCGAGTCCACACAGGGAAAGCTCGATGATGTGCTTACTCGCATACTGGATGATTTCCAAGTCCTCCGGGCGGCCGAAACCATAGCGAATACGATCGAGAATTTCCACGAGAGCCGGCGTGCCGAGCCGACAGGGCGTGCACTTGCCGCAGGACTCGTAACGGCTGAAAGCGACGAGGTACCGAGCGAAGTCGACTGCGCACACGGAATCGTCGAAGACGACGAACCCGCCAGAGCCGAGCATTCCTCCCAACGAGGTCAACGAGTCGAAATCGACCGGTACGTCGAGCTCCTCCTCGCGCAAGGGACCTGCCGACACACCTCCGGTCTGTATGCCCTTGAAACGATAGCCTGGCCGCATCCCCCCGAAGACATCGAAAATCAGTTGCCGCATTGGCAAGCCCATCTCGATCTCGGCGACCCCGAGATACCGGACGGGCCCTTGCATCGTGATCAGCTTCGTACCGGTACTCTCCTTTGTTCCGAGGCTGGCGTACCAGGCGCCGCCATTGCGAATGATGGCGGGGACGGACGCGAACGTCTCGGTGTTGTTGAGCACGGTCGGTCGGCGCCACAGCCCTTCCTCGACCGATCGCGGGGGCTTCGTCCGCGGCTGCCCGCGCTGCCCCATGATCGCGTACATCAGAGCAGATCCTTCGCCGCAAATGTACGCCCCACCACCGGTTCGAACACGCACGTGGCAGGAAAATCCGCTTCCGAGGATATTGTCACCCAGTAAACCAAACTCGTACGCCTGCTCGACGGCCCGTTGGAAACGCCGCAAGGCGAGCGCATGCTCACCCCCGATAAAGTTGTAGCCATAGGGCGTCTCGAGTGCATAGCAGCCGATGAGCAGCCCTTCGAGCACGAGATGCGGATTCGTTTCCAAAAGTCGGCGGTCCTTGAAGACGTTCGGTTCTCCCTCGTGACTATTGACGACGACATACTTCGGTCGGGCTGGCGTTCGCCGGCCACTCTCCCACTTGATGCCGGCTGGGAACCCGGCACCACCGCGACCACGAAGGTTCGACGCCTTGACTTCCTCCACAACCTCTTCTGGCGTCATCTCGAAGAGGGCCTTGACGAACGCGCCGTAGCCACCGACCGCGATGTAGTCTTCGATCGATTCCGGATCGATCACGCCGGCGTGTTCCAATAAGATGCGATGTTGGTGGCGCAGAAACGGATGCTCGCCGAGCGGTGGAATTCCACGCCAGGGCTCAACGGAGCGCACGCCGAGCGCCCAATCCGCATGGAGATCGCCACGGCGCAAGCCATCGATCAATTCCGGGACACGCTCGGTGGTGACCCATCCGTAGACGATCGGTGGACTATCGGGCATCTTCACTTCGACGAATGGTTCAGCAAAGCACCACCCGGCGCAACCCACCCGCCTCAGCACAGCTCGGATATGTCCTGCGGCGAGCACCAGCTCAAGATGCCGGTAGGTCTCCAACGCCCCCTTCGCGATACTGCACTCGCTGATGCCAACCGAGATCACCCACTGGTCACCGCTCCAGAGCCTTTCCCACCTCGACCGCGCAGCTGTCACATAGCTCTCGAACGCTCGCCGGTCAGTGAGAACCCCCATGGCTCCCCTCCACTCCGTCATTCCTGCGCAAGCGCTCGATGAGCGCGCGCAGTTCCTCGGCAGTGAGATGACCCACGTATGTCTGGTGGTCGAGCTGGCCAACCGGTGCCAAATCGCAGACACCTAAACAACCGTTGAAGACGTTGACACTCAGGATCCCATCAGCAAGGTCGCCCTTCTCGTCCATGCCGTATTCGTCACGCAACACCTCGATCAAGCGTTGCGCACCCGCGACATAGCACGCCGCCCCATAACAGAGCCAAAGGTAATGTCGTCCAGGGGGCTGGGTCCGAAAATCGGCGTAAAAGGTCAGAAGGCCATAGACCCGGTTGATCGTCACACCGAGATGCTCGGCGATGAGATGCGCGGCTTGCGGTGGCACCCACCCATAGAGGTGTTGTGCTTCTTGGCACGCACCGACGATCAGCTCCTGGGCCTCTTGATGATCCTGTGGTCGGTACCGCTCCTCCAAAATCCGCTGCAGCGGATCGAGATCGATCGGTCGACGCGGCACAACCGGTAGCTCCATACGCTGTCCTCCCAGAGTCACGCCCCAACGGCCAGTATACCGTCCTCGGCCTACCAGCACGGACGCTATACTCTCCCCAGTGAGGTGCACGGATGTTTTGGCTCGACCGGCTCGTCGAAGAACGAATCCGCGACGCCCAGGAACGTGGAGCGTTCCGCAATCTCTCCGGAGAGGGTCGGCCACTTCCTCCCGATGACGAACTCTCCAATGAGGCTTGGGCTGCTCACCGCCTACTCAAGAAACACGGTTTGCTTCCTGACTGGCTTCAACTCCGCAAAGAGATCTACGAGGAGCGACAGATCGTTCGACGGGCTTGGGAAGAATACTGGCAGGCAGTCCAGTCAGGGGATCTGGACGATCCGAATCACCGGGCGATTCTCCGCCGCCTCGCCTGGCGGTATCGGGAATTAGCGCGAGCACTCAACAGGAAGATCGATCAGCACAATGTGCGTTGTCCATCCATGGCACACGAACTCGTCCGGTTTCCGGAGGATATGATCGAACGGGAGTGGAAACGGCGGGGGATGACTCCACCGTAAGCGACGGGATCTCACTCGTCCCAGCCGCGCGAGCCACCACTGCGATACCCGAACAGTCTTTGGAAATCCCCATCGAAGTGTTCGAGGAACTCGCGCATCTCCTCGACATCTCGCTGGGTGACTGGCTCGGGTGTCGCCGGTTCCGGAGAGCCCACGAGCTGATCCTCATCGATGACGGCAGCAATCAGGCTGGACGTTCCACAAAACTGGCAGGTCAACCGGAACGCCCACGTCGAGCGCGAGCGACCCAGAGCCTGCAAATCCTCGGCCGAAAAGCGCTGCCCGCAGACTGCGCAGCGCTCGACCATATTCAAGACGATCGCACGAACTTTTTCCCAGCGCGAATCCATCAGGATCCTACTTCTTGTCCAAGTCGTCAAGATCGAGCGATTCGATCACTTCCCGGAAGACCGAAAGATCGGCTTCGGAGATGCGCTCCTCCGATTCGACCCGCTCGATCTCCGGTGGCTCTACTTCGCCTTCTCCTTCGGACTCTTCCTCTGCCTCCAGGCGAACACCCGCACGCTCCATCACCGATTCGTCAACATAGATCGGCACCTTCGCGCGCACAGCCAGTGCGATAGCATCGCTCGGTCGGCTGTCGATCTCGATCGTACGCCCGTTCATCGTGAGAACGATGCGGGCATAGAAGATCTCCTGCGATAGATCGGTTACCGCGACCTCGCGAATCTCCGCACCCAGCTCATCGATGATGGTGCGCAGGAGATCGTACGGCAGCGGGCGCGCCGGCGTCATGCCCTGGAGTGCCATCGCGATCGCCTCGGCCTCGAACGGGCCGATCCAAATCGGCAGGTGCCGGTCCCCGTGCACTTCCTTGAGGAGAACCACCCGATGTTGCGTGACCAGGCTTACTCGGATGCTATCAACGACCGTCTCGATCATACCCTGCACCTTCCTCCGGCACGCTCAGATTTTCGTACAGGGCGTCCTCCGGCTTCACCGCCCGTTTGTCCTCTCTGCGTCAACTCCGATTCTACACCCCGGCCCAGCTCACTCCAAGGCGTACGCGGGAGTACTCAAAATCTTCGCCTCGTCGGGCGGCCAATACGTCAGCCATGCTTTCCCGATGATCGACGAAATCGGAATCGCCCCAAACACGCGCGAGTCGCTCGAATTATTGCGATTATCTCCCATCACGAACACATGACCCGGTTCGACGACATACTCGTGATCGAGCGTCATGCCGCGCCAGACCGTCGGCTCGGAGAGGTACGGCTCGATGAGACGCTTGCCATTGATATAGACGAACCCATTGCGAATCTCCACGTGTTCTCCAGGCAGGGCAATGATCCGTTTCACGTACGGCTCGCTCCCTCCGTTCGGGGGACGGAACACGATGATGTCCCCACGCTGGGGTTGCCCGAACGGATACCACCTCCAACTTGGGTCAAGCGTCAAACCGGGAATCCAGGAAAGCCACCGACCCAGCGGTACACTCGCGTAGGCACGTCGATTCACGATGAGCATCTCACCATTGTGGAGCGTGGGCTCCATGCTCGACCCATCGACGCGATAGTTGAGGATGACTCCGCGGATCGCGACAAACAGGATGAGTGCGATCAGGAACGTTTCAGCAATATCCCACGCCAGTGATCGCCGACGTACCGCTCGCTTTTCTGCGCCTGCCAACTGTTCCGATTCGCCAGCGAGATGTGGCATCTTCTGCCATCCTACCACTCCACAGCGGTCGTCCGGCCGCCGATTATATCCCGTAGAACGATGCGACCGTACTGCGACGGTTCGAGCGATGGAATTCACCCCAAACACGATAGTGGCCGGTCGTTATCGAATTCTCTGTCGCCTCGGTCACGGCGGCATGAGCACCGTCTATCTCGCGCGAGACGAGCACTTCCCGCATGTCGAGCGGCGGTGTGCAGTGAAGGTCATGCGCGCGAGCGACGATCCGACGCTCGCAGAACTCCAAAAGGCCGCCTTCGAACGCGAGGCGAGTCTTCTCGCTTCGTTGCGCCATCCGGCAATCCCGGAGGTCTATGACTTCTTCATCGAGGACGGTCGCTGTTGTCTCGTACTCGAATACATCGAAGGCGAAGATCTCGAACGCTATCTCGAGCGTGCGGGGAAACCGCTTCCGGAATCAGTACTCGTCGATTGGGCGCTCCAAGTGCTCGATGTTCTCCAGTTCCTGCATACGCAACGACCACATCCGATCGTGTTCCGCGACTTGAAACCTTCCAATATCATGCTCCGTCAAGACGGATCCATCGTGTTGATCGACTTCGGCATCGCTCGCCTCTTCCAGCCCCAAGCCCGCGGAACAACCATCGGCACCGAGGGGTACGCTCCACCGGAACAGTATCGTGGCATCGCGGATCCTCGCGGCGACTTGTATGCGCTGGGCGCTACCCTCTACCACCTGGCAACCGGTATCGACCCACGGCAGCAACCTCCGTTCTCGCTCACGCAACGCCCTCCCCGAAGCATGAACCCGCATCTCTCGGAGGGATTCGAGCGCATCGTGCTCCGCGCACTCGCCTACGATCCGGCGGATCGTTTTCCGACTGCTGCAGCGATGGCACAAGCACTCCGAGCCTTGCGGATCGATTCCCGTCCTTCTCCGGAAGCCGCCCCCACAGTCGTAATCGCCCCGAGGACGATACCAGCCGCCAACGAGCGAATCCGCATCCTCTGGACCGTGCGGACCGGCGACGAGATCAGGGGTTCCCCACTGTGCACGGACGATCTCGTCATCTTCGGTTCCTACGACGGGTGCTTCTACGCAGTCGATCGCGTGCAAGGCCTGGTCCGCTGGCGAAGCGCGACCGGACGAGGTATCGCGACGACGCCGATCCGCTATCACGATACCGTCATCGGCGGTTCGGACGATGGCGCTGTGTACAGCCTCGAGACAACCGACGGATCGGTCCGTTGGCGTTACCGCACAGCCGGTCCGATCCGTTCTTCTCCCGCCTCCGTCGGCAATGTCATCGTATTCGGGAGCGACGACGGTTTCCTCTACGCCCTCGACGCAGCGACCGGTGCCGCGCTCTGGCGTCGCCAGGCCCGCGGACCCGTGCGTGCAGCACCGCATCCTGCCGGTGAGGTCATCGTTTCAGCGGCTGACGATGCCCAGTTGACCGTGCGGACTATCAGGGATGGTCAACCCGTCTGGCGACAGCAACTGGACGCACCGATCTGGGCGCGCCCCGTCGTTTTCGCAGGCACGGTCATCGTCGCGACGATCGGGGGAACCGTCACCTGCTTCGCTCTGTCCGACGGTTCGACCCGATGGCGGCAGACGTTACCGGACGCTTTCGTGGCGTCACCTGTTGTCGTCGGGAACGTGGTTCTGTTCACCGGCAATGCCGGCACGGTGATCGCTTGTCACCCCGATTCCGGTGCGGTCCTGTGGCAGGTTAGCCTCCGTCAGCGGATCGCCAGTACCCCGGTCCCGCACGGGGCGACGGTGCTCGTGGCGACCGGTGGTGGAGAACTCGTGTGGTTGACGCTGACCGGTGAGATCGTCGAGCGAGAGAGCCTCGGCATCGGGATCGTCAGTACGCCAGTCATGATGGACGACATCCTGTACCTGGGAGCGCTCGACGGGCGCTTCTACGCCCTCGTCATCGAATGGCAACTCCCGAAAGGAGACGGCCAGTGATCCGCGTCATCGTCCACGTGCTGAACGACGACCCGTTCATTGCCGAGTTGGAGACGCTCCCCGATCCGCGCGACCACTACCTGAAGCTCAAGCATCCACGGCGACGGGACGGCAAGCGACTACCGACGCTGACCGACAGCGTGACGACGATCCTCTTCCCCTGGCAGCGCATCACGTTCATCGAGCTCTTGGACGAGCCGGAACCACAACCGGAAGGGCTCCTCACGATTTTCCGCGACGAACCCGAGAGAACGCCGTAATCAGGCTGGCTTGTCCCTGGTATCGGGAACCGGTTCCTTGGTCGCCGCACGGAACTCCCTGATCGTCCGTCCCAGCGCCCCACCGAGCTCAGGGAGCCGGCTCGCACCGAAGACGATCAAAACAATAAGCAGGACGATCAGGAGCTCTTGCCAGCCGAGCGAGGGTACGAGCAACGGAACCATCTCAACCTCCGAGAGGACGAACGTTTCGACGAGTATACCTGCCAACGGGAGACTTCGCACCTACTCCTGGATCCGATACCAGCGTGGCAACTGGTGAATGTGATCTTCCGGCTTGATGAGTGGACTCGCATCGACACCACCGATCCGATCGCTTACCACGAAGCTATACCGTGGATAGTAGAGCACCACCGCAGGAACGTACTCCGCGAACAAGCGCTGGAACTCCACGTACAAGGAACGACGCTCGGCCTGATCGGTTGACCGCCTCGCCTCCTCTAAGAGGACATCGACCGTCCGGTTCCGGAATCCCGTCACATTCGTCCCGATGTCCGCTTGCGAGGAGTGCCAGAGCTCGAAGCTATCAGGGTCACCGGTACTCGACATCCAGCCGAAGAGGGCCGCGGTATACTCCCGATTGAGCAGTTGTCGTTGCAATGTCTGCGCTGGAACCGGCTGCACGCTGACCGCGATCCCGACCTCGCCTAACTGTCGGGCAACGGCCTCCGCCACAGCCACGCGTAGCGGGTCATCGACATTCACCAGCAGCGTGAAGCGAAAATTGAGTCCACCTTGCTCGAGGATGCCGTCCCCGTTTCGGTCTTCCCACCCAGCATCGTGCAAGAGCTGTCGCGCCATCCCCGGATCGTATCGATACTCCTGTTCTTGGAAAGCCCAGGAAGTTGGCGGGATCGGACCGTTTCCTGGCTCGCCTTCCCCCCCGAGAACATCACGGACCAGTGCCACGCGGTCGATCGCCGCTGCGATCGCCTGACGTACCCGTACATCTGCGAAGAGCTGCGCCTGATTGTTCAGAAATAGCGCCGTGTATCCCGCCAATAAGGGTGCGTACACTCTTGCGCGATCCCCCACGAGCCGCGGATCCCGAACGGCGGGCCACGGTACGAGGTCCAGCGCGTCGATTTCACCGTGACGAAATGCAGCCAGTGCCTCCTCGGAATTTTCGTAAAGCTGGACGACGACTCGATCGAACATCGGCACCGGTCGGTCGAAGTGCGGCGACCGGACGAGCTCGATCGATCCCTTCTCGAGATCGATCGTGTCGACCATGAACGGACCAGTTCCGATCGGCCGGGTGGAGAAAGCGTTTTTCGACAGATCCGCAGCCAAGGTTCCCGCCAGTACGTGCTCCGGAAGGATCGGCAACGTTAGATGGGTCAGGAACGGTGCATAGGGCTCGATCAGACGAAAGCGCACGGTATAGGCGTCGACCACTTCTACCTCGACGCTGCGCCAGAACATCGCCAAAGACGCATCCCCAGGAAAACTGGGGTCTTGGATCAGGCGGACCGTGAACAGGACGTCACGAGCAGTGAACGGCTGGCCATCATGC
This sequence comes from Thermomicrobium sp. 4228-Ro, assembly GCF_026241205.1. Classification (NCBI taxonomy): domain Bacteria; kingdom Pseudomonadati; phylum Thermomicrobiota; class Thermomicrobia; order Thermomicrobiales; family Thermomicrobiaceae; genus Thermomicrobium; species Thermomicrobium sp. 4228-Ro. Next base: position 225,164 of record NZ_JAPFQM010000001.1, read on the forward strand.
CAGAGTACGTCACGCCGTAACTGGACCGTATAGGTATAACCATCGTCGCTGACCTGCCACTGCTCGGCCAGTTCGGGTTGTGGGAGACCGCTCCCATCGACCCACACCAACCCCTCGAACAGCAGCTGGTCAACCGTAGCCTCAGCCGTCGTTTGGGCGAGAAGCGGGTTGAGCGTCTCGACCCGCCCGACGATGCCGGCTCGAAAGGTGCCACCAGTGATCACAGCAGCAGACACAGTTGGCGACTGGTCCCCTGTCGCAGGCGCAGCAACAGTCGGGGTCACCGCACTCGCCTCCATTTCGGTCCCGGGTGTACTGAAGTGGACGAGGGCGAACAGCCCGCTCCCTGCAACAACGATCAACGACGTAATCAACCAGACCAGCCACCACGGCGAAAGAGGGCGCTGCCGGGTTCCGCGGGTGCTCACTGCCTTCGAGGACTGCCCGAAGCGGCGCACGTTTGCCTCTAGAGGAGCCACTGACCGAGGATAGACAGGATGACGAAGATCGCAGCGACACCGATCGTCAGCTGAAACAGTGTCCGTTCAAGCCCACGGCGTGTCCGGTATATCGCTGAGGTATCGCCACCGAAGGCCCCGCTGAAACCGGAAGCCTTGGCCTGGAGAAGGATCACCACCATAAGCAAGATCGAGAGCAGAATCATCGCGATATAGAAGGCAGTTTCCATGCTTCGCTACGCTCCCTTCTTCGCCCGAGCAACTACCCGTGCCGCTCCGACGATGCCACAGAACTGCGCGGCGTCCAAGCTCGCACCCCCGACTAGTGCCCCGTCGATATCTGGCTCGGAGAAGAATGTACCAGCATTGTCAGCCGTGACGCTGCCTCCGTAGAGCACACGCAGTGCACGACCGGCTCGTTCACCGTATCGCTCGGTCAGCCACCCGCGGATGAACCGCGCGACCTCTTGTGCATCGGCGGCAGTAGCCGGTCGTCCGGTACCGATCGCCCACACCGGTTCGTAAGCCACGACGAGTCGCCCGGCCTGCGACCGATCGATCGAGGCGGCGGCAGTCGCAAGCTGCCGCTCGACGACGGCCAGAGTCTGGCCAGCTTCCCGCTCCTCCAGACGCTCGCCAACGCAGAGAATGGGTGTCATGCCGTGCGCGAACACGCGCGCCAACTTGGCCGCGACGATCTCATCGGTTTCGCCGAAGAGATGCCGTCGCTCGCTATGCCCCACGATTACGTAGCGGCAGAACGGCGCAAGCATGAAGGCGGCAACTTCACCGGTATAGGCCCCGCGCTCGTACACGCTGCAGTTCTGCGCCCCGACGGACAGCATGCTACCCCGAACCAGCTCCGCGAGTGTCACGATCCACGGAAAAGGCGGAATGAGAACCACTTCGACATCTGATGCGTCGGAACAGGACGTAGCGACTTCCCTAGCCAGGTGCACAGCTTCTTCGTACGCCGTATGCATCTTCCAATTACCAGCGACGAGAGCGCGCCTCAGGTGGCTCGTCACGGCACCTCCTCCATTAAGACAGCGACACCTGGCAATTCACGACCCTCGAGATACTCCAGCGTTGCCCCACCGCCCGTCGAAAGATGCGCAACCCGGTCGGCTAGCCCGAGTTCGCGAAGAGCCGCGACGGAATCCCCACCGCCGACGAGGGTGAAGCCAGCGCACTGGGCGACTGCTTCCGCAACACCGCGGGTTCCTGCCCGAAACTCGGGCACCTCGTAGACTCCCATCGGGCCATTCCAAACGAGCATCTTCGCAGTCGCGATCACTTCGGCGAATCGACGAACCGTTTCTGGGCCGATGTCGAAAACAGCGTGATCGGCTGGTACCTCGCCGACTCGAACCACCTGGCGCGCATCTGGTCGATCGATCGACGGTGCGATGACAACGTCGACCGGGAGCTCGATGCGAACGCCACGTTGTTCCGCGACTGCCACTACGCGCCGTGCTTCGTCGACCTTGTCCCCTTCGACGAGCGAACGGCCGAGTTCATAGCCACGCGCCTTCAGAAACGTGTTGGCCATTCCGCCGCCCAGTAATAGAGCATCGACCCGCGGCAACAAGTTCTCGATCACACCAATCTTGTCCGAGACCTTCGCACCACCGAGTACCAGAACGAACGGGCGCTCGCTGCTGTGGAGCACACGATCGAGTGCAGTGACTTCTCGCTCCATCAGGAGACCCGCAGCACTCGGCAAAAGCTGCGCGACACCGACCACCGATGCGTGCGCTCGATGAGCTGCACCGAAGGCGTCGTTCACGTAACACTCAGCCAAATTCGCGAGTTCGCGGGCGAACACCGGGTCGTTCGCTTCTTCACGCGGATCGAAGCGAAGGTTCTCGAGAAGCCCCACCTCACCGGGTTGCAGTCGGTGCGCCATTTCCTGTGCTTCCGGGCCGACGATGTCACGCACGTAGTGAACAGACCTTCCCAAGAGCGTGCTCAGCGTGCGTGCAACTGGTGCCAAACGGAGGTCTTCGCGCACCTGGCCTTTCGGCCGACCGAGGTGCGAACAGAGAATGATGCGAGCACGTCGCTCGATCAGCCACTCGATCGTTCCCAGCGTTTCACGGATTCGGGTATCGTCGACCACATGCCCATGCTCGAGGGGCACGTTGTAATCCACCCGCACCAGAACCCGACGCTCACCGACGTCGAGATCCCGCACTGTTCTCAGCCGCTTGCCCATCGTCCTTGCCCTGCCTCTCGTTCGAGGCCGCTCAGCCGTGTGTTAGTCCTCCTGCAGGCAGCCGATCATCATGTAATACGCGAGGTCAGCAACCCGGCAGGAGTACCCCCACTCGTTGTCGTACCAAGCCACCACCTTCGCCAGCGTACCGTCCAACACCATCGTGCTCAAACCATCGACGATAGCCGATCGAGAGTCACCACGGAAATCGCTTGACACCAAAGGCTCGTCCGTGTAACCGAGGATACCGTTCAATTCGTCTTCCGCCGCCTCGCGGAAGGCTTTATTGATTTCGTCCGCCGTGGTAGCTCGCGAGAGTTCGACGACGAAGTCGATGACGGACACCGTTGGAACCGGAACGCGCATCGCGAACCCATCGAACTTCCCCTTGAGTTCGGGGAGAACGAGCGCCACCGCCCGGGCTGCGCCGGTCGTCGTGGGCACGATATTCGTCGCCGCCGCGCGGGCTCGCCGGAGGTCGCGGTGCGGAGCATCCAGCAATTGCTGGTCGTTCGTGTAGGCATGCACGGTGGTCATGAGGCCGCGCACGATGCCGAACCGCTCGTGCAAGACCTTCGCCACCGGTGCGAGACAGTTCGTCGTACAGGACGCGTTCGAAACGATATGGTGTCGAGCGGGGTCATACTGGTCCTCATTGACCCCGAGCACGATCGTGATGTCCTCACCCTTGGCTGGTGCGGTAATGATCACCTTCTTCGCGCCGGCCACCAGGTGTGCCCGCGCCTTCGCAGCGTCGGTGAACAAACCGGTCGACTCGATCACCAGCTCGACTTCCACATCGCGCCAAGGGATCTTGCCCGGCTCCCGCTCCGCGAAAACGCGAATTTCCCGCCCATCGATCGTGATCGAGTTTTCCGATGCCTCCACCTCACCGTCCCACGGGCCGTACGTGGAATCCCATTGGAATAGGTGTGCCAGCGTGGCTGGCGTCGTGAGGTCATTGACCGCGACGACCTCGAGTTCGTCGTCGTAGCCTTCCAAGATCGCCTTCAGCACCTGTCGACCGATACGACCGAATCCGTTGATACCGACACGCACCGCCACAGCTGTATCCTCCTTCGCCACAGCCCATCGCCACCACAACGCTCACTCTCTTGGACCGGCAGCGAGCAGCTACCGCATGACGCCCCTCGTCAGCGCTGCCTGCTCAAGGAGTACCCGCTGTACACCGACAGCATCGCTGCGTTTGCGTGCTCGCGCGATTTCGAGGAGCGCCTGTGCGAGCTTCGCGGGGTCATGACGCCATGGTTGTTCAGGATTGACGAGATCACGCAGGAACACCTCGACGCGATCGCCGATCCGCTCCAGCCCATCCAATGCGACTCCGTAGACACCGATCGCTTCCAGCGCTCGCGTCGGCTCCAGGTTCTCGTTCGCGAGAACGCAATCCACGAGGTCATCACCGGCATGGCACTCGATCGCCTCCAGATGCTCGACGACACCGAAGCCGTCCGTCTCCCCGCGCTGCGTCGTGACATTGCACACGTAGACCTTCAGCGCAGGAGACATCCGGATCGCCCGCGCGACACCGTCCACGAGAAGATTGGGTATGACCGAGGTGAAGAGACTACCCGGGCCGAGCACGATCACATCAGCCGAAAGGATCGCGAGCAGTGCGGGCTCGTACGCCTCGGGATGCTCCGGATCGAGAAAGATTCGCCGGATACGACCGCGCTCCTGTGCGATCAGCGACTCGCCACGGACGACCCGACCGTCCTCGAACTCCGCGCACACCGTGATGTTTTCGAGCGTCGACGGCATGACACGACCACGGACAGCAAGGACACGCGAGGATTCCGCCACCGCCCCCTCGAAACTGCCGGTGATCTGCGTCATGGCGACGATGAAGAGATTGCCGAAACTATGCCCATCCAGGGCCGAACCGACTGACGGAAACCGGTATTGGAAAAGCTCACTCATCAATGGCTCCGCGTCAGCCAGGGCGACCAGACAGTTGCGGATATCGCCTGGCGGCGGAATGTTGAAATCCTGGCGGAGCCGTCCCGAACTGCCACCATCGTCCCCCATCGTCACGATCGCCGTGATCGCGACATTGTGTGTCTTGAGACCACGCAGGAGGGTGGACAATCCCGTTCCCCCACCGATGGCGACGATATGAAGTTCCGGTGGCTCCGGGCCGAAGCGGTGTGCCTGCAGAATCTCGGTCAGACCACGCCGGTCGGCACGTTGGTCGAGGAACGGTGCGAGAAGCGAGCGCGAGAGCTGCCAGAAACCGACGATGGTCAGCACGCTTCCGACCGAGATCATCAACGCTTCACGATACGGGTGGGGAATGAACTGGAGCGTCACAGCCTGGACGAAGCCTGAGACTTCCTGGGGAAAGGCGTAATTCCGATAAATCCAGGCGAGGCCCATGGCGAGCCCGAGACTGGTCGTCACCACTCCGAGCGCCAACAACAGGATCCAGCGCTTGACGAACATTCCCGGGCGCAACCAAGTCCGGAGCTTCATGCGTCCCCCGTTTCACGGCCCGCAGCCCGGCCTCAGTATAACAGCCGCGCAGGACAGACGCCGGCTAGACGCGTACGGACGGCCTAGCGTCGTCCACACTGCAGGAGCGTACCCGTGCAGGGTACCCCGTCACCGCTAACTATTCGATCGCGCCGTGCTCCCGACCGCCGTGCTTAGCCGGTCTTGCACGCACCTGCCTGATGTGGTATATTGTGAACAGTAAACGAAGCGCCCCGGAAAAGTGGGCACAGCCCACTTTAATTTTTGCTCTGGCTGGTCGCCCACCAGCCGGCTACCGAGGCGCAGACGAAGGGGGGCGATCGACAATGAAGAGCGATCTTTACACTGCCATTGCACAGATCGCTGCTGAGCGTGGTATTCCGCGCGAGGCAGTCATGGAGTCGGTCCAGCAGGCACTGCGGACGGTTTACAAGAAGGCCACCGGCTCTGACGAGGACGTCGAGATCGACATCGACGTGAACACCGGTAAGATCCGGATCTTCGCACCGAAGCGCGTCGTGGAGACCGTCCAGGATCCGCTTCGGGAAATCTCGGTCGAGGAGGCGCGCACGATCGATCCGCGCGCCATCGTCGGTGACGTCGTGCGGATCGAGCGACACCCGACGAACTTCGGGCGCATCGCAGCCCAGACCGCCAAGCAGGTGATCCTGCAGCGGATCCGCGACTTCGAGCGCGAGACGATCTACAACGAGTTCATCGACCGGGTCGGTGAGGTGTTGACCGGTACCGTCCAGCGGGTCGATCCGCGCGCGGTGATCCTCAGTTTCGGCAAGGCTGAGGCGATTCTCCCTGCGCGCGAACAGATCCCAGGCGAGCGGTACCGCCCTGGTCAGCGGCTGAAGGTCTACTTGGTCGAGGTCACGAAGGATGCGAAGGGACCGCAGCTGCTGGTCTCTCGGACGCACCCGAACCTGATTAAGCGCCTGCTCGAACTCGAGGTTCCGGAGGTGGCGAGCGGTGCAGTCGAGGTCATGGCGATCGCGCGAGAACCGGGTCAGCGCTCGAAGGTCGCCGTCGCCGCTCGCCAGGACAAGGTCGATCCGGTCGGTGCCTGCGTCGGCGTTCGCGGTGTGCGGATCCAGAGTATCGTGACCGAACTCTCGGGTGAGAAGATCGACGTGATCGAGTGGTCGTCGGACATCCGCACGTTCATCGCCAACGCGCTGAGCCCGGCAAAGCCGATCACGGTCATCCTCAACGAGGATGAAAAGGTCGCTCGCGTTGTCGTACCGCCTGAGCAGATGTCGCAGGCGATCGGCAAGGACGGGCAGAACGCACGGCTCGCCTACAAGCTGACCGGCTGGCGGATCGACATCAAGGATCCAGCCTCGCTCGAGGGCGAGGAAGCCTTGCTGGTGCGGTCGGCGACGAGCTTGCCCGAGCTGCCGCCCGATCTCATGGCATTGGGCCGGCAGCCTCGGCTCGTCCGTGCCGACGGGACCTTCAGCATCCGCGAGCGAGAATTCGGTCCGCTGCCGAGCGACCTGATCATGAAGAGTGTCGATGTCGAAATCGTCAACGGTGTCGTGAACGTGTACTACGATCGCGAACTACGGGCCCGTTACGATTTCGAGACCGGCCGTGCGCTACCATTGACCGACGATGAAACGGCCGATGTCCGGTAAGACTTCGCCGGAAGGAGGTCGTGACGATGAGCGAGCGTCCCGACCGGACAAAGCGGCGTGGACCGCGCCTGAAGCATTTGCCCGTGCGCACGTGCGTTGCCTGTCGCGCGCGCGACCTCAAGCGTACGTTCGTTCGTATCGTGCGGACACCGGACGGGACGCTCGCCATCGATCCGACCGGCAAGCGGAGCGGTCGCGGCGCGTACCTCTGCCGGCGCTTCAGCTGCTGGGAGCGCGCAGCACTGTCCGATGTGTTGGAGCGCGCGCTCCGTGTTCCGGTTCCGCCGGAGTTTCGGGAAGAGCTCCTTCGCTGGGCTGATCTCCACATCCGCCGCGAAGAGCCGCCCGCTGACGAAACATCCCAGATCGAGGAGGATCAACGATGAGCACCAAGGCGAGGAAACATGCACACGATCGAACCGACCGTTCGCCTGCTGTAGCTAACCGAACAGCGACCGTGGTCGCACCACGGGGCCCGATCGAGATCGGGAGCGTGATCACCGTGGGGGAACTCGCTGATGCGATCGGCGTGAGTGCTGTCGAGCTCATCAAGGCACTCATGCGACGCCGGATCATGGCGAGCATCAATCAGCAGATCGACTTCGAAACCGCCGCAGCCGTCGCCGCAGACTTCGGCGTCGAACTCGTCGAGCACACCCCGGAAGCCGTCGCGCAGGAGAAGAGCCTGGCGGAAATCGTGCGTGCCAGCGCACGAGAACCGGGTGCGGTTCCGCGTCCCCCGGTGGTTACCATCATGGGGCATGTCGACCACGGTAAGACGAAGCTGCTCGACGCGATCCGTCACACCAATGTGGCGGAGGGCGAAGCTGGCGGCATCACCCAGCACATCGGCGCGTACCAGGTCGAGGTTCAGGGACGGAAGATCACCTTCCTCGATACTCCCGGGCATGAAGCCTTCACAGCCATGCGCGCCCGCGGCGCCCAGGTCACCGATATCGCGGTCCTCGTCGTGGCAGCGGACGACGGGGTTATGCCGCAGACCCGTGAGGCAGTCGCACATGCCCGGGCAGCGAACGTGCCGATCATCGTCGCGATCAACAAGATCGATTTGCCGACTGCCAATCCGGCTCGCGTCAAGCAGCAGCTGGCCGAAATCGGCGTGATTCCCGAAGAATATGGGGGTGATGTCCCGGTCGTGGAGGTCTCGGCGAAGCAGAAGCTCGGCATCGAGGATCTCCTCGAGATGATCCTGCTGGTCGCTGACCTGCACGAACTCAAGGCGAACCCGAACCGTCCCGCCATCGGTGTGATCATCGAGGCCAAGATCGACCAGAAGCGCGGACCGGTCGCGACCGTTCTCGTCCAGACCGGAACGCTGAAGGTGAACGACATCGTCGTCGCCGGAGCGACCTGGGGTCGTGTCCGTGCGATGTTCGACGACCGTGGGCGCAAGGTACGGCGAGCCGAACCCTCGATGCCGGTCGAGATTCTCGGCCTCGAGGAGGTGCCGGAAGCAGGCGATTACCTCCAGGTCGTCGCGGACGAGCGTACCGCCAAGGAAATCGCTGCCCAGCGTGCCGCCAAGCGGCGGGCCGAAGCATTCGCGGAAGCCCGCGTCGTTAAGCTCGACGAATTCCACAAGGGTGTCCAGTCGGGCGAGACACGCGAGTTGCGCTTGATTCTGAAGGCCGACGTCCAGGGAAGTCTCGAGGCGATCCAGAACGCGCTTGCCAAGCTCAACGACGAACTCGAAGGTGTCGGTATCAGCGTGCTGCACGCGGCGACCGGTGCGATCTCCGAGTCTGACGTCATGCTGGCGGCAACGACCGGCGCGATCGTCATCGGCTTCAATGTCCGTCCGGACGTGGCCGCCCGGCGCGCTGCCGAGTCGACCGGCGTCGATGTTCGCTACTACAACATCATCTACCAGCTTCTCGAAGATGTCCGTGCAGCTCTCACCGGCCTGCTGGCACCGGAGACGCGCGAGGTCATCGACGGCGTAGCCGAGGTGCGCGAAACGTTCCGACTGCCGAACCGTACGATTGCCGCAGGTCTTTACGTTGTAACGGGGAAGGCACTCCGCAATGCCCGTGTGCGGGTGATCCGCGACGGGAAGGTCATTTACGACGGAACAGTCGCCTCGCTTCGCCGTTTCAAGGAGGACGTCCGCGAGGTCGCCGCCGGTTACGAATGCGGCCTGACGATCGATGGATTCAACGATATCCGCGTCGGCGATCACATCGAGTTCTATCACCTCGAGCAAGTCCCGCGCGGGTAGGCCCGAGTCTACCCGCGCGGTGTGCCGCGCGGAAAGGAGGCCCACGGTGCCGAGTTATCGACAAGCCCGGCTCGCCGAGTTTCTCCGTGACGAAATCAGTACGATCATCCAGCGGGAACTGCGTGACCCGCGTGTCGGCTTCGTGAGCGTCACGCGCGTCGAGTTGAGCCCCGATCTCCGGCACGCCCGCGTCTACGTTTCGGTGTACGGCAGCCCCGAGGAGCAGGAGGAAGCGCTTCGGGCGCTCCAGGGAGCGGCTGGATTCATCCGGCGCCTCATCGCCCCACACCTCCATACGCGCCATATTCCGGAGCTGCACTTCAAGCTGGATCGCTCGCTCGAGCACGCTGAGCAAGTTGCTCGTCTGCTGTACCAGATTCAACGCGAACGGCAAGCCGGTTCGACTGGATCACACGGCGATGGTGATCAGACCTGACCGAAACGATTCCATCCTTGGGAGTCGTCAAGCTGCGTGGCAACTCGTCACTGCTGCACGGTCGCTGCTCATCACCACGCATGCCAACCCGGATGCTGACGCCGTCGCCTCGGTCCTGGCTCTTCGGCTCGCCGTCGTCGACTTCGTTCCCTGCGTCGCATGTTCGACTGGGGATTTTACCGCACCGCGAAATCTCGGTTTCTTGCCGGGCGCGAACACGTTACTCGATTCCCCTACCCAATTGCCGGACGAGGTCGAGACGATCGTGCTGCTTGACTGTGCAGACCCGACGCGTCTCGGTCCCCTCTATCACGCTCGGCAAGCATGGTTCGACGGATCCATCCCGCTCGTGAACGTCGACCACCATGTGACGAATAGCTTGTTCGGGCTCGTCAATCTCGTCGATGCCATGGCATCCTCGACGACCGAGGTCCTGGCTCGGTGGTTGCTCGATGTAGGTATCGACCTCACACCGGACATTGCAACCTGCCTCCTGACCGGGCTCTACGGCGATACCCTGAGTTTCCAAACATCCAGCACGACGCCGGTAGCGCATGAACTCGCGGCCCTGCTGCTCCGCAAAGGAGCCCGCCAGGAGGAGATCGTTACCAACCTCTTCCGTCGCAAACCAGTCTCGACCATTCTGCTCTGGGGCGCGGCGCTCAGTCGTATCCGCCTGGAGCCACCGGTCATTTGGACCGAAATTACCTCCATGATGCTTGAGATGACCGGTGCGACGGCCGCCGAAGGAGAAGGTATCGTCAACTTCCTGAGCGGGGCCGAAGGCACCGTGGTCGCGATCCTGTTTTACGAGCATCCGGAAGGCTGGCGCGTCTCTGTGCGTTCGGCCGATTCGCTGGTCGACGTCGCCGCCATCTGCCAACACTTCGGTGGTGGCGGTCATCCGCGTGCAGCCGGTTGCCGGCTTCCAGCGGGTGAATCGTCTCGACGAGCGTTCCTCGATTACGTCCGAGCCGCTGTCATCGAGCGAATGAGCAGTGAGCTACCGACCGGATAGTGGCCACATGCACGGAATCCTGCTGGTCGACAAACCACGAGGCTGGACTTCACACGACGTCGTTGCGTGGGTGCGGCGTCGCCTCCGAGTCCGCTCCGTCGGCCACGGTGGCACCCTCGATCCGGCAGCCGAAGGATTGCTTCTCGTGGTCGTGGGAGCGGCGACACGGCTGGCTCAGTATGCCATCGATGCGGACAAGAGCTACGTCGCCCATATCGTCCTCGGCGCTTCGACGACGACGGAGGACCTCGAAGGAGAGCTGCGAGAGCGACACCGGGTTCAGACTCCGCCTCCACGGGCAGTGATCGAGTCGACTTTGGAGCACTTTCTCGGCACGATCCAACAAGTTCCGCCCGCTTACTCGTCGATCAAGGTAGGCGGCATCGCTGCTCACCGTCAGGCCCGTCGTGGTGCGACGCTCGAATTACGAGCGCGCACCGTAACCGTTCGTCGCTTGGAACTCTTGACCTACGATTACCCCGACCTCGTTGTCGCCATCGACTGCGGGAAAGGATTCTACGTTCGGGCATTCGCGCGCGACCTGGGCGATCAGCTCGGTACCGGCGCCTATCTGCACGGACTCGTGCGGACGCGGATCGGCTCCTTCACGCTCGCCGAGGCTTGGAGCATCGAGGCCCTCCAGGAGGTCCTTGCTCCGGACACCTGGCCACTCGTTGCCTACCACCCTGACGCGCTGGTGAGCCAGTTACCGATCCTGCGGATTCCCGATCCGCAACTCACCGCATGGTATCATGGCGCTCCGGTGCGGTGCCGTGTCACCGCCTCTCATGGTTCGCTCGCGCGAGCCTACGCGCCGGACGGCACCTGGATCGGGCTCGCGCGGTACGACGCAGATCGCAGGTTTTGGCACCCCGAACTCGTCCACCGCGCGCGAGGCTGACGGAGGAGTTCGGACAAGCGATGCGCCTTTTCACCGAGTGGAGTAGACTACCTCCGGATCGACATGTGCTGACGATCGGGAATTTCGACGGCGTCCATCGCGGACACCGCTCGTTGCTCACGACCGTTCGTGACCGTGCTCGCGCACTCGGGGTTCGCAGTCTCGCGATCACGTTCGACCCTCTGCCGAGCGAAGTGCTTGTCCCCGAACGTGCACCTCAGCGACTGACTCTCACGGAGCATCGACTCCGTTTGTTGCTCGCCTGCGGGATCGATCGTATCCTGCTCGTTCGCTTCGACCGCTCCTTCGCCGCACTCTCACCCGAGGAGTTCGTCCGCCTGCTCGTGAACTCCGCGCACCCGGTGGAAATCGTGGTCGGAGACGACTTCCACTTTGGCCGTAATCGCAGTGGCAATCCGGACGTGCTGCGCGCGCTCGGCACACACTATGGTTTTGGCGTGACGATCATCGAGCGCGTTGCCGAGAAGACCGGAACGATTTCGTCGACGCGAATCCGTGAAGCGATCGCACGTGGCGATGTCCGCCTTGCCGCTGAACTCCTCGATCGCCCGCACCTCGTCGTCGGGGATGTCGTCAAGGGATCGGGGAGAGGTACCCTCCTCGGATTCCCGACCGCCAACATCGCGATACGAGACCGGTTACTACCGCCAGCAGACGGGATCTATGCGTCCATCGTCCACGCGCTCGAGCGCTGGTATCCAGCACTGGCCTATCTCGGGAACCGTCCCACGTTTCCCGGCGCTGGATACGCCGTCGAGGTCTATCTCCTCGCAGACGCAGTGCCGGCATTGCAGGGTACAGTGCTCGATGTGTACTTCATCGAGCGCTTGCGTCCGGATCGCGCATTCGCCGACCCGGACCAGCTGATTCGGCAGATGCAGGAAGACGAACGCCACGGGCGCGCACGGTTGGCGATGGAACTTCCGACGTGGCCGCCGCCGCTGGTCGCCGCTTTGTACAGTCCACTGGAAGGAGAACCGACGACCTATGGCCACCCCGAACGAGCGTGAAGCGCTGGTCGAGCGTCTCCTCACGCGTGGGACGGTCGACGTCGTCGTTCGCGAGCGTTTGCGCGAACGGCTGCTCGGCGATCGTCCGCTCCGGGTCAAGCTGGGTGTGGATCCGACCCGCCCGGACATCCACCTCGGCCATTACGTGTGTTTCCGCAAGTTGCGCGAATTCCAGACATTGGGACATCAGGTGGTCGTGATCATCGGAGACTGGACCGCACGGATCGGCGACCCCTCCGGGCGCTCGACCCAACGTCCGATGTTGACCGCAGAAGAGGTCGAGGCGAACGCGAGGACCTACCTCGATCAGTTCTTCAAGGTCGTCGATATCAGTCGTGCGGAAATCGTCTGGCAGAGTAGCTGGTTCGGCACCTTCACGCTCGAGGACGTGATCCGGCTGACCAGCAAGTACACGGTCGCGAAGCTCTTAACTCGCGACGATTTCGCCAAGCGCTACGAGGAGGGATCACCGATCAGCATCACCGAACTCCTCTATCCGCTCTTACAGGCTTACGACTCCGTCGCCATCCAAGCTGATGTTGAGATCGGTGGTACCGACCAACTCTTCAACCTTCTCGTCGGTCGCGATATCATGCGAGAATACGGCCTCGACCCGCAGGACATTCTGACCGTTCCCTTGCTCGTCGGTACCGACGGTACCTTGAAAATGAGCAAGAGCTACGGGAACTACATCGGTGTCAATGAGCCACCGGAAGAGATGTTCGGCAAAATCATGTCGGTTCCGGATCACGTCTTGGGGGATTACCTTCGGTTGCTGACCGACCTTCCGGACGAGGAAATCGACGCGCTGCTCGCTGGTATGGCCAACGGCTCGATCAACCCGCGGGACGTGAAAGAACGGCTCGCTGTCCTCGTCGTCAGCGACCTGCACTCGCCCGAGGCTGCCGAGCGGGCACGTGACTACTTCCACCGCGTTCACCGGTTGCGCGAGTTGCCCGAACAGATGCCGGAAATTCCGGTCCCACCGCGCGGCCGGGTGATCGACTTCATCGTCCGCGCTGGATTCGCTCGGACCAACAACGAAGCGCGCCGCCTCGTCGCGCAAGGCGGCGTACGGTTCGATGGGCGCCGCGTCGTAGATCCAGAGGCGATGATCGAAATTCAGGAACCGATAATCCTGCAAGTCGGCAAACGGCGGTTCGCGCGACTCGTCCCCTCGGCTGTCCACGACTGATCAGGAATCGAACACGACGATGCTGCGGGCGACACTCCCAGCCAGCATCGCCTCGAAGCCTTCGTTGATCTGCTCGAGGCGCAACCGCCGGGAAATCAGTTCGTCCAACTTCAAGCGGCCCAGGCGGTACAGCTCGAGCAGGCGTGGGATATCGCGGGGGAGGTTGGCCGTACCGTAGAGCGTCGCTTTGATCGTCTTCTCCGCTCGCAAGAGATCGAGCGGATCCAGCGGCAGCACCGATCCTTGCGGAGTCAAACCGACGATGACTGTGGTCCCACCCTTGCGCGTCGCCTCGTATGCCTGCTGAATCGTGTCGACCCGACCGATCACTTCGAAGGTGTAGTCTGCACCGCGTCCCTCGGTCAGCGAGCGTATCGCGTCCAGTGGATCGTGCTCGCGCGCATTGACGACGTGTGTCGCGCCGAGTTGTTTCGCCCACTCGAGCTTTTGCGGCACGACATCCACCGCGATGACCGGTCCAGCACCAGCCAGTGCCGCGCCCTGCACCACATTGAGCCCCACACCACCGCAACCGATCACCGCGACGCTGTCTCCCGGTTGGACACCGGCGGCGAATAGCACGGCACCAACCCCAGTGGTGACACCGCAGCCGACGAGCGCTGCCCGATCGAGCGGGATGTCGTCAGGAAGCTTCAGCAGACCCTGCTCCGGTACCACGGTGTACTCGGCGAAGCACGAGACACCGAGGATATGGTGGACATCCTGCCCGTCACGATGAAAACGCGTCGTTCCGTCGAACATCCGCCCGGTTCGTCGCAGCGGATTGCTGAAGTCGCAGAGGGCAGGTCGACCGTTGAGACAGTAGAAGCACCGGCCGCAGAAGGCACGGAAGACGAACAGCACATGGTCGCCTGGCTGAAACCGGGTCACGCCCGGCCCCACAGCTTCGACGATGCCAGCCCCCTCGTGCCCAGGTACCGCTGGCAAGACAGTAGTGAGGTCACCTTGAATGTAATGGAGGTCACTATGGCAGACGCCAGCAGCAGCGACACGAACGAGGACTTCGCCTTCTTTCGGCAGATCGACATCGAGATCCCAGATTTCGAGCGGCTTCTTCACTTCCGTCAACACCGCAGCACGCGCACGCATCCGAGCCTTTCCTTTCCCCTCGCTGCCGAGGACAGTATGGGAGAAACGGTGCCGTCGGTCAATGCGACGGCGGTCACTCGGGGTTCGGCGTCGCAGGAACTCATCCTTTTACCGTCCACCGGATGCAGAACGAACGGAGAGCAGGGCAACCGTTCAGAATGCCCAGAGTTCGAGCACTACCCAGTGGCCCAGAGTCCACTCTGGCGTACGCAGACACGATCGCAGTGCAGAAGTCCCGTCTGCGCCCCGCGCGCTCAGTTCTCTGTCTCCTGCGCACGCGCCAGGAAACTAGCCTGCCTGCTTCGAGTCAGCCCGTTTCTGGGGCTCTCGACACTCCGCTGGCCTCGGCAGCAATCGAATGATCGATCGCTCGATGGTGCCGACACCGTGGTGCTGCGACAGACGCGGACAATGTCCACAACGGACTACGCCAGGGTCGGCACGCTAGTCTCGCTGGACGAGGAACCACAGCAGTTGAAGCGAAACGAGTGAGCAACATGACGCAGTACAAAAGTAGCTCTCATGCGACCAAGTCTGCCTCTGCTTCCCTCTCAGATAAGAAAGCTCTGGTTGCTTCCTCAGTGGGGAAAGAGAACGGCTTTCGCTGGAATCGGACATCACAGCGACCATCGCGAGGGAAACGGATTCTGGTCATAAACTGACCCCCTGACCCCTTCTCATCCAGTCAGGGGGCCCTGGCTCGGAGCGGGAGACGGGACTCGAACCCGCGACAACCGGCTTGGAAGGCCGGCACTCTACCAACTGAGTTACTCCCGCACCATCACGGTCGGGGTGAGAGGACTCGAACCTCCGACCTCAGCGTCCCAAACGCCGCGCGCTACCAACTGCGCCACACCCCGATCCGTATCCACAACCATAGTATAGCAGCTTTCATGCATCCCGGGTAGGTGGAGAACGCACGAGCACACGCTCTACCCGACCTTCAACCCGCGCCGCTGGCTTCCGTCCCGCTGCCGTGGTATCTCGTACGGCACCGGTATGTACTGGACGGACGGCCGTCGTTGCATCGCCTGCGGATACAGCTCCATCAACTGGTACACTTCGTCCGGAATCCCCACCGTGACGGGTAGCCCGAGCTGCCGCGCCTCTTCGACGTCGATCGGGTAGTCGTGCGTCCACTGCCCACACGTTAAGGCCTCGGCAACAGCACGAGCCTTGTCCTCTTCCATACCGTTGGCCATCAGGATGTGGCGGACCGTTGCGCTGACCTGACGCATCGCCTTCTCACCGATATCGGCCAACACGAGGGTCTGGTCGTCCACTTCTGCGATCGGCTTCTCTCGGATCACGCGCAGCACCGATGCCGCAGGATACTGCCCGATCTGCGGGTCGACCGGGCCGAGTACCGCATTCTCGTCCATCACGATCTCATCGGCCGCCAGCGCGATGAGTGTCCCACCCGACATCGCATAGTGAGGCACAAACACCGTGACCTTGCCGCGGTGCCGCACGAGGGCCGAGGCGATCTGTTCGGCAGCCAGCACTAACCCGCCTGGTGTATGCACGATGAAATCGATCGGCATCTCGTCCGGCGTTAACCGAATCGCCCGCAAGACGGCTTCCGCATCGTCGATATCGATGTAGCGGGCTAAAGGAATACCCAAAAACGAGACCGCCTCCTGCCGGTGAATCAGTGTGATCACCCGCGATCCCCGGCGCTGTTCCAGCTGGTGGATCAGTCGTAGACGGTTCATCTCGAGTAGTCGACGCTGCAGGACCGGTGAAAGCATCGAGAAAACGAGAAAAAGCCAGAACAGCAAACCCGTGACCTCCATCGACCGACTCCTCCGCTCGCCTCCGATCGACCTTGCCGACCACCTACGCACGACCCGGCACGGTGCCTTATACTACGCTCTAGGTTACGCCGCCAGAGAGGAGACCACCATGGGCCTCATTTCACGCATGACGACCTTCGTCAAAGTGAAGCTCACGCATCTGCTCGATCGTGCCGAGGATCCGCGAGAGACGCTCGATTACGCATACGAGCGCCAGCTGCAACTGCTCCAGCAAGTTCGGCGCGGTATCGTCGACGTGACGACATCGAAGCGCCGGTTGGAGTTGCAACGAGCCAAGCTTCAGGAATCGCTCGACCGCTTGACCGAGCAAGCCCGGCAGGCTCTCAGTCTCGGTCGCGAGGATTTGGCCCGCCTGGCACTCGAACGCAAGGCGATCGCCCAGCAGCAAATCGATGACCTCGATACACAGATCCGCACGCTCGAGCAGGAACAAGCCAAGCTCGAGCAAGCTGAGATGCGGCTGCGTGCCAAGGTCGAGGCGTTCCGTACCCGCAAGGAAGTCATCAAGGCTCAGTACTCAGCAGCCGAAGCCCAGGTGCGCATCAACGAAGCGGTGACCGGCATCTCCGAGGAGATGGCCGACGTCGGCCTGGCGCTCGAACGCGCCGAGGAGAAGACACATCAGCTGCAAGCACGCGCCTCGGCGATCGATGAACTCCTCGCCTCGGGCGTCCTCGAAGATTTGACCGGCACTCGACAGGACAGCATCGAGCGTGAACTCGCGCGCGTCAGTGTCAGCGAGTCGGTCGAAACCGAACTCGCCGCACTCCGCCGCCAGCTCGGGCAAGGCGACACGCCGAAGCAGCTTCCGGAAGGAGGCTCCTCGTGATCGTCCGGATTCTGACCGAAGGTCAATACCGGGTCGACAGCGGCCTCTATGACGACCTGAACGCGCTCGACAATGCGATCGTCGAAGCGGTCGCCGCGGGCGATGAGGAGCGCTTCCGCGCGTTGCTTGACGAGCTTCTCGAAACGGTGCGCCGGCATGGGATACCCGTGTCGCCCGACGAGTTCGTCGAATCGGACATCATCCTACCCCCACCCGATACGACTCTCGAGGAAGCGCAACACCTCTTCGCTGGTGATGGGCTACTGCCTGGCTGAATTACAAGGGGAGCTCCCACAGCCCGTACCAGTGTTCCGGACGTCGTTCGACCGGTAACTCACGCTCGAGCAGGGCGACGAGACGGAGTTCTTCCGTCTCGTCCCGCCTTCGCCCTCCTCGAGGCGCGAATGGTGTGAAGCTTCCCAACTTGAACTGGTAGATCCAGTAGAATGGCAAGCCTCTTTGATCCGTAAAGCGGAAGACAGCCGCCAGGAGCTGGCTCCCGAAGCCATGCTCGATGACGGTTTGGCTCGCTGCCTGGAGCGTCGCAACCACGTCCTCGAAGTCGGGATCCTCGAGCAGGATCCAACGATATCCGTAGGTATCGGTCCAGAAACGATACCGGCTCCCCGTCTCGCGCACCGCTACACGGAGGAGTCCGTCCAGTTCCTCGCTCGCTCGCTCGAAAAAGACCGATTCCATCGGCTTGAACACGAGACCCGCGACCGGCTCGGGCTTGAGGCCGAGTTGCGCTTCCATCGTGATCGCAGCGGTACTGATGGCGATCAGTCCGTCATGGCGCGCCGGCACCGGGCGCGCTGCACGCCCGAGCAAAATGTCCAGAAATCGTTTCATGCCAGCCCCTCGAGCTGTCGCTGCAACGCCTCGAGCCGGCGTACGCGTTCTTCCACCGGTGGGTGCGTCGAAAAGAGCGAAGCCAAGCTCGCTCGCCGAATCGGCGGAAGAATGAAGAAGGCTGCCATTTCCTGCACTTCCCGCAAGTCACGGTCGGGAATGCGCTGGATACGGCCATCGATCTTCAGGAGGGCAGCGGCCAGGGCCATCGGTCTTCCAGTCAAGATTCCGGCCATCCGATCAGCCACGAACTCGCGGTAGCGTGAGAGCGCGAGCAACAGGAGCTGCCCGATCAGCCACACAGCGAGCGAAACCAGGAAGGCCAGTGCGAGACCACCGCGTCGGTCACGATCCGACCGTCCGCCACCTCCCCAGAGGAGGAAACGAAAAACGAGTTGCGCGACGATCACGAAAAATCCGGCGATCGTCATCACCAGCACGTCGCGGTTGCGAACGTGCGCGATCTCGTGGGCGATGACCGCCTCGAGCTCCTCGTCGTCCAAGAGTTCCAGGAGCCCTCGCGTGACGACGACGGTCGCCGACCGCATGCTCTTTCCCATCGCGAACGCGTTGGGCAAAGGAGTCTCGATGATTCCCACCCGCACCCGCGGAACGCCAGCGAGCGCAGCGACACGTTCCACCATTTCCTGCAGGTGCGGTAACTCGCCGGGCTTGAGGATGCGCGCCCCTACGCTGGCGAGCGCGAGCGGCTCGGAGAGGAAGACCTGGAACAGCGCGAGCAGAACCGCAATGACCAGCACGGAGACGGTATCGAGCCCGCTCCAAATCAGTGCACTCACGAAGATAACGTACAGAAAGGATAAGCCGACCAGAACGAGCAGCATACGAAAAGTAAGACCTGGATCCCGTGCCCAACGCTCGACACGACGCATCGAGTACACCACGGTCGCGCCTCCTGCCTCCCGATCCGCGTAGGCCATTATACTCGCCGGGAAACAGCGTACGGTCGATACGCGCGATTCGAACAGAACTGGGGAGTACGCGCTCGGTGATCGTGCCACGTTTCGCAGGCCCGCGTCGTATTCTCGCCCATCGCCGGCGACTCGCCGAAATCGCTGCCGTGTTGTCTCGACATGGTCTCGGTTTCATTCTCGACGCACTCAGTGTGCCCATCCAGCCGCATGCTCGGCGCAGTCCAGACACGGCACACATCCCTGCGCCAATGCGACTCCGCCTGGCACTCGAGGAGCTCGGCCCGACATTCGTGAAGCTCGGTCAGGTCCTCTCCACGCGCGACGATCTTCTTCCGTCACGTTACATCGAACAGCTCGCCCTGCTCCGCGATCGAGTCCCCCCGGCTCCCATTGAAGCGATCATCAGGGAAATCGAGCGGAGCTTCGGCCGACCGCTCGAGCAGCTGTTCGCGACCTTCGATCCCGTCCCGTTGGCATCCGCCTCGATCGGCCAGGTGCACGCCGCGACTCTTCCGACCGGAACCTCGGTCGTTGTGAAAGTCCGCAAACCTGGAATTGCCGAAACGATCGAGGAGGATCTCGCTATCCTTCGGGAAGTCGCCGAAATCGCCAGCCGCCGCAGCCCCCTCGCTGCTTCCTACGACCTGGTTGGACTCGTCGATGAGTTCGCGTGGACGATCCGAAGTGAGCTGGACTACCGACGGGAAGGTCGCAATGCCGATCGGTTTCGACAGCTCTTGCGTCACCACCAAGATATCGTGATTCCACGCGTCTTTTGGCACCGGACGACCGAGACGGTCCTCACAATGCGCCGGATCGACGGGATACCGATCGATCGCATCGACGAACTCGATCGAGCAAACATCGACCGTTCAGCGCTCGCCAACCGTGCCGGCCGGTTCGTCCTCGAATGCATTCTCGTGCACGGCTTTTTCCATGCCGATCCGCATCCCGGAAACTTCGCGGTCCTGCCGGACGGTCGACTCGTCGTCTATGATTTCGGTATGATCGGTCGGCTCGACCCGGTCCAACGTCGTGAACTCCTCGATGCCTTGCTCGCCGTGATCCGCGGCGATCTCGATGCCCTCATCGACAGTATGAGTCGTCTCGGTATCGTCCGGCACGAGTCCGATCGTCCGGCACTCCGCCGGGAACTGCAGCATCTTCTCGACCGCTATTACGGCATGAGCCTCGGCGAGTATCGCTTCGGCGCAATCGCTGACGATCTCTTCCGGCTGATGCGTCGTTGGCGTCTCACCCTGCCCCCGGAACTCAGTCTCCTGGCAAAGACGCTGTCCATGCACGAAGGAGTCGGACAGCGGCTCGATCCGAACTTCCGACCGTTCCAGCTCGCCGAGTCCTATGTCCGGCGACTCCTCATCGAGCGCTACCTTCCCCTCACCTGGCTCCCGCTCTTGGCTCGTTCGATCGAGGACGGAGTCCGTCAGGCGGCAGAGTTACCGCGCCGGATCGATCGCCTCCTGCGCCGACTCGAACAAGCCGAACTCGAAGTGACCATGCATCTCGCAGAACTCCCAGACGTCACCCACCGCTTGAGCGCCATGGTCAATCGTCTGGTGATCGCGATTCTCCTCGCTGCTGCGGCCATCAGCTTCAGTCTCCTCCTCAACGTCTGGCACCCGGACTGGCTCGTCCGCTGGGCAGGACCACTGCTCGCACTCGGCCTCGTCAGTATCGTGTTCGCCTCGCTGATTCTCGCCTGGCAGGTCTGGCGCAGTCGCTAGTCGAGCTGCTCGGATTCCCCATTCGAGACGTCAACGGCACTTTCAGCTGTCTCCTCTTCGAGCCGTTCGAGGACCCGATCGGGATCTTCCCCACGCTCGAGGTCAGCGAGCGCCCGCTCGAAGGCCGGATCGAGCGGCTCACCGACGTGTGCTGCCATCTCGCGTGCCCAGCGAGCGAACTCGCGCGGATCCTCGCTATCGGGCACATCCGGCAAGTCCGGCTCGTCGTCCCACTCCTCGGTTGCACCGGAAAGGCTCTCGTCCTCCTGCCAATCATCCACCAGCGCCTCGTCTCGCACCGACTGGCGGCGCACGATAACGCGCGATAGCACACGCTCGACCGCGACCGCACCGCAATACGGGCAGGAGTCAGGATCGGTCACGGAAGCAAACGAACGGAAGAACTTGGTGAAACGCCGTCTGCAGGCACGACAGCGGTACTCGTAGACGGGCATCGACGCACCTCACCATGCCGCTGCACGATGAACTCAGGCTGACGAAACATCCTCGCGCCGGACATCGCCAGGCTGCGAGATTGGGCGAAGGCGGGCTAACCACGAGAGCACGACCAGCCCGGCAACCCCCGCAACGATCAACACGATGAATTTGTACAGCGGTCCCGGCATGACCAACGCGAGCGCACCGAACCCAGCCGACACCGACACGAAAGCCGCCGCGATGCGGCGCTGCGACCAGCCGAGATCCAGCAGGCGGTGATGCAGGTGTCCACGATCCGCCTCGAGTGGAGAGCGACCGTTCCACAGCCGATAGATGATGAGCCAAGCGACATCCAGGATCGGCACCCAGAGAACCAGCAAAGCGGTAGCGATCTTGGCGCCCCCGATGATACTCAAGACCGCCAGACTGTATCCGAGGAACATCGCCCCCGAATCGCCCATCATGATCCGCGCGGGATGCCAGTTGAAAATGAGGAAACCGAGAACACTGCCCGCCAGGGTTGCCGCCAAGAGCGAGATCGTGAACTGCGGGTTGTCGGCAGGACGCAAGAATGTGTGGAGGAACATGACGAGCGCAGCGATCAACGTCACTGAACCAGCAAGACCGTCGAGCCCGTCCAGAAAGTTGACCGTATTCATCATGCCGACGATCCAGAGCAGCGTGAACGGCACCGCCAGAACGAGCGGAAGGACGACAACTCCACCGAGTGGGCTGTTGAACTGCTCGATGACCAAGCCGTGATCCGGTCCGCGGAGACGCGGAAGGATCACCACCGCCGCTCCCGCACACTGCCACGCCAGTTTGGTAACCGGTCCGAGACCAATCAGATCATCGTAGAGGTGCGCGGCGAGCACGAGCGTCGCTCCCAGCACGAGGAGCACGATACGTTCGACCTCGACCGGAAACCGATCGACTGGCAGCATGAACGTTAGGGCGAGACCGCTCAGGAACCCGATGAAGATCGCCAGACCACCGATGCGCGGGATCGGTCGAGTATGAACCCAGCGCGCCTCGGTGGGATAGGCCAGCAAGTCGAACCGATGAGCGACCTGAATCACGCGTGGGATAACGAAGGCACAGACGAGCGCTGCAACCGAAGCCGTCATGAGGGCAATACATGCTCGCTCGAGCATCATCGGGTCAGCCCGCCCCACGCAGTACGCGACCGACCATCATCCGCTCAGCACATCAATCGTAACCCCCGGTACCGGAAAGTGCGACACCAGTTCCGCTACCTGTGCCCGTACCCGGGCCTTGAGCGCTTCATCGTCCGGTGCTCGCAGGACCTGAGCGATCAGGCGACCGGTCAAGCGCATCTCCTCCGCACCGAAACCGCGGGTCGTCATCGCGGGCGTCCCGATGCGAATGCCGCTGGTGAGCGTCGGCGGTCGGGGATCGTTCGGGATAGCGTTCTTGTTGACCGTGATCCCGACCTCGTCCAGCACGCGCTGCGCCTTCTTTCCACTGATACCGACTGGCCGGAGATCGACGAGGAGCAAGTGATTGTCGGTTCCGCCCGCCACGAGACGAAAGCCTTCTGCCTGTAACGTCTCAGCTAAAACCTGAGCATTCTCGAGGACACGCTCGATGTACCGGCGGAAAGCGGGACGAAGCGCCTCACCGAACGCGACCGCTTTCCCCGCGATCACATGCATGAGCGGGCCACCTTGCGTTCCCGGGAACACGGCCTTGTCGATCGCTTCCGCGTACTCCGCATCGCACAAGATCATGCCGCCGCGTGGCCCGCGCAGTGTCTTGTGCGTCGTCGTCGTCACGATCTGTGCGGCTCCCACCGGTGTCGGGTGCAGCCCCACCGCCACCATGCCAGCGATGTGCGCGATATCGGCCATGAGCACCGCACCCACCCGATCGGCAATTTCACGGAAGCGGTGAAAGTCGATGACACGTGGATACGCGCTCGCCCCAGCGATGATCAACCGGGGCCGCACGGTCTCCGCAATCTCCAGAACCGCGTCGTAATCGATACGCTCCGTTTCCGGATCGACACTGTAGAAAAACGACTCGAACCACTGCCCGGACACGTTCACCTTCGCGCCATGTGACAGATGACCGCCGTGCTGCAAGCTCATACCGAGGATCCGATCGCCCGGACGCAGCACCGCGTACATCGCCGCCAGATTGGCTTGGGCTCCCGAATGCGGCTGGACGTTGACGTGCTCCGCGCCGAACAGTTTCTTCGCCCGCTCGATCGCGAGTGCCTCCACACGGTCGACGCACTCGCAGCCGCCGTAGTACCGTCGCCCCGGATACCCCTCTGCATACTTGTTCGTCAGGACCGAACCCACCGCAGCGAGAACCGCCGGACTCGTGAAGTTTTCCGAAGCGATCAGC
Organism: Thermomicrobium sp. 4228-Ro; assembly: GCF_026241205.1. Taxonomy (NCBI): domain Bacteria; kingdom Pseudomonadati; phylum Thermomicrobiota; class Thermomicrobia; order Thermomicrobiales; family Thermomicrobiaceae; genus Thermomicrobium; species Thermomicrobium sp. 4228-Ro. Next base: position 248,898 of record NZ_JAPFQM010000001.1, read on the forward strand.
TCGATCGTGCTGCTCTGTCGTCGCTCCTCACAGGCGATCGCGTCCGCGACCTCCGGATCCGACGCCCACAAGAGTTGGTCCATCGTCACCCTACCTCCCAAAACTGACCTCCTCTCGTCACTTGCGACTGCGCTCCCAAGCAGGAGCGGAGCGTGCCCGCTCGCGGAAAATGAGCTCGATCGGCGTTCCGAGGAAACCGTAGCGTTCGCGAATGCGATTTTCCAGGTAACGCCTGTAGGAGAAGTGGACGAGCTCAGGACGGTTGCAAAAGAACACGAACGTCGGGGGATTCACTTCCGCCTGCGTCACGTAATAGAACTTCACCCACTTGCCCGGTTTGGTCGGTGGCGGATGGTGCGCGACCGCCTCGCGCAGGAGATCGTTCAACTCCGCAGTCGGGATACGTCGTGAACGCTCCGCGACCACCACGAGCGCGAGATCGACCACCTGCTCGACGTTCTTCCCGGTCAGTGCCGAGATGAAGACCAACGGTGCCCACGGCATGAAGTGAAAGGTCTCCCGAGCATCCTCCTCGAACGCTTCTCGCGCTCCCTCCATATGCTCGAAGAGATCCCACTTGTTGATGGCGAGCACGACCCCCTTCTTCGCATCGATGACCTTGCCAGCGACTGCCTGATCCTGATGGGTGAACGGCTCGCTCGCATCGATGACCACGATCGCAACATCGGCACGCTCGATCGCACGCTCCGCCCGCAAGACGCTGTACCGCTCGATACCGCGCTCGATTCGACCCGGGCGACGGATGCCAGCCGTGTCGATGAGTACGATCGGCTGCCCCTTCCAGACGAGTTCGGTATCCACCGCATCGCGGGTCGTTCCGGGAATCGGCGAAACGATCTGTCGCGGTTGCCCCAAAATCGCATTCAGCAATGCTGATTTACCGACATTCGGGCGCCCCACGATGGCGATTTTCGGCTTCTCGAACTCGGCTTCCTCTACTTCTCGTTCACGGGCTGGCAACCGTTCCGCGATCGCTTCGAGCAGATCGACGATACCCTTACCGTGCAAGGCCGAAATCGGTATCGGATCCCCCAAACCGAGTTCGTAGAACTGCAGGGCAGCCAACTCGCGCTCGCGCGATTCCGCCTTGTTCGCGACGAGGACGATCGGTTTCTTCGTCTGTCGGAGGAAGTTCGCAACCTCCCAGTCGCCTGTCGTGGGGCCAGTCGAGGCATCGACCACGAAGACGATCACATCCGCTTCAGCGATGGCCAGCTCGGCCTGCGCCTTCGTCGCTTCGACGAGCTCGCGTTCCGTCGACCGTGCGATCTCTTCTTCGGTCAACAGGCCACCGGTATCGAACACGCCGAAACGGATACCATCCCATTCGACGACACCGTAGATCCGGTCGCGTGTCGTACCCGGTACTTCCTCGACGATGGCCCGCCGCTGACGGACGAGGCGATTGAAGAGCGTCGACTTGCCGACGTTCGGGCGCCCGACGATGGCGACCTGCGGTAACGCCATACCAGCAAGCTCCTGAACGCAAAAACCCGGATGCTGCTGACGAGCATCCGGGTTCCATTGTGCCCCAATCACGCTCGTATTGCCGACTTATGCCGCGAGCGAGGACAGTGCCTCGACGAGTTGATCGATCTGCTCGCGTGTCGTCAGTTCGGTCGCACAGAGCAACAGGAGATCCTCATGTGCTGGTTCGAAGGTTCCGAGCGGGAGACCGCCGATGATACCCCGCTCGAGCAGCCGGTCGTTGATCTCGCGCGGATCGCGCGGGCAACGAACGACGAACTCGTTGAAGAAGGGACCTTCGCCGACGAGTTCCCACCCAGGCAAGCTCGCGAGACGGTCGGCGAGATAGTGCGCCTTGTGATAACACAGTTCGGCGATCCGGCGGAGACCGCTCTTCCCGAGTGCCGAGAGATAGACTGTCGCAGCCAGTGCCATGAGCCCTTGGTTCGTACAGATATTGGACGTCGCTTTCTCGCGCCGGATATGCTGCTCCCGCGTCTGGAGCACCATCACGAACCCGCGCTTCCCCTCGCGGTCGACGGTCGCCCCGATGAGACGCCCGGGCAAATGCCGTACCAGTTCCAGACGTGCCGCGAGCAACCCCAGGGCTGGCCCACCGAACGACTGCGGAATACCCAGGCACTGTCCCTCGCCGGTCACGACGTCGGCGCCGAGCTCGCCTGGTGGACGGAGTAGCCCAAGCGCGATCGGATAGACTGAGACCACGAACCGTGCTCCGACCGCGTGCGCCCGCTCGGCCAGCGCCGCGAGATCCTCGATACGACCGAAGAAATTCGGATATTGGACCACGAGGCACGCCGTCGACTCGTCGAGCGCCTCCGCCACATCCGCGGTCGTCGTGCGTAGGCGTGAGGGAGTCGGCAGCTCCTGGACGACGACCGGTAGCCCCCGAGTATAGGTGCGCAACACGCTCCGATAGTGCGGATGAACCGTTCCGGAGACGACGATCTTCGTCCGTCCCCGCGGTGGCGAGACGCAGAGCAGGGCTCCCTCCGCCAGTGCCGTCGCACCGTCGTACATCGACGCGTTCGCCACCTCCATACCCGTCAGGAGACAGACCAGCGACTGGAACTCGTAGATCGACTGGAGTGTCCCCTGCGACACTTCGGGTTGATAGGGCGTGTACGCCGTGTAAAACTCACCCCGCCACAGGATCTGCTGGACGACCGCTGGCACATAGTGGTTGTAGGAACCGGCTCCGAGGAAAGTCGGAAGGTCGATCGCCGCACGATTACGCCCGGCACGCGAGTAGAGCTCGCGAAAGACGTCCGATTCCGAGAGAGCCGGTGGTAAACGGAGCTCCGGGAAGCGGTACCGTGCCGGGATGGTCTCGAACAAACGCTCGAGCGTCTCGACCCCGATCGTTTCGAGCATCCGCGCTCGGTCATCCGTCGTATGTGGCGAGAACACCATCCCGGCCCCTCCTCTACTCAAGCCATCGCGGCTGTTTCGGCGAGAAACTGCCGATACGCCTCGGCATCCATCAGACGCTCCAGCTCATCCGGCGCACTGAGCTTGATCTTGACGAGCCACGCCTCGTCGTACGGGCTCTTGTTCACCAGTTCGGGCGACTCGACGACCGTCTTATTGGCCTCGACGATCTCACCGGACACCGGAGCATAGATGTCCGACGCCGCCTTGACCGATTCGATCACGCCCATCGACTCGCCCTGCCTGACCGTCGTGCCGGGCTCCGGCAGCTCCAGATACGTAATGTCTCCGAGCTCGGACTGAGCGAAGTCTGTCACCCCAACCACCGCAACGTCTCCCTCGACGCGGACCCACTCGTGCGTCCGCGTGTAGCGCAAACCGTCGCGAACCTCCGCCATGCTCCCTCCTATGCTGCATGCCCTACTCGACCGACTACGTGACCGATCGAGGCGTAGCGCGACTGCGCCGGTAGAACGGTAACTTGACCTGCACTGCCTCGACCGGTCGGTTCCGGATGACGATCGCGAACGGTTTCCCGATCCCCGCGTACGCACGCGCGACGAGTGCCATCCCGATCGTCTTTCCCAGCGTCGGCGATACGGTCCCGCTGGTGACCGCCCCGATGACCTCGTTCCCAACTTGCACCGGGTACCCGTGGCGCGGGATACCACCACGTTCGACGAGCTCGAAGCCGACGAGCCTTCTGGGAGGGCCCTCGTCCCGTTGCCGTACCAGTGCCTCCCGCCCCACGAACGGCCCCTTTTCCCAGGCGATGACCCAACCGAGACCTGCCTCGAGCGGTGTGATCTCCGGCGAGAGCTCGTTTCCGTACAACGGAAGGCCAGCTTCGATACGCAGCGTGTCCCGAGCACCCAATCCCACGGGCACGAGACCATGCGGCTGGCCCGCCGCGAGAAGCGCATCCCAGAGATCAACGACGCGCTCGATCGAGCAATAGAACTCGAATCCATCTTCTCCTGTGTAGCCCGTTCGCGCGACGAGCGTCGGAATGCCAGCGACCTCGATCTGAGCGATTCCGAACGAGGGGAGCGTTCTGAGATGGAAAGTCGTGAGTCGCTGGAGGATCGGCTCGGCCAAAGGACCCTGCAGGGCTACCATACCTGTCCGATCCGAGATGTCCTCGATCTCGACTGCCCACTCGGGATGGTGTGACCGGTGCGCCCGCAACCACTCGAGATCCTTCTCAGTGTTGGCCGCGTTGACCACAACGAGATAGGCTGTACCATCCGGCAGGTCATACACGATGATGTCGTCGACGACGCCACCAGTCGGATACAGCAAGAGCGAATACTGTGCACGTCCAGGCTGCAGCCTCGCCACGTCATTTGCGGTCACGTACTGCAGGAACCGGAGCGCATCCTTCCCTCGTACGATGACCTGCCCCATGTGACCCAGGTCGAACAGACCCGCCCGCGTTCGCACCGCGACGTGCTCACTGACGATGCCCTCGTACTGAACCGGCATCGTCCAGCCAGCGAACTCGATGAAACGAGCCCCCAGCGACTTGTGGCGTTCGTAGAGCGGAGTCACCTTCGTCGACACGTGCACACCGCCTCGATCATCTGGCCTGTCGCGGCGAGTGTAGGACTTCTCGTCCGTAGGAGTCAAGAGGATTTCCTCTTTCCCCAGCGACAGGTCACGAGCGCGCCACGACCGGTTCGACTCGACGACCGAGGCGTCGCTGGAAATGCTCGGGTGGAATCGGAACGGGGTAACGCCCGGTCAGACAGGCCGCGCAGAAACGATCGGCAGGTAACCCGATAGCGCGAAACAACCCTTCCAAGGAGAGGTAACCGATCGAATCAGCGCCGATCGCCTGCCCGATCTCCTCGACGGAAAGGTGCGCGGCGATGAGCTCCTCGCGTGTCGCCATGTCCACACCCAGATGACATGGCCAGCGAATCGGTGGTGAGTGCACGCGCATGTGTACTTCGCGCGCACCGTTCTGCTTTAAAAGCTCGACGATCGGTCGGCTGGTCGTACCGCGCACGATCGTATCGTCTACCAGCACGACGCGCTTCCCCTCGAGCACCTCCGGAAGCGCATTGAACTTAAGTTTCACCCCCTGCTCGCGCAGACGCTGGTCCGGCTGAATAAAGGTGCGCCCGATGTAGCGATTCTTGATCAACGCTTCTGCGTAGGGAATCCCGGACGCGAGCGAATAGCCGATCGCCGCCGGCACTGCCGAATCGGGCAACGGCACGACGAGATCGGCGTCAGCCGGATGCTCGCGCCACAGCTCCGCCCCCATCCTCTGACGCACGACATGGAGCCGCTGACCCATGATCGCGCTGTCCGGGCGCGCGAAGTAAATGAACTCGAACACGCACATCGCCTGTTCGGGAGCAAGCTCAGGGGCCGGATAGGAAGCGACCCCGTGCTCGCCGATGACGATGATCTCGCCCGGATCGACCTCACGAACGAACTCGGCCCCGATCGTCGCCAGAGCGCATGTTTCGGACGCGACCACCCACCCGGTGTCCAACCGCCCGAGACAGAGCGGACGGATACCCAGCGGATCGCGCACAGCGATCAACGATTCTCTGGTCAGAATCGCCAAACTATAGGCACCGACGAGGCGCTCCATCGCTTGCCGGATTCGCTCCGGCCAGGTCCCGCCACGGGCCCGGAGAATCGTCCACGCCAGCGCTTCCGTATCGGTCGTGCTCTCCAGTCGGATACCGGCATCCAGCAGCTCGCGCCGCAAGTCCTCGCCGTTGACGAGGTTCCCGTTATGCGACACTGCGATCGCTTCACCAGCCTCAGCGACAACGAACGGCCCGGCGTTCACCGGGACACTGCTGCCGGTCGTGCTGTAACGCGTATGTCCGACGGCGATGTGCCCGCGGAGGTCACGCAAGTCCTCCTCAGTGAACGCGGAGCTCACCAGCCCCATGCGACGATGCAGAGAGATCCGCTCACCGTCGCTCGTCGCGATGCCGGCGCTCTCCTGTCCGCGATGCTGCAACGCGTACAGACCAAAAAAGGTGAGGCGTGCGACATCCTCACCCGGCGCAAAGACGCCGAAAACCCCACAGGCTTCGCGTGGACCCGTCATCGCTCCCACGCAGCACCTCGCCGACCGTCTCTCGTTCCTGTTTTCAGTCTACCACGTCGACTGTACGGACAGGTTCGCCCCGTCAGGAACTGATTCCAGCGCTCCACACCACGCGGAGCTCGTCCAGCTCGCACTCCACGATGCCCACGATGGAAAACTGCATACCGCCAGTGTGACCGAGTTCGGTCACTGGTACCCCATACTGATGGGCGAGCGCCAGGTAGGCACCCTCCGCTCCCGGCGCCACCTGAAGGACGACGCGCGAACCGCTCTCCCCGAACAACGTCGCATCCAAGCGCCCGTTGTGTGCGACCAGTGCATCGACCGTGAACGATCCTCCGACACCACCGACGACACAACTTTCGACGAGTGCGACCAGTAAGCCCCCCTCGCTACAATCGTGAGCCGCGAGCGCCAGGCCGCGCTGGATCGCCTCACGAACGAACGCTTGCACACGTCGTTCCAATTCGAGGTCGAGCGCGGGTGGTGCCCCAGCTACGACTCCATGACACCATGCCAAGTACTCGCTGGCCCCCAGACTGGCCGTCTCCGGCCCGACCAGGAATACCGTTCCGGTTCCCGCGAAGCCCAGTCCGACATGGCGGTGCACGTCTGGCAACCGACCCACGACACCGATCACCGGCGTCGGCGGGATCGAACGTCCTTCGGTCTCGTTGTAGAGACTCACGTTCCCGCTCACGACGGGAACACCGAGGATACGGCACGCTTCGGCGATCCCCTCGATCGCCTCGACCAGCTGGTAATACACCTCCGGGCGCTCCGGATTCCCGAAGTTGAGACAGTCAGTGATCGCCAGCGGCTCGGCACCGACACAACTCACGTTCCGGCTCGCCTCGGCAACCGCATGCTGAGCGCCGAGTCGCGGATCGAGCAAACAGTAGCGCGGGTTGCAGTCCGTTTTGATGGCGATACCGAACCGGTGTCCCTTGATACGCAAGACCGCGGCGTCCGCCACCCCCGGCGGCAGTACCGTGTTCGTCAGGATCGTATGATCATAGGTGCGATAGATCGGTCGCCGCGAGACGATGTTCGGCGAACGAAGCAACGTGAGGAGAGCAGGCAAGACATCGCTCGGACTCAGGTCTGGCAGGGTATGCGGGTCGTAGCCGCGACGCGCGGCGATCTCCGGCGATTCCCGAGCTTCCCGCACGTATGTCGGGCACGCCTCTGTCAGGAGCGAAACAGGGAGTTCAGCGACCGGTTCCCCGTTCTCGAGAACCCGCAGGAGGCCATCATCGGTCACCCGGCCGATAACCACCGCATGAAGTTCCCACCGGCGGAAGATCTCGAGCACTCGGTCGAGACCGTCCGGCTGCACCACCAGGAGCATCCGCTCCTGACTCTCCGAGAGCATCACCTCGTACGGGGTCATACCGCTCTCTCGCCGCGGGACCGCTGCCACATCGAGTTCGATTCCGGTTCCCCCGCGCGCGGCGATCTCGGCACTCGCACTCGTCAGTCCAGCCGCCCCCAGGTCTTGCATCGCGATAACCGCACCCGTGCTCAGCACCTCGAGGCACGCTTCCAGCAAGAGCTTTTCCAGGAATGGGTTCCCGACTTGGACGACGCCGCGATGCGAGCGCTCCGGATCCTCGACCGAAGCGAACGTTGCCCCGTGTATACCATCGCGCCCAGTATCCGCTCCCACTAAGACAACGAGATTGCCGACACCTGACGCACGAGCCCGCACCAGCGCCTCGCGCTCGGCAATGCCCACGCACATCGCGTTGACCAGAGGGTTCTGGCGATATTCCGGCATCACGAACACGTCGCCGGCGACCGTCGGGATACCCAGGCAGTTGCCGTACCAACCGATTCCACCGACGACACCATGGAACAGATACTGTTGACGCGGCTCGTCGAGCGGGCCGAATCGCAGGGAATCGGCTATCGCGATCGGCCGTGCCCCCATCGCGAAGATGTCCCGGACGATCCCACCGACGCCGGTCGCCGCTCCCTGGAACGGTTCGACGGCACTCGGGTGGTTGTGCGACTCGATCTTGAGCACCGCCACGAGGCCATCACCGAGATCGACCGCGCCGGCGTTCTCCCCTGGTCCCTGCACGACATGAGGGCCAGTGGTCGGAAGCTTCTTCAACAAGGGACGTGAGTGCTTGTAGCCACAGTGCTCGCTCCAGAGCGCGCCGATCATCCCCAGCTCGACGAGATTCGGCTCACGCCCCAGTAACTCGACGGCTCGCTGATACTCCTCTTCTGTCAAGGCTACTTCGCGCAGGATTTCCGGCGTGACTGGCATATGCTCCACCGACCTTCGTCGAAACGCGTGCCGCTACGAGCGATGTCCGCGCACGAGTTCCCATCCGACCGCCAGGACCGAGGCCAAGATCTGGAGTCCTTCGTCACCGCCGATCAAGCGGTCGTAGGCACGTTCCGGATGGGGCATCAGGCCCACGACATTGCCTCGCTCGTTGCACACTCCCGCGATGTTCGCGACCGAGCCGTTCGGATTCGCTTCTGGAGTGACACGCCCCTCGGCATCGACGTAGCGGAACACGACCTGCCCGTTCCGCTCGAGATCGCGCAGCGTCCGTTCGTCGACGAAGTACCGCCCGTCGCCGTGTGCGATCGGGAGGCGCAAGAGCTGACCCGGCACGAGACGACTCGTCCATGGTGTCCGGTGCTGTTCGACGCGCACGAACACCCAGTCGCACACGAACTCGAGCGATGCATTCCGCAGCAGCGCCCCGGGAAGGAGCTGTGCCTCCGTGAGGATTTGGAACCCGTTGCAGATGCCGAGAATCGGCTTGCCAGCTTGCGCCTCCCGAGCCACCGCTTCCATCACCGGCGCGAAGCGCGCGATCGCCCCGGGCCGCAGATAGTCACCGTAGGAGAACCCACCTGGAATGATGAGGCAATCGTAATCGGAGAGGTCCGTTTCTGTATGCCAGACCAACTCAGCTGGTTGCCCCAAGCCGAGACGGACGGCCATGAGTGCGTCGTGATCGCCATTGCTACCGGGAAACGTGACGATACCGAAGCGCATCGCCGGCCCCCTCGCTTCCTCTATGCTGGCTCGACAGTGAACCGGTATTGTTCGACGACCGGATTGGCCAGCAGTTGCTCGCACATCGCCGCGACACGACGTTCAGCCGTTTCGGCGTCGGGCGCGCTGAGCCATAGCTGCACGAAGCGGCCGACCCGGACGTCCTCGACTTCGTCGTAGCCGAGACGGCGTAAACCATCCCGCACTGCAAGTCCCTGTGGATCGTTCACCCCGGGCCGCAGGGAAACGTAGACCTCGGCACGCCAGCGTATCGTATCGCTCACCGCACCCTCCCTCATGTCTCGAGAAACGGCACCGGTCGTCCGGTCAGCCGGCGATACGCCTCCCGATACTTCTCAGCTGTCTTCTCCACGACATCTGGCGGGAGTTCCGGAGCCGGAGGTCGCTTCTCCCAACCGCTCGCCAGAAGCCAATCGCGCACGAACTGTTTGTCGAATGACGGCTGCGAGTGGCCAGGTGCGTAACGATCGGCATCCCAGAAGCGCGAGCTATCCGGCGTCAGGAGTTCGTCGATGACAGCGAGCTTCCCATCGATCCAACCGAATTCGAGCTTCGTGTCAGCGATGATGATGCCGCGTTCTCTCGCATAGCGCTCTGCCTTGCTGTAGATCTCCAGTGTCCGATCACGCAGCTCGTGGGCCAGGTCCTCACCGACCCGGTCGACGAGCTCGACGAACGAAATGTTCTCGTCGTGCCCTTCTTCGGCCTTGATCGCCGGCGTGAAAATGGGTTCCGGTAAGCGCTCACTCTCGCGAAGGCCAGCAGGGAGACGGAGGCCACTGACGGTGCCGGTCGCCTGATACTCGGCCCAGGCCGAGCCCGCCAGATAGCCTCGCGCAACGCACTCGATCGGAATCCGCGTTGCCTTCCGGACCACCATCGAACGGCCGTCGAGTACCGAACGGTAGGCGCTGACCTCGGGAGGCAATTCGGTCGTGAGGTAGTGCGAATGAATCGTAGGCCCGAACCACTCGAACCAGAATGCAGAAAGTTGCGTCAAGACGATCCCCTTGCCCGGAATGCCGTTGGGCAAAACGACATCGAATGCGGAAATGCGATCCGTGGCGACCAACAACAGGTGGTCGCCCAGATCGAACAGCTCGCGAACTTTGCCACGCCGATAGAGCGGAATACCGGGCAGATCGACGTGCAAAACGACGGGTACCTGTTTCACGATGGACCCACCTCAACCGGCTCTTCCAGAGGTAAGCCGACCCGCTGAAATGCAACATCGACAGAGCGGAGGAATGGCTCCAGATCGAAAATCCGCTCGATCTCCTCCTCGGAGAGATAGGCCCGTACTGTAGGCTCGTCGTGCAACAAATCACGCAGCGACGTCTCGCGTTCCCAAGCCTCGCGAGCCAGACGCTGGATCAGCCGGTACGCCTGCTGTCGATCCATTCCCGCCTGGACCAGCGCGAGCATCGCTCGTTGCGAGAAGATGGCACCGTGCGTGGCTTCCAGGTTCTTGCGCATCCGCTCGGGATAGACGACCCAGTTCCGAACGATATGCATCATCGAAGCCAGCATGAAGTCGAGCACGATACAGGCATCCGGCAGGATGACGCGCTCGACCGAACTGTGACTGATATCGCGCTCGTGCCACAGCACCACGTTCTCGAGTGCGGCGTGAACAGAACTCCGGAGCAAGCGAGCGAGTCCGGTCATCCGCTCGCTCTCGTGCGGATTTCGCTTGTGCGGCATCGCCGAGGAACCCATATTCGTGGGATCGAACGGCTCCTCGAGTTCGCGCACCTCGGTACGCTGGAGGTGGCGGATTTCCGTCGCGAAGCGGTCGAGCGTCGACCCGATCCCAGCCAATGTCATGAGGAAGGTCGCATGACGGTCACGCCCCACGACCTGGGTCGAGACGGGATCGACGCGCAAGCCGAGTCGCTCGAGAACCGCTTCTTCGACCTCGGGGGGCACATGCGCGTGTGTCCCGACCGCACCGGAAATCTTTCCGACGCGGATTTCTTCACGCGCACGCAGCAACCGTTCTCGCTGGCGCTGGAGCTCCGCGTACCAGCCGGCAAGTTTGAACCCGAACGTGATCGGTTCAGCATGCACCCCGTGCGTGCGGCCGATCATCACCGTCCGTCGATGCCGCACCGCCTGCTCGCCGACAACAGCCAAGAGCGCGTCCAGATCAGCCAGGAGAAGATCGCTCGCCTCGACGAGCTGGAGCGCGAGCGCCGTGTCGATGACATCCGAACTGGTCAGACCGAGGTGGAAGTACCGTCCAGCGTCCTCCCCGATCGACTCGACCGTCGCACGAATGAAGGCGATGACGTCGTGATCGACCTCCGCCTCGATCTCACGCATGCGTGCAAGATCACAGCGAGCGCGGCGAATCCGCTCCAGTGCTTCCGCCGGCACAACGCCACGTTCGGCCCAGGCCTCCGCCACGGCGATTTCCACCCGGAGCCAGAGTTCGATCTTGTGCTCCTCGCTCCAAATGCGCCCCATTTCCGGACGCGTGTAGCGGGGAATCATGCACTGTACCTCGCTTTACCCCGAAACAGAACTGCCAGCAACACGAGGTCGCTGAGCCTCCACCGGCCGTCTGCACGCTCGGCGACTCGCCGCCGCCCACCTGAGCAAGTATACCCCCGCACCGCGAGATTTCCCGGCGACTCGCCAGTCTCACCGCCAGTTTGCTGTCGTTCGGGATGCTATGGTACAGTCGCCCCGTTCGGGAGGCGGAATGAGCGGGGTGTCGGAGTCGAATGTCGAGCGCCTGGACTCGCGAAAGGCGAGTTGACGAGGTGGAGGCTGATCGAACCATTCGGCGGATGGCCTCCCGGCTGGCACGGTCGTGACGGTGAGAGCAAAACTGGTAGGTGACTGCCAGGACAAAGGCTCACCGATGTGCCCCCGCTCAGGTGACAATTTTGTGCGTTCCGCCGCCTCGCCGGGCAGTTTCGCACGCTACCGACTTTCGCGCGGACTTAGCCCGAGATCCGCGTCGGGTAGTCGTGCCTGGGGGGACACTGCTCGAGGGAGGTCACTGCGCCGATGTGTGGCATTTTCGGTTTTGTGGCTGCGAACCCGCTCCCAGCTGAACTCGTCGTCGACGCCTTGCGGACGCTGGAATACCGCGGATACGACTCATGGGGCATTGCGTACGCCTTCCAACGAGACCGTACGACCACGCTCGTCGTCGACAAGCGCGCTGGTCGTATTCCTGCCGCGTCCCCAGCCTACGGCTCGACGACGATCGCGCTCGGTCACACCCGCTGGGCAACGCATGGCGGCGTGACCGACGAGAACGCGCACCCGCACGTCGATTGCACCGGTACGCTGGCGATCGTCCACAACGGCATCATCGAAAACTACCGCGTTCTCCGCGAGATGCTCGAGCGGAAAGGGCATCGTTTCCGGAGCGGGACGGACAGCGAGGTCTTCGCTCACCTCTTGGAAGAGATCTTGACCACCTCCCGGTCGATCGAACCGAACGGCTTCGAACTCGAGTCGGGGCATCTCCTGGTCCAGGCCGTCCGCCAGGCCTTCGCACACGTCCGCGGTCTCAATGCCTTCATCGTGCTCCACCTCCCGTCCCAGCAACTCGTCGCCGTCAAATCGACGTCGCCGCTGGTCATCGGTATCGGACCACGCGGCGTGTTCGTCTCTTCCGACGCTGTGGCACTGGTCGGCCATGCCCAACGCGTCCACTACGTCAGTGACGAAGAAATCGTCCTGCTTCGCCAGGATGGCCCGCTCTTCTTCGACCGCTGTACGGGAACGCCGAGCCTACCACGCTGGGAACCCTTGACGCTGCGCCCGGCCGATACCTCGCTCGGCGGATACCCGCACTACCTGATCAAAGAAATTCACGAGCAACCGCGTGTCATCGAGCGGATTATTCGGAATCGGCTCGATGGTGCTCGTCAGCTCGCCGACCTGATCCGACAGTCATACGGCACGTTCCTTGTCGGCTGTGGTACTGCTGGCTACGCCGCACTCTGCGGGAGTTACCTCTTCTCCCGGATCGCACGCCGGCACGTGAACGCGGTCATCGCGTCCGAATTCAAGTACCAGGAACACTTTCTCACCGACCGGTCGCTGGTCATCGCGTTGACCCAGAGCGGTGAGACGGTCGACGTCATCGAAGCGGTGCAGGCAGCCAAGCGGCGCGGTGCGAGAGTCGCCGCCCTCGTCAACGTCACCGGCTCCACGGTCGATCGCCTCGCCGACTTCACGGTACCGTTGTCGGCTGGGCCGGAGCAGAGCGTTCTTTCGACCAAAGCGTACACGGCAAAGCTCGCCGTCCTCTTGCTGGCCGCGCACATCCTGAACGGTAGCGAGCATGTCGGCGTCGATGTCCTGTGGCGGGCGGTCGATGGCATGGAGCAAGCACTGGCACCGCAAACGCTCGATCGCATCCGAGCCGTCGCGGATCGACTCGTCGATGCCGAACACTGCTACGTGATCGGTCGCGGTTTGTCGTACCCGACGGCTCTCGAGGCTGCCTTGAAGATCAAAGAGGTGACCTACATCCATGCTGAAGGATTCGCTGGAGGAGAACTCAAGCACGGAGTGATCGCACTTATCGAAGAGGGGAGTCCGTGTATCGTGGTCTCACCGCTCGACGAAACCCGTGCTGACATCCTTTCCGGAGCGATGGAGGTTCGCAGTCGCGGCGCGTGGGTCGTTGGGATCTCACCAGAACCGGACGACGCTTTCCATGTCCACATCCCGATCGCCGATGTCGGCGACGCGTCACCGCTCGTGGCGATCGTGCCTGCCCAGCTTCTCGCCTACGAACTGGCGATCAGACGCGGGCTCGATCCCGACAAGCCACGAAATCTCGCGAAGAGTGTCACGGTGAAGTGAACCGTGTCCGTCACGCTCGTCGATACGCACTGCCATCTGGATCTGCCGGCGTTCGACGCCGACCGTGAGGCGGTACTGGAACGGGCGCGCCAGGCTGGTGTGGTCGCCTTCGTCCTGATCGGCTACTCGCCGGCCAGCTGGGATCGTGCACTGGCTCTCGCCGAACGAACACCCGGCTTGGTCGTCGCGCTCGGGGTTCACCCGAACGAAGCCGATGCGTTCGACTCAGCTGTCGAACACCGCCTGCGACAGCTTCTCCGTCATCCGTTGGTTCGAGCCGTCGGGGAGATCGGACTGGATTATCACTGGAAGACCGTCGATCCAGCGATTCAGCAGCGTGTCTTCCGTCGGCAACTGGAACTGGCGCAGGAATACGACCTGCCAATCGTACTCCATCAGCGTGAGGCACATGATGACCTGCTTACGATCCTGAACGCGTACCAGCGCTCGTTCCGTGGCGTGATGCACTGCTTCACCGGGGACCGCGAGCTGGCGTGCCGGTTCCTCGAGCTGGGTCTCCATCTCGGTATCGGAGGCGTGGTGACCTACCGCAACGCCGAACCGCTCCGTCACGCTGTGCAGGATATGCCGCTCGAGCTGATGCTCCTGGAGACCGATGCACCCTATCTCGCCCCCTCCCCACACCGTGGCAAGCGGAACGAGCCAGCTTTCCTTCCGTTCGTGCTCGCGACGATCGCCCATTTGCGGTCGGTCTCCGAAGCGGAGATCGCCGTTCAGACGACTCGAAACGCGCTGCAGCTCTTTCGACTGAGCGCTATCGGTGCTGGTGGTTCAATCGGATCAGGGAGCATCGAGACCTCTGTCGGAGAGCCGGACGAGTGACGAAGCCCAGAATCGTGCTCGCTACCGCGAATCCCGGGAAATTGCGCGAATTCCGATCGCTGCTTCCTTCGTGCATCGATGTCGTGTCGGCGGCCGAGTTAGGCATCGACTTGCCACCGGAGACCGGTCACACCTTCGCCGAGAACGCCTTGCTGAAGGCAAGAGCGGTCGCCCGCGCCAGTGGGCTCATCGCGATCGCGGATGACTCCGGCCTGGAGGTCGATGCACTCGGCGGTCGTCCAGGCGTACACTCCGCACGGTTCGCCGGGGAAGGTGCGACCGACGCCCAGAATGTCGCTTTCCTCCTCGAACAGTTGCGCGGTCTCCCACCCACGCGGCGGACGGCACGCTTCCGGGCGGTGATCGCTCTCGTCGCTCCGGACGGCCACGAAGCGCTTGCCGAAGGGACGGTCGAAGGTACCATCGTCGAAGCTCCACGGGGACAACGCGGGTTCGGGTACGACCCGATCTTCCGTCCACTCTCGGAAGAGCACACGTTCGCCGAAATGACATTGGAGGAGAAAAACCGGATCAGTCATCGCGCCCGCGCTCTGGAGCGCGCCACCGCTATCCTTCGCGAATGGCTCGGGTGTGTCGATGTGCAAGAACCACGGATCGGAGACGATGACCGCCGATCGAAACGACCTGACCACGGTTGAACGGACGTTCGCCCTGGACGTGACGCGTGCTGTCGACCCGTTGCCGCTCGTCGCTGTCACCGGTACGCGCGGGAAGTCGACCACCGCGTGGCTGCTCTACCGGATGCTCCGCGCCCGCTCGCTGGCGAGCGCCCTCTGGAGCAGCAGCGGCGTATACGTGAACGACCAGCGCTTACCAGGAGAACTCCAGCCATGGAGCATCGTCGTTCGCGCGCTTGCCGCAGGAGAACTCGATCTCGCCGTGCAGGAGTTGGAGGCCCCCGTCGTCGCATCTGTCGGGCTCCCTGAAGGCCGTTATGCCCTGGGGGCGATTACCACTCTCTGTGGCAACGACGAAGCCTGCCTTCTCACCCCCGAGAGCCGGCATGCCAGACGAGCTCATGAGATCGTCGCGCGGGCCGTTCACCGCGACGGCGTCCTCGTTCTCAACGCTGACGATCCGGCTGTCCTCGGTCTGGCCGACCGCTCCCGGAGCCACGTCGTCTTCGTCGCACTGCATCCAGACAACCCCGCCTTGCGGCGCTTCCGAGATCGAGGCCTCCCGGCACTCTGGTGTCAGGACGGACTCATCATCGCCAATCAAGCACTAGTTCGACTCGCCACAAGCATGCGTAGGCTTACCGTCGCGCTGCGAACACCCAACGAGCCGTCTCTGGGACTGGACGAAGCCGCTCGACGGCCAGCGGAATCGGAGGACGTCGTCATCACCGACGTCCGTGATGCTCCCTGTACGCTCGGTGGAGCACTGACGTTTCAAATCCAAAACATCATGTGTGCCAGCGCCCTGGCTTTGGCGCTGGGATTACCGATCACCACCATCGACGCAGTCGCGCGTACCTTCCTTCCGGATGCGCAGACGCTACCCGGTTCCTGCAATATCCTCTCGGTGCGGGGCCACGACGTGCTCATCGATGGAGCTCGTTACCCGTGGGCACTCCGCTCGCTTATCCGGGGGATCCGCCACCGTAGTCCGCGCCGTACGCTCGTGCTGACCCATGCTTTTCCGTGGCTACAGGATGGCGAAGTCCAGGAAGTCGGCCGACTGCTTGGTCGTCTCAATGGGTTGATCGTCCTCACCGAGCCGATCGACGACGAGCGCTATCGTCTCTTCCAGGACGGTGTCGTCCACAACCCTTACCCACCGATCCTCGTCACGCAACCCGACTTCGAACAGGCTCTTCACTACGTCTTCTCGCTCGCCCAAGCAGGTGATCTGTGCCTCGTTCTGACTGCCGAGCCGTTACGCACGATCGCGCTCCTGGAACGCCTCGCCTCGGACTGACCGTGTCTTCAGGCGGCATCGAGAAATGCCTCCGGCCCGTGCACCTCGACCCACACAGCCCCTCTGCCCCCGAGGAGGGAATTCACCACCCGTTCGAAGTCCTCGCACCAATCGACGTGCAGTCGGGCACGCAACGTGACCTCGCGGTCGCCGATCGGGAGGTGCAGGTAGAGTTCGTCGTCACCCGGGAACTGTGCGAACAGCTCACGCAAAGCATGCATCTGCTCGATATCGTCATCGACACTTTGCGAAACCGGCAAACGCACATGAACGATCCGGGACGACCGAGTCAACTCACTGAGCAACGCACGCGGATCCCAGATCGCTTGCGCGACCAGCTGAAGTTCCTCGTTCCGTTCTTCGACGCGCGCCTGGACAACCAACGTTGCCTCGTCGGCGATGAGTTCCCGCACGCTCTCGTACAGGTCCGGGAAAACCACGATCTCGCTGCTTCCCGAACGATCCTCGACTTGGAGGACAGCCATCACGCGTCCTGTCCGCGTGGTGAGTTTCCGGAAGCTGCTCACCAACACGAGCAGCTCCACTGTTTGGCCAAACGACTCCTCGTCGAGCTCCGCGATTTGGACGAAGCCGCGGCGCCGAACGAGCGGCATGTATTCGTCCAGCGGGTGAGCGCTCACGTACACACCGAGAAGCTCTCGCTCCCATGCCAAGAGCGTCCGCTGCGGGATATCTGGCGGCTCGATATCCGGTCGGGCGAACTGCAAGGGAGCCACTGGCTCCGAACCGACGCTCGAGAAGAGGTCCATCTGTCCACGCCTCAGCGCCTTCTGGCGCGCCTGCGCAGCTTGTATCGCGTAGTCGAGCTGAGCGAGCAAAATCTTCCGATCCCCGAGGCAATCCAACGCGCCGCACTTGATCAAGCTCTCGACTGCACGCCGATTCACCAGGCTCCAGTCGACTGCCTCGCAGAAGTGCTCGAAACTCTGGAATCGGCCGTCCGGCTGCTGCGCACGCGCGACGAGAATCGCCTCGATCGCCGCCTCACCGACATGCTTGACCATCGCCAGACCGAACCGGATCGCCCGACTGCCGTCCTCGAGCGTCTCGACCGTGAACGTCGCTTCGCTCCGATTGATATCGGGAGGGAGAACCACGATACCCAGTTTCTGACATTCAGCCAGCGCCGCAGCGATCCGCTTGACCGTTCCCGATGGATGACTGGGTGCATTGCGCAAAATAGCGGTCATGTACTCGACCGGATAGTTCGCTTTCAAATACGCGGTCTGGTACGAAATGACCGCATAACAGGTCGCGTGGGCTTTGTTGAAGGCATACCCGGCGAAGGGCTCGATCAAATTGAAAATACGTTCGGCATCGTCTTCGCTGTACCCTTTCGCCTTCGCGCCGGCGATGAACCGTTCACGCTCGGCCCGCATTTTCTCCGGAATCTTCTTCCCCATCGCTTTGCGCATGATATCCGCTTCACCGAGCGTGTACCCGGCAAACTTCCGAGCGATCAACAACACCTGGTCTTGATAGACGATGACCCCATAGGTTTCGTCGAGGATTTCCGCCAAGTCCGGATGCGGGTACCGGATCGGTTCGAGTCCATGCTTGGCCCGACAGTACGTTGGGATATGTTGCATCGGGCCGGGCCGATACAGCGCGATCATCGCCGCGAGCTCGGCGACCGATGCTGGACGCAACTCCCGAATGTACCGGCGCATGCCAGCACTCTCGAGCTGGAAGACGCCGAACGTCTGCCCTTCGCTTAGCAATGCGAACGTCTTCGGATCGTCCATCGGAATCTGCTTGAGGTCGAGTTCGATGCCGCGTGTCTCGCGGATCAGCTCGACAGCATTCGCCAAAATCGTCAAATTGGCCAACCCGAGGAAGTCCATCTTGAGGAGACCGATCTCCGCGACGGTCTCCATCGGGAACTGCGTCGTCGGCAACGCCCCTTCTTCCGCTCGCGCTGGCCGCTGCAGTGGCACATGCTCGACCAGGGGCGAGGCCGAAATGACCACCCCCGCCGCGTGCGTGCCCGCGTGGCGCGCGATGCCCTCGAGCTTGCGCGCGTTGTCGATCAGTTCGCGCGAACGCGGATCGTTTTCGTACAGCTGACGCAACTCCGGGCTCTCCTCGAGCGCCCGATCGAGCGTCATATTGACGCCGCTCGGGATCAGGCGAGCGATCCGGTCGACCTCGGCATGCGGCCACCCCATGGCTCGACCGACATCGCGAATCGCCGCCTTCGCTCCCATCGTCCCAAAAGTGATGATCTGCGCGACGTGTTCGGCACCGTACTTGCGCGCAACGTATTCGATAACCTCGTGACGCCGGTCGTCCGCGAAGTCCATGTCGATGTCCGGCATCTCTCGACGTTCGGGGTTCAGGAAACGCTCGAAGACCAGCCGGTTGGCCAGTGGATCGACATCCGTGATACCGAGCGCGTACAGGACGATGCTCGCCGCAGCGCTGCCCCGCACGCCGTACAGAATCCCACGCTGCTTCGCGAACTCGGCGAAGTCGCGGACGATCAGCATGTAACTCGAAAAGCCGGTTTCCCGTATGACCTCGAGCTCGTATTCGAGCCGTCGGCGAATTTCCTCTGTGATCACCGGATAGCGTCGCTGGATACCCTCCCAGCACAACTCCGCGAGATAGGCATCGGCCGTCATTCCCGGCGGAATGCCCGGGTCAGGTAAGTGCAACCGACCGAACTCGAGCTCCACGTGGCACCGCTCAGCGATGCGAACTGTGTTCAGGAGTGCCTCGGGCACCTCATCGCCGAACAGTTGCCACATCTCCTCCGCGCTCTTGAAGTAGAGCTGATCCGATTGGACACGCATCCGCTTCGGATCGTTCAGCGTCGAGTTCGTCTGAATACAGATCAACAAGTCCTGGATGCCGGCATCCTCCCGATCGAGGTAATGGACATCGTTCGTGACGACGAGGGGTAGATCGAGTTCACGCGCAAGACGCACGAGTTCTGCATTGACGCGCCGCTGCTCGGGCAACCCGTGATCCTGCAACTCGACGTAGAAACGCTCGGGACCGAAGATCTCACGCAGCCGTATTGCCCACCCCCGCGCGGTCTCCCGATCCCCTTCGAGCAGCGGCTGCGCGAGCGGACCTCCCAAGCACGCCGACGTCGCGATCAAACCCTCGGCATGCTCCGCCAGCATCGCCAGATCGATACGGGGCTTGTAGTAAAAGCCTTCGAGGCTCGCACGCGTCGCCAGCTTCAGGAGGTTCTTGTAGCCACGCTCGTTTTCCGCCAGGAGAAGGAGGTGGAAGATCGTCTTGTCCCGGTCTTGAACCGTGCGGGGAGCGAGATACGCTTCCATGCCGAGGATCGGATGCAGGCCCTCGGCCTTGGCCGCCTTGTACCAGTCGATGATGCCGTAGAGTACCCCGTGGTCAGAAATCCCGACATGCTCCATTCCCAGGGCACGGGCGCGTTCCATGTACGCAGGGATTCGCCCCAAACCATCGAGAAGCGAGAACTCCGTATGGAGGTGCAGATGCACGAATGGCCGACTCATGCTTCCCCCGGACACGCGCGCCAGGCTTTCGGCTCGTTCTCTCCCGTGAAGCCTACGCGACGCCACACCACTTGCCTAGAGCATCCCTACCAGGCACCCTGTGACGCCGGACGCCCAGGCCAGTTCGGGTCCCACCCAGACAGCTGATCGCTCTCCTCCAGATCGACGCCGACTCCGACCAACGCGCGCTTCACCTGCCGCACGACGAGTGCGAGCAGTTGGCGCAGGTCATCGCGGATCGCCTCCGGAACGTCGCGCCGCTGGAGGAGCTCGACGACCTCACTCAGGACGGGCTCATGGCCAAAGAGGTGTTCTGCTTGCTCAGGCAGGAACCCCGCGGCAGCGAGCAGACTGTCCCGGTCGGCCGGCCCCAGTTCGAGCGCCTCGGCTAATCGCAGGATCGCCTCCCGAGTCGGAGCACGGCGCCCGCTTTCCAGGCGCGACACGTAGCTATGGTCGAAACCAGCCCGCTGAGCCAAGCGGCTCTGCGAGAGTCGGGCAGCCTCGCGGTACCGCTTTAACAGTTGGCCGAAGAACGTCACCGGTTCGGTCACCATCGTACCCCTTCCCTTCCGCTCGCAGCGAATTCGCCTGCAGCGAATGCCCTCCTGACACACCCAGCATACCCCTTTAGTGCCAGCCCGTCAAGCCCTTTCCACCTTGTCCACACTGCGGTGCCTGGCTGACACAGCAGAGACCGGGAAGAGCCAGCTCGTCCCAATTCCGACACCGAAGCGACAGCAAGATGACAGGAGCGAGGTCGCTATACTGGCAGCGGAAAAGCGAGAAACTGTCAGGCTGCATGGCTGAAGGGAGGTGACTCAGTGACGTCGACTAGTGAGACGATCGCAGAGTGGCCTGTGCGCGAACTCGTCGATCGCATGCGCCGGCCGCGGTACCGGTGTGGCGGCGGGGTGGCTGCCTGCATCGCGCTTGCGCAAGCAGCTGCGCTGGCGGACCTCGTCCGCCGTGCCTCCCAGCGCGTGATGGATCGCGCGCTCTCCGAGCAACTCGCGGCCGCCTTCGCGGAAACGCTCCAGCAGGCACTCGCCCAGGCGGACCGAGATCGCCTGGCGCTTCACCAGCTTCTCGAGGCACTTCGCCACGACTCGGTTACCGAACAGCTGGCTTTCGTGGAACGCGCGACGACCGTTCCGCTCGCAACCGCGGACCTCGGGATCGAATTGCTCGGTCGGCTTGCCCACCTCGAACCGCACGTACCAGCGTTCGCAGCCTCCGACCTGGAGGCGGCGAAAGCCCTCGCACGCGCTGCCATTCAGGCAGCACTCGCAATGGCCCGCGCAAATATCCCGCTGCTTCCGGCCGAGCGAGCTGGCCAGCTGGCGGATGAGATCACCGCACGCCTCTCGAAGCTCAACACCGCGCTTCCGTAATCTTTATAGGTCGAGTACGAGTCGTCGCACCAGCGGTCTCGCCGGGGACTTGACTTTAGAACGAAAGGAGCCAACTCGATGCCAGCACGCCTTCTGACCGGCGCCCCAGTCGTGGAAGACCTCCATCGCGAGATCGAAACGCGACTGGCTACGCTCTCACCAGACGCTCCACGCCCGACTCTCGCACTCCTCGTTCCCGAGGATCCCTCAGCACGTGCCTACGCCAAGGCCATACGCAAGCAATTCACCAAGTTAAACTTGAATATTCGTGCTATATGGCTGGAAGAAACCGCGAGCGAGG
The DNA here is from genome assembly GCF_026241205.1 of Thermomicrobium sp. 4228-Ro. NCBI lineage: Bacteria > Pseudomonadati > Thermomicrobiota > Thermomicrobia > Thermomicrobiales > Thermomicrobiaceae > Thermomicrobium > Thermomicrobium sp. 4228-Ro. The sequence continues at coordinate 270,790 of NZ_JAPFQM010000001.1, forward strand.
CAGAATTCGTCCGCCTCGTCAAGCAACTCGGCGACGACGCATCGATCACCGGCATCCTCGCGCTCCAGCCACTGCCACGTAGCATTCCCCGGCTGCTCCTCGCGAACCTCATCCCCCCAGAAAAGGATGTCGATGGTGTGTCGTTCGCTCAGCAAGGACGGCTCGCGCTCGGTCAGCCCGACATAGCCCCCAGTACTCCGCTCGGCGGTCTCCTCCTGCTTCGTCATTACGGAATCGAAATCGCGGGCCACCATGCCGTCGTGATCGGCCGCAGCCCCGTTGTCGGCCGTCCCCTTGCTCTCTTGCTCCTCGCCGCTGATGCCACGGTAACCATCTGTCATAGTCGCACACCGAACCTCGCCGAGATGACGCGCCAGGCCGATATCCTCCTCACTGCGGCTGGGCATCCCCGACTCGTGACAGCGGACATGGTCAAGCCCGGTGCGGTGGTCGTGGACTTCGGCGTCTCGGTGATCGACGGACAACTGGTCGGTGATGTCGACCCCGCAGTCCGCGAGCGGGCCAGCGCCTTGACCCCAGTCCCCGGCGGCACCGGTCCGGTCACCACAGCAGTATTAGCGTGTAATTTGCTTCACTTGGCGGGACTCTGGCCCGACTGGCCTCCGCGCTGAAGACAGCCCGGACCCCCAGCGAGGCTCGAGGGAGTGTCTCCGCGGCTCCTCGAGCCTCGTTGCCTCCTCCGGGAGGCAAGCAGCCACGGTCGCGGCGAGGCAGAATTGCTCCTCGAGGACAACCCGGTCACGGGGATCGGCGCATGGAATGGACGCACAGCGAAGTGATTCGAGCGTTTCTCCTTTGGTTACCCGGCGGGACAGTTCTCCCGTTTGTCGTCAGTCGCTTGACCGGCGCGGATACCCGCCTGGCGATGATCGAGGCTGCGATCTTCGCCCTCGGTAGCCTGTTGGTCTATCCGACGCTCCTGGGGTTATTGTCCGCGCGATTCGTCCAGTGGCAAGCCGCGGGTGCGTGGGTGGAAACGCTGTTCCTCGGTGGGTTCGCTCTGGCGGCATTGACGATCGTCGTGATGCGCCGTGCCACGCGTCGATTGCAACGCGGCGCCAGCACGCGTCGGAGGGCCAATTTTCGCCCGTAGACGGGATAGATCAGAGACGCTGGCAGTCCTCGAGGGGGATGACGAAGATTGTCGCTGCAGCGCCCTGGACAGTCCCTTGCGGTGATTCTTGCCGAACCCGCGTCTTGGCACGTTCGCGGACGATTCCCAGTACGGTCTCGACCTCATCGTCCTCGACGCCGATGAGGAGCGTCGTGTTACCTCTCCGGAGAAATCCACCGGTACTCGCGAGGCGCGTCGCGCGGAACTGGCGCTCGAGCAGTGCCTCGACGATCGCATCGGCATCTTCGTTTTGGACGACAGCGATTACGAGCTTCATCGTCCCCACCGGCTTCCTCGCGCACCCGGCACAGCCGACCGCAGTATAACGAGGTTTCTCCTCTCCTGCAACGAAGGTCCCGCAAATCCGAGAACCCGCATCGGGAACCAGTCTTCGCTCCCGCTCGTTTGGCTCCCCTCACCCGACGCGGCACGCTGACCACGAGGAGATCGATACCGACTCGATCGATCGCTACTTCTGCTCACCTCGCCCCTGCCGCGAGCGCTGCGCATCGAGATAGCTCTGCAACAGGAGTGCTGCTGCCACCGCGTCGACCGTCTGGCGGCGACGGTTCCGTCGCATCCCGCTTTCCGTGAGCAACCGCTCAGCCGCTGTACTGGTCAGCCGCTCGTCCCAGAACACGATCGGACATCGGACATGCGGTCGCAGGAGTTCGACGAACCGTCGCGTCTCCGCTGCTTGTGCGCCCTCACGCCCACGCATCGTCACCGGAAGTCCGACGACGATGACAGATGGGGCATATCGTTCGATCAGTGACAACAACGCGTTCAGTCCCTCACGCTCGAGGTCGATCGTCGCGGCCGGACTCGCAATCAAGCCGAGCTCGTCACTCACCGCTACCCCGATCCGTCGTTCACCGACATCCAAACCGAGCGCTCGTCCGGGACGCTCACTCGCCTCGCTCACGCACCACCACCTCGATACGCGACACCCGGTCAGGCAGCCGATCCGGCCACCAGTGTGGCTGGATGTCGATCACGACACCGGCAACCCCGGCGACCTTCCGCGCCTCCGTGACCGCTCTCGCGACGCTTTCACCTGCTATCTTCTCGCGCAGCTCTTGCAGCTCTCTCTCAATAGGGACGACGCGCACCTGCGCGGAAACATCGACACGCCACCGGTATGGGGCCACCTGCTGTGGCTCTCCAAACGTCAACGTGTTACCGAGAATCACGACATCCATCTCCGTCGATTGAGCGAGGCGTCGCGCTGCTTCCTCCTGCGCCTGCCGGTGCATCGCTGCCGCATCGTACGCCACTGCCTCGACGACCATCCTGCCGTGTGCGGTGATACGATCCGTCTCCGTATTGATCTCGTGCGAAAAGTCCACGACTGGCGTGCTCGTGCGCACTGTTCCTTCGACGATCGTCTCGCTCTCAGCGAGGGTATCGGTGAGCACCGACGCGACACGCTCCTGGAGCGCGTGCTCGACCTCAGCTCGCAAGCGAGCGAGATCGTCACTCGTGACGAAGTGCACTGGCCGTGTCGTGCCACCACTGATCGGCTCGATGTTGCGGAAGAGTACGCCATCCGCAAGTTGCCCAGAGACGACTCCAGGTTCTGCGTTCCCTTCTGGTCCAACCATCGTCGCTTCGACTGGTGCATCGGCGACTCCGAACGACTGACTCCCGAAAGGATCGGCCGCTGGAACATAGACCGTCTCGGTAACCCGATAGACGATACCGTTATTGGCCCTGATCTCCCTTCCAGCGACGATCGAGAACGGGTCGAGCGTCGCATTGACGATGCGTATCCGTCCACGAGCGACACCGTCAGGCACTTGCTTCGTGCCAGTAGCCACACCCTCGACCGTTGCCTCGACGACTGCCCGCACCGTCCGCGTCGGCGCCACCCAGTCCACACCCTCGGTCGACAGTGGACTGTAGACCAGCGACAGCCGGCGCTCCTCGATCGCCGGCGTGATCGTCACGGTCGCTCGCGGTATCGCCAGGGCAGCACCGATCGCTCCCAGCATGATCGCGAGAAGAATCCCGATGCCGAAGGCAGACCAGCGCACAGCGTTCCAGCGCTGCCGGCTCACCGACGGTTTCGTTCGCGGAAGGAGTCCCTGCCGATCCCCACGCTCGCCTCGCGCCCGCACCCGGTACTCGGGTCTCCCAATCGGGGCAACGATGCGCCGAAGCAACCGACGCTGATCCGGCAGCGCCTGATTGCGAGGGAGGTAGGTAGCCAGATCAGCTGTTTCTTCAGCGAGTCGCCCCGCTGAGGATCGTCGAAATGCCACGGTCGGCTGATCTTGCTTCGCCTCTCCAGTCGGCCACCACACTGCAAGACCTCCCGTCTTCATCGCTGGATCGAGGCGCAGCGCGTGGCCGACTGGGGAACCCCGGTCAGCCCGCCGCTTCACCTCGGAGCTGCCGCTCAGCTTCGACGCGTGCTGCAGCCAGCGCTTCGTCCAGACGTCTCGGATCCGAGCCTCCACCCTGGGCGACCTCTGGTCGTCCTCCCCCCCGTCCACCGAGTACGGGAGCAGCCACCTGGACGATGCGGCCAGCATGAACACCGCGTTCAACCGCATCGCGCGTCGCCATGACCAGAATGGTCGGGCGACCTTCGATCGCCGTTCCCAGAATCACGACTCCAGATCCGATCCGATCGCGCAAGCGGTCACCGAGGCGCCGCAAGATATCGAGCGTGGGAACGTCGACTCGAGCACTCAGGATCCGGAAACCATCGACGCTTCCTGCTGACTGGACCAATGGTAGGACACGCTCGGCAGCCAGTTCCGTTGCGAGTCGCTCGATTTCCTTCGCCTGGTCCCGAACTGCTTCCTGTAATCGCTCGACCTGCTCCGGCAACTGCTCGAGCGACACGCGCAGTTGCCGCGCGACCCCACTCGCGACATCGATCGTCTTTCGGGCAGCGCGAACCGCTGCTAATCCGGTAACCGCCTCGATCCGCCGCACACCACTCGCGATGCTACTCTCGTCCGTGATCAGGAAATAGCCGATTTCTCCAGTATGAGCGACGTGCGTTCCACCACACAGCTCTTTGCTGAACGCGTCGATGGTGACGACTCGCACCGTTTGGCCGTATTTTTCGCCGAAAAGTGCGATCGCTCCCTCGGCGAGCGCGTCGCGATACGGGAGATACCGTACCTCGACCGGCCAGTCCTGAACAATCTGTTCGTTGACGAGTTCCTCGATCGCACGGAGCTGATCCTCGCTCAGCGCATCCGGGTGAGCAAAATCGAAGCGCAGGCGGTCCGGAGCTACCAGCGAGCCGGCCTGGAGAGCATGCTCACCGAGCACACGCCGCAGTGCAGCATGCAGGAGATGCGTCGCCGTGTGATTGCGCCGGATCGCTGCCCGCCGTTCGGCATCGACGATGGCGACCACCGTCTGCCCCACCTGCACGTACCCCTCGCGCACCCGGCCTCGATGCACGATCAGCTCCGGAGTCGGTCGCTGCGTATCTTCAACGACGACGATGCCGGTATCGGCACGAATTTCACCGGTATCGCCGACCTGTCCTCCTGCCTCACCGTAGAACGGTGTGCGATCGAGGATGATCTCGACCTCGTCCCCCGCCTCCGCCACCGTCCGAAGCTCGTTCACATCGAGGATCCCAACGATCGCCGCCTCGGCCTGGGTGGTCTCATAACCGAGGAACTCCGTCGGGCGCTCCGAGAAACGTGCGTACAGCTCCGCTCGCTGCCGCTGTGTATCGGCGAAGCGTCCGACACTCGCGCGACTGAGTTGCCGCTGCCGTTCGAGCGCCCGCTCGAAACCCGCCCGATCGACCGTCAGGCCGGCCTCACGCGCCAGTTCTTCCGTCAGCTCGTAGGGGAAACCGTACGTGTCGTACAGACGGAACGCTTCGTCGCCCGGAATGACCGTCTCCCCCGAACGCTGGAGTTGCTCGACCAATGCTTCGAAGCGGGCCAGTCCGGTCGCGAGCGTCCGCTGGAAATGCTCCTCCTCGTGCCGAATGACGCGATGGATCCGATCACGTTGTTCAGCGAGGTTCGGGTAGTAGTGCGCGAACATTTCGATGACAACGTCGGCGAGCCGTTCCAAGAATGGACGCTCGATGCCGAGCAGCCGGCCGTGCCGCACAGCTCGACGCAGCACACGCCGGAGCACATAGCCCCGCCCCTCGTTGCTGGGGAAGACCCCATCGCTGACGAGAAAGGTGACACCGCGAGCATGATCGGCGATGACGCGGAGCGAGCGGTCGATACGCCGATCGTCCTTGTAGCGCACGCCTGCGATCGTCGCCGCTTCACTCAGGATCGGGAAGAAGAGGTCGGTCTCGAAGACCGATCCCGCACCCTGCATGATGAGCGAAATCCGCTCCAGTCCCATGCCGGTATCGATGTTCTTGCGCGGCAGTGGACGCTGCGTCCCATCCGGTTCCTTGTAGAACTCCATGAAGACGAGGTTCCAGGTCTCGAGAAACCGCCCACAATCGCATCCCGGACCGCAGGTCGGCCGTCCACAACCGAATTCCGGCCCTCGGTCGTAGTGAATTTCGGAGTCCGGACCGTTCGGGCCAGTTTCCCCGACCGGGCCCCACCAGTTGTCCTCCAGCTTGAAGATCCGCTCGGGTGGTACGCCGATCACATCACGCCAATAGCGATAGGAAAAGTCGTCATCGGGATGCACTGTTGGGTACCACTTGTCTGCGGGCACCCCGAGCCATTCGGTGAGGAACTCCCAGGCCCAACTGATCGCTTCTGCTTTGAAATAGTCGCCGATCGAAAAGTTGCCCAACATCTCGAAGAAGGTGAGATGGCTCTCGTCACCAACCTCATCGATATCGACTGTTCGGAAACATTTCTGGATCGAGGTCAACCGTGTGTGCGGCGGACGTTCGAGCCCCAGGAAATATGGCACCATCTGCTGCATTCCCGCTGTCGTGAGGAGCACGGTCGGGTCGGACGGAATCAGCGACGAACTCGGTACCTGCACGTGCCCACGTTCCGCGAAGAACTCGATGAACGCACGGCGGATTTCGCTGCTCTTCATCGCCATCGATCTCCCTGCCCTGCAGCCGGTGACTGCCGTTCGCTTCGTTCTCGTGCGCGCACTCGCATCAACAACCCGATTCTACCGGAGAGCAGCGACCGCCTCCATGCAGCCGGTGTACGTACGCAGTATGGTACGTACACCGGTCAGCGTCAAGCTGCTCGCGCATCGAACCGTCCACTCGAGGGAAGCCTCACCTCAGGTGCTTCTCGCGGACGCTCGCGCAAAAGAGGTTCCAGCGTTCCCCCTGACTCGAGTTCACGACTGCGGGTGCCGCAGCGCCGAAACAGCAGCACGGCTCGTTGTCGCTCCCGCTCACCCACTCAGGTCTTCGTACGCAGGGGTACGGCTGCTATGCTGCAACCGGTCGGTGCGGTGCTGCGCAGATACGGAGGTTCGGTGGAACGCGAGGTCATTTTCCTTCTCTTCATCATCGTCGTCGGCACAGCCATCGTTTTCGGGCTGGTAGCAGCCCGACTGCGCCAGCCTGTCATCATGGGATACCTCTTGGCTGGACTGGTGATCAGTCGCGTTCTCGAGCGATTCGGCACGGTCGAACCAGAAGTCGTGCAAGCCTTCGCTGATTTCGGTGTCACTTTCCTGATGTTCTCTCTGGGTGTTCACTTCTCGTTTCGAGAACTTGCCGAACTCCGCAAGATGGTCGTTCGTGGTGGACTGCTCCAGATCGGCCTAACCCTCACTGTCGCTTGGGTGATCTACCGAACACTTGGCTTGACCACGACACAAGCGTTCCTCTTAGCGGAGCTGTCCGCGATCTCGAGCTCGGTCATCGGTTTTACCCTGATGGAACTCCGGGGCACATTGTCCCAGCCAGCAGCCCGACCGACGGCAGCCATCCTGCTCGCACAAGACATTGCAGTCATACCATTGGTAGCGATCATTCCGGCTCTTGCTGGTTCCAATCCGAACGAAGTCCTTTTCTCACTCGGACAATCGCTCGTGATCGCGGTGACTGCGTTGGTCGTCATCACCGTACTGGGTATTCGCGTCGTTCCGACGCTTCTCTTCCATATCGCCCGCATCGGCTCGCGTGAGCTGTTCTTGCTCAGCGTCGTGTTCTTCGCTATCGGTACAGCGATCGGCAGCGAATGGGCTGGCCTCTCCTTCGCGCTCGGTGCGTTCCTAGCTGGCATCGTTGTCTCGGAATCGGAGTTCTCCTACCAAGTTCTCGGCGGTGTCCTGCCGCTGCGCGATGTATTCGGCGTCATGTTTTTCGCAGGCTTAGGACTCCTGGCCGATCCTACCGGTCTCCTCGAGGCCTGGCCATTGGCATTGGCGATTCTGGTCACAGTCACGCTGGTCAAGGGCTTCCTAGCTGCACTCGTCGTGACACTGCTCGGCTATCCACCGGCCATCGCTTTGCGTTCGGGAGCGTTTCTCGCGCAGATCGGTGAGTTCTCCTTCGTTCTTGGACTCCTGGGACTACAAGCGGGTATCATCGATCGTTCGACCTACAATGCGATGCTCGGTGCCGCGATCAGCTCGCTGCTCCTCAACACCTTGCTCCTGGCAATCGTCGACCGAGCACGGTGGATCCTGGAGCTGCCGCTGCGTCTCGTGGCGCGCCCGCCTGCGTTGCACGAGAGCGAGCGTCCGCCCACCGCGACCTTACGCGGACACGTCGTCGTCGCTGGTTACGGACGGGCAGGGCGCGAGGTGGGTCGTGTGCTCCAGCGCCGCGGCTTTCGTTTCGTCGTCATCGACCGAGATCCGGTCCTGGTGCGAGAACTCCGCCGTACCGGCATCGAGGCGATTTATGGCGATGTCGCCAACGAGCAGGTGCTGCTCGCAGCGGGTATCCCGACGGCCCGCGTCTTCGTCGTTGCGATTCCCGATGCCTTCGCAGCCGAAACAGCCGTTCGCCTTGCACGCGCCATGAATCCCACGCTGGACATCATCGCGCGGGCCGATCGCCGTGCCGCCGTCGCCCGCTTGGTCGAAGCTGGCGCGACCGAGGTCGTTCATCCCAGCTTCGAGGCCGGATTGGAAATGATCCGGCATACGCTGCACCGCTTCGGCATGAGCATGCAAGAGGTCCAGGCCATCGTTGCAGCTCGACGCGTCGACTACTACGAGGAGGAGGCCACGATCAGGGAATGAGCGTCGTGTGCTCGAGACGGACGAGTGGCCGAGGGTCTCTTGCTCGCGTCTCGGCAGGCATGCTATACTATGCGCTGCGAGCGGCAGACTCGCTCGACGTGCCGAAGTGGCGGAACTGGCAGACGCGCTACGTTCAGGGCGTAGTGGGGGTAACCCCGTGGGAGTTCAAATCTCCCCTTCGGCACCGCCGGTCCGGTGGCCAGTGGGCCACCGTGAGCGATGTCGGGCAGGGCGGTCGCTGGCACCGCTGCGGTGCCAGAGGAAAGTCCGAGCTGCGCAGAGCAGGGTGCCTGGGGTGAACCCAGGGCAGCGGGGACCGGCGCCGCTGACAGTCCAGACGGGCACGTCGGGGATGGCCCGGCGTGAGAGCAACAGAGACAATAACCGGGCATTGCCCGGGGTGAAAAGGGCAATCCTCCCCGCAGCAATCTCCGATCGGGCCGCTATCAGGTTGCTCGCCGAGGCCCGAGGTTGAGAGCAGTCGCGGAGGTGACGAAGCGACCGTACGTGGTGCGGAAACCACGTGCGAGAGAGATGACCGCCACGAACAGAACTCGGCTTACTCGCTCGACATCGCTCGTTTCTTTTGTTGGAACGTGGTGCCTCTAGCTCAATTGGCAGAGCGCTGGACTGTGGATCCAGTGGTTACGGGTTCGAGCCCCGTGAGGCACCCCCGCCGCCCCGGCCGAGCCGGGGCTTTTCGTTCCTGCCGTGCACGATGGACTGACCGATGCTGCACCGTCGCTGGATCGCCCTTCTCGCTCTCCTGGCGAGTCTTGCTCTCCTCGCTATCATCACTCCACTCACAACCTGCCAGCAACATCCATCTGCGACCGACGATCGTGCGGTATCGATAACCGCCGTACCAGGCCAACTCGAAGCTGAGCTTCGGGCGAGGCTGACTGCGGAGCCCGAGGATGTGGTGACCCTCCTCACGTTAGCTGCACTGTATGCCCATACCGGTCGCCTGCGAGAAGCGATTCCGCTTTTCGAACGAGTGACCGCGCTCCGCCCTGACGATCTCGTAGTTCGCCTCAGCTACGCGCAAGCACTCCTCGCCAACGGCTACCTCGCCGACGCGGAAGCGCAACTACGCCTCGCGTTGCAGCTGGCCCCGGGAAACACGCAAGTCTTCTATCTCCTGGGCCAGCTCGCCGAACGACGTACCCCGCCAGACGTGGCAGCAGCTCGACACTGGTACGAGCAAGCGGCACGCGCGGGCAACGATCCCTACGCACGATCGGCTAGGCAACGCCTGCAAGATCTCGGGCAACCGTAGACTGGTATCATCGCTGACGAGACGAACGGAGGAAACCACATGAAGCACCAGGATGTAGCCCTCGATCCCGAGTTGCTCGAGATTCTCGCCTGTCCGGCTTGCCACGGTCGACTCGAACTCCAACAGCAGCGCCTCGTTTGTCTGACCTGTCGACGCCGGTATCCGATTGAGGACGGCATCCCGATTCTGCTCGTCGAGGAAGCAGAACTCCCGGACGAAGACACTCCTTGACCAGAACATCTGTTCGCCGTATGCTTTCGGAGAGTGACACGCCGAATGAATCGGGGAAAGTTGGATGACCGAGCCGCGTATCGTCGCAGCACAACCGGACGCCAGTGAGCGACATCTGGAAGAATCGCTCCGGCCACGTCGGCTCGCCGAGTACATCGGTCAGGATCGCGTCAAGGAGAGTCTCGCTATCGCGATTCGAGCAGCCCAGGATCGGGGTGAACCGCTCGATCACCTCTTGTTCTACGGTCCGCCCGGCCTCGGGAAAACGACGCTCGCCGGCATCATCGCTGCCGAAATGGGCGTCAATCTCCGGATCACCAGCGGCCCAGCGATCGAACGTCCAGGCGATCTCGTCTCGATCCTCACGAACTTGCGTCCCGGTGACGTGCTCTTCATCGACGAGATCCACCGGCTCAATCGTCTGGTCGAAGAGGTGCTCTATCCCGCTATGGAAGATTTCGCCGTCGACCTGGTCATCGGCAAGGGGCCGACTGCACGGAGCGTCCGCCTCTCGCTACCGCGTTTCACGCTCGTGGGTGCGACGACGCGACTCGCGTTACTCACCTCGCCGCTCCGCGACCGATTCGGTGCAACGTTCCGGCTCGATTTCTACGATCTCCCGGCCCTGCAAGCGATCGTCATCCGGGCGGCGCGTATCCTCCAGGTTCCGATCACACCGGAGGGAGCCGAAGAGATCGCCCGCCGCGGACGAGGAACGCCCCGAATCGCGATCCGACTCCTGAAGCGTGTCCGGGATTACGCCCAGGTACTCGCTGACGGAACGATCACGGCCGCCCTCGCTCGCGAGGCACTGGACCGTCTCGCCGTCGACGAGCTCGGACTCGACGATATCGATCGATTGATCCTGCGCACGATCGTCGAGAAATTCGACGGTGGTCCGGTCGGCATCCAAACGATCGCCGCAGCGACGAGCGAGGAAGCGGATACGATCGAAACGGTCTACGAACCCTATCTCATCCAGCTCGGTTTTCTCCAGCGGACACCGCGCGGCCGCGTCGCCACGCGCCGGGCTTACGAGCATCTCGGCCTTCGCTACCCTGAAGACCGCCTCGCCGTCCGGCAAATGACACTGGAACGGCTGATCGAACCGGATGCGACGTGACGATGAATGAGGAATTGACCTACCTGCTGGATGAGTACGACTACGAACTACCAGAAGAACTGATCGCTCAGGAACCGATCGAACCTCGTGACGCGGCTCGTCTCATGGTCGTCCGCCGCACGACCAGAACGATCGAACATCGTATCTTCCGTGAACTCCCGTCGCTGCTCGATCCCGGTGACCTCCTCGTCGTGAATGACTCGCGTGTCCTCCCTGCCCGGCTGTTCGGCATGCGGCACACTGGCGGCAAAGTGGAGATCCTCCTCGTCCAACCGCTGGAAGGCACGGTGACGTGGCTGGTCTTGGCACGACCAGCTCGCCGTTTACGACCAGGGGAAACCGTCGCGATCCTCCCGCGCGATGGTACTGCAGCAGATCCAGCGTCAGCACGGATCGTCGAGCGACGCAGCGGGGGACAGGTCGTCGTCGAGCTCGATCCCATCGTCGCCGAGCGCCTCGACGCCTACGGTCATGTTCCGCTTCCTCCGTACATTCGGAAGCCTCTGCACGATCCTGAGCGGTACCAGACGGTCTATGCGACCCACCCGGGTTCGGTGGCTGCCCCGACCGCTGGGCTCCATTTCACCGAGCGGCTGCTCGCTGAACTGCGTGACCGCGGTATCGACATCGTCCCGTTGACGCTTCATGTCGGTATCGGAACATTCAAGCCGATCGAAGTCAAGGACGTCCGCCTCCACACGATGCATGCGGAGAGGTACCGCGTGCCCGCTGCGACGATCGACGCGATCCATCGAACGAAACGGACAGGGAAGCGCGTCGTCGCAGTCGGCACGACCGCTGCCCGCACGCTCGAATCGATCGCCGACGCGCTCGAGCGCGGCGAGGCTCGCGAGCTGACGGGTTGGACCGACCTGTATATTTACCCAGGCTACCGCTGGCGCGTTGTCGATGCGTTGATCACGAACTTTCACCTCCCCCGTAGCACGCTCATGCTGTTGGTCGCGAGCTTCGCCGGTCGAGACCTCATCCTCGAGGCTTACCGGGAAGCGGTTCGTGAGCGCTATCGTTTCTACAGCTTCGGCGACGCCATGCTGATTCTGTAGGAACTCCTTTCCCTCACACCGCGAAAGTAATACGGGCAGGAACACCCCGCCCCGACGGGCAAGGCATTCCTGCCCCGCTCTGGTCAACAGGACGATCGGCTCAAGCAGCCTCGTGCGTCGTCCGGCGCTGTCGCAAGGCCTCGATCAGTGCGGAAGCATCCTGCCGAGCGAGCTCCTCCAGCCCCACCCCGTACTGCTCGCGGGCCTGCGCATCCAGCTCGTCCTCGCTCATCCCCAGACGCCGAGCCATATCGCGCAGGTATTCGAGCTGTCGCGGTGTAGCCCGACCGCTGCCACGGCGACCGCCCAGTCGGCTCACGTCCACCGGCGTGTCTACAACCCGCTGTTCCGCAGCCCCGAATTCGAAATCCGGGCAGAACTGCGTGCCGTACCCGAGAGCAGCCAAGGCACGTCCGAGTGCCTTCGTCTCCGCTTTCTCCAAATAGTCCGTGAAGTCTTCAGCCGATTCGCTGCCCCATCCGGTTGCCGAGCCGCCACCCGGTATCCGCACACGAGCTCGGAAGACCGCCACGCCGTCGCGGTGCTCCACGAGTTCGGTCTCGATCTCGCCGTCCGGATGATCGGTCCGGAACCAGAGGAGTCGCCACTTGACCTCGAGGTAGTCGTTCCCGTTGACCTTCATCAGGAACTTCGACGGGTCGAACGCCTGCCGCTCGTTTCGGTCTGCTGCCATGGTCTTCGCTCCGTTCCGATATACCAGAACATCTGTGCTAATCGTAGCACCGGATGCGACCACTGTCAATGGACTGCCCGACCGTCTGCATGCGACAGGGCATCTCGCTGCTATAATTGCGCCAGGATCGTGTACGGACACCCAGGAGGGGGCTTCCGGTGGAGTTGCGGTGCCAACAAGCGGATCTGGATCAGGCATTGCATCTCGTTTCCCGCGCGGTGGCGCGCCGATCGACGTTGCCGATTTTGAGTAACGTGCTCCTCGATGCCACTGAAAGTGCCCTCCGTCTCACCGCGACCAATCTCGAGATTGCACTCAGTGTCTCGCTTCCTGCCGAGGTGCGAGAAACGGGACAATTGAGCGTACGCGCTGACGTTTTTACTGACTTCGTCGGAAGCCTGCCTCGTCAGGACGTTCTTCTCAGCGCCCCCTCGGGAACGACCGATCTCCGCGTCACCTGTGGCACCTCGAAGGCTCGTATCCCCGGCATTCCGGCTGAAGACTTCCCCACGATCGCCCGGATCGGTGATCAGCCTCCAACGGCTCTCGTCGACACGCAAGCGCTGCGGGACGCAGTGAGCCAAGTCGTTTTCGCAGCGGCAACCGACGACAGTCGTCCCGTCCTCTCGGGTGTTCTGCTCGAATTCCGAGGGGACGAACTCACCCTGGCAGCTGCCGACGGGTTTCGCCTCTCGGTGCGCACACTCGCGCTGCAACAACCCGCTGCGACCGACCTCGCGATCATCGTGCCAGCCAAAGCCCTCGCCGAGCTCGCGCGCGTGGCCGGCGAGAGCGAGGAAGCACTGCAGTTACTGGTCACGCCGAATCGCAGTCAGCTGCTCGCCCGGAGCGGCCGTCTCGAATTCCTGTCCCGTCTGATCGACGGCACGTTCCCTGAGTTCCGCCAGATCATCCCGAGGCAGTGGAAGACACGCGTGACGGTCGACCGCGAAGCATTCCTCGCAGCGGCGCGGCGAGCCAAGATCTTCGCCCAGTCCAACAACGAGGTCGTAAAATTGCAGTTCGTGCCCGGCGATTCCGAACTCGATCCCGGTTCGATGGTTGTCTCGGCTCACGCTGCGGATGCCGGCGACGCCGAAGACGTGCTGCCAGCGCGTGTCGAGGGCCCACAGGCGACCATCGCGTTCAACGGTCGCTACCTCACCGACGTCCTTTCGGTCACGAAGGCAGCCGAGATCACTATCGAGATGACGTCGTCCAACGCAGCAGGCGTCTTCCGTCCAGTCGGCGACGAGACGTTCCTGCACGTCGTCATGCCGATGGTGATCGGTACGGCGTAGCGTTCCCGCCACACCTGTGCTGTTCGTCAGTTATCGCCCCTTCCCCCACATCACCTGGGGTAAGGCAGGAACGATGCGTATCAGTCGGCTCGAGCTGGAAGAGTTTCGCTGCTTCCGCAGCTTGTCGCTGGATATTCCGCCTGCTGGATTCCGTCTCTTCGGGAAGAACGGCTCCGGCAAAACGAGTCTGATCGAAGCGCTGTACCTCCTCGCCACCACGCGCTCGTTTCGCACCACGACGGAGCGGTACCTCATCCATCGCGAGAGCGCCCGGGAGTTCGGTTTGCAACCGTACGCCCGCGTCGCTGCTCACCTGGCGTCCCCCGAAGGCGACCGTACGGCCGAAATCGTGCTTCGCCTCGACCCTTCCACGCTGACGATTACCAAGCGATACCGCCGCGACGGCCGACCGGTCAGAGCGATGGATTTCGTCGGCACCGTCCGGGTCGTCCTGTTTTCACCCGAAGACATCGAGCTGGTGACCGGTAGTCCATCGATACGCCGCCGCTACCTCGACGTGATTCTCTCGACGATCGACGCGACGTACCTGCGCGCTCTGGCTCAGTACGCCCGCATACTGGAGCACCGCAATAGCTTGCTCAAACAGCTCGCCGGCAAGGATCGACGTACGATCGACGACGAACTCGCCTTCTGGGACGAGCAGCTGGTCACGTTCGGGAGTTACCTCATCGTCGCCCGCTACCGGTTCCTGGCCAAGTGGGACGAGACGGTGAGCGAGCGCTTCCGCGAGCTCACCACTGGGAACCAACTCCTCACGACGCGGTACAGCTGTAGCCTGTCTATCCCACCCATTGTCGAAGCGGAACTCACCGAGCGACCGCTTCCCGATGCTCAGGCAACGCTCAGTCCGCTTTACCGTGAGGCACTCGAGCAACTCCGGGCCGACGAGATTCGCCGGGGCAGCACGCTCCTCGGCCCGCACCGGGACGATCTCGTCTGGCTTCTCGACGACGAACCGCTCGTTGCGGTCGGTTCTCGCGGTCTCCAGCGCCTTGCCGTCCTGGCCGGGAAGCTCGCCGAGATCACCACGATCCAGCACGCGACCGGCGACTGGCCCATCTTGCTGCTCGACGACGTGCTCTCCGAACTCGATAGCGGGCACCGGGCTCGTTTATCGACGACACTCGCTGCATTTCCAGCGCAGCGAATCATCACGGCCGCCGACCGGGCTCCGCTCGAACGACCCGAGTTCGCTGCTCTCCCGCTCGCTGTCCTCGATGAGGCGCAGCGTCGTATCTCCTTCGTCTGAAGCACGGATCACGGTCGTTCCACGATCATCGCGATCCCCATCCCACCCCCGATGCAGAGTGCCGCCGCGCCGTAGCGTCCTCCGGTTCTCCGCAGCGCGTGGACGAGCGTGACGAGGATCCGCGCACCGCTCGCCCCGATCGGGTGCCCCAAGGCGATCGCCCCGCCGTAAATGTTCAGCTTTCTCCCATCGATGCCCAATTCCCGTTGGACCGCGAGAACCTGCACAGCGAACGCCTCGTTCACCTCGAACAAGTCGATATCGCCGATGCGGAGTCCGATCCGCGCGAGAGCCTCGCGAAGCGCCGGGATCGGACCGAGCCCCATGACGCGCGGCGAGACACCTGCCCACGCCCACGAGCGAATGATCGCAAGTGGTTCCAAGCCCAACTCGCGCGCACGCTCCTCGGCCATGACCACGAGCGCCGCCGCTCCATCGTTGATCCCGGAAGCATTCCCTGCCGTCACTGTACCCTGCGGGTCGAAGACCGGACGGAGTCGCTGCAAGGCCTCGAACGTAGTGTCGGGCCGCAGATGCTCGTCCCGCTCGAAACGGTCCGTGCCACGCGCTCCCTCCACCTCCACAGGGACGATTTCGTCAGCGAAAATCCCTTCATCCCAGGCACGGGCAGCGCGACGCTGACTCTCGAGCGCGTATCGATCCTGCTCCTCCCGACTGATCGCATACTCACGGGCGATGTTCTCGGCTGTGACCCCCATGTGACAATCGTAGAAGGCATCGGTGAGACCATCCGACAACATCGAGTCGACCAGTGTCCCATGCCCTAATCGATAGCCGAAACGCGCACCTTTCAAGAGATAGGGCGCTTGGGACATGCTCTCCATCCCACCGGCGACGACGATCTCTGCGTCCCCGATCGCGATCGCCTGCGCTGCTGTTGCAACTGCACGGAGTCCGGAACCACAGACCATATTGACGGTCATTGCCGGCACCGACTCCGGAATCCCCGCGGCGATCGCTGCGCGGCGTGCTGGGTTCATCCCTTGGCCAGCCTGCAGGACATTACCGAGGACGACGTCATCGACCGCAGTGGGTTCCAGGGCCACGCTCCGCAAGGCGTCCACGATGACCGTTGCCCCGAGCTTCCAGGCTGGGACATCCTTCAACGCACCACCGAAACGACCGATCGGTGTCCGCACAGCGCTGACGATGACCGGAACCGCCATTTCGCACCTCACAACGCTCCACTAGGGTTCAGAAAATGCTTGCGGCGGGGAGAGCCCCCGCCGCAAGCCGATCAGGACGACACCGTCGCTAGGCCTGCTCGCCGTGTTCCGCGATCCACGTTCGCTTGATCTCCTCGACGACGGCGGGATCGGTCAGCGTCGTCGTGTCGCCCAGCACCCGCCCTTCGGCGATGTCGCGGAGCAAGCGTCGCATGATCTTCGCACTCCGCGTCTTCGGTAGGTCGGCGACGAAGATCACCCGCTCCGGCCGTGCGATCGGCCCGATCGTCTCCGCGACGTGCTGCCGAAGTTCCTCGGCGAGCTGCTCGCTCGGTGTGTAGCCAGCCCGCACACTGACGAACGCGACCGGCACCTGCCCCTTGATCTCGTGGCTCACCCCGATCACCGCGGCTTCAGCGACTGCGGGATGCGCCACCAGCGCGCTCTCGAGCTCCATCGTGCCCAGCCGGTGCCCCGCCACGTTGAGCACATCATCCACCCGGCCGAGGATCCAGTAGTAACCGTCTCCGTCGCGCTTCGCACCGTCACCGGTCACGTAGATCGACGGCCCGTACTTCGAGAAGTAGGTCTTGACGTAGCGGTCGGGATCCCCCCACAGCGTGCGCGAGATCGCCGGCCACGGCCGCCGGATGACGAGATAGCCTCCTTGTCCGACCGGAACGGGATTGCCCGCTTCGTCGAGGATATCCGGCTCGATGCCGGGGAACGGCAAGGTCGCCGAACCCGGCTTCGTCGTCGTGAGGCCGGGGAGCGGTGTGATCAGGGTCATGCCGGTCTCGGTCTGCCACCAGGTATCGACGATCGGGCAGCGCCCTCCACCGATCTGCTGGTGGTACCACATCCAGGCTTCCGGATTGATCGGTTCTCCGACCGTGCCGAGGAGCCGCAAGCTCGAGAGATCATGCCGGGCCGGATACTCGGG
Source organism: Thermomicrobium sp. 4228-Ro (assembly GCF_026241205.1). NCBI lineage: Bacteria > Pseudomonadati > Thermomicrobiota > Thermomicrobia > Thermomicrobiales > Thermomicrobiaceae > Thermomicrobium > Thermomicrobium sp. 4228-Ro. The sequence goes on from NZ_JAPFQM010000001.1 coordinate 288,148, forward strand.
CCCCCAGCGCATGAATTGCCGGATCGCCGTCGGCGACGTATAGAGGATCGTCACATGCCGCCGCTCGACGATATCCCAGAAGCGGTCCTTGTCGGGCCAGTCCGGCGATCCTTCGTACATCACAACAGTCGCCCCATTGGCGAGCGGCCCGTAGACGATGTAGCTGTGACCAGTGACCCAGCCGATATCGGCTGTGCACCAGTAGATATCATCCGGCTTGAGATCGAACACCCACTTTGACGTGATGTAGACACCGGTGAGATAGCCACCGGTCGTGTGTAGCTGCCCCTTCGGCTTACCGGTCGTCCCGGAGGTATAGAGGAGATACAGCGGATGCTCGCTGTCGAGCGACTCGGGCGGACAGTAGCGATCTCGAACCGTCGCGAGGAGGTCGTGCCACCAGAGATCGCGACCGTCCTGCATCGGGACCGGTTGGCTCGCTCCGACTCGGCGGACGACCACGACCTTCTCGACCGACGGACACCGCTCGAGCGCCTTGTCGGCGATTTCCTTGAGTGGAATCACGCGGCCACGGCGATAGCCGCCATCAGCCGTGATGAGGAGCCGAGCGCCGCAGTCGTTGATCCGGTCTGCCAACGCATCGGCACTGAACCCCGCGAACACGACCGAGTGGGGTGCCCCGATCCGGGCACAAGCCAGCATCGCGATCGGCAACTCCGGGATCATCGGGAGATAGATAGCGACACGGTCTCCTTTTTGGATGCCGAGCTGCCGCAGCGCGAGAGCCACACGGTTGACCTCGCGGTAGAGGTCCTGATAGGTCAGGACACGCTCGTCGCCAGGCTCGCCCTCCCAGATGATGGCCGCTTTCGTCCGGCGTCCAGCGCGCACATGCCGATCGACGCAGTTGACCGATGCATTGAGCTTGCCACCGACGAACCATTTGACCCACGGCGGGTTCCATTCCAGAACGGTATGCCAGGGCTCGTCCCACTCGAGCTCCCGCGCGATCGCAGCCCAGAACCCTTCGGGATCCTGGCGTGCCCGCTCGTAGATGGTGGGATCGTTGATGTTCGCTTGGGCTGCAAACTCAGGCGGTGGCGGGAAACGGCGCGTTTCGACGAGCAACCCCTCGATCGCTCCGGCAGCACCCGTTCCGACCTGATCCGGCATGGTCGCCTCCCTTCGTTTCCGACAGCGCGGTCGTGCGAGTAGGACCGATAACGATGCATGGATTCTTGTCCCTAGTCTAGCCGATCCGGTCTCCGTGACACAAGCCACGATTGGCATACCATCGGATCACTCGACGCTCTGGGCTCCTTCGCTCGCGTGCAACACAACTGTGCCCTCGTCGAAACGGTGGTTCTCCCAGCCCCTGCCTGCCCGCGAAAAGACACGAGCAGAGCAGCTGCACACCTCCCTTCTTCCAGATCTCTTCCATCCGAGCGCAGCCGTATCGTGCACGATCCACGGCTGCGCATGTTCGAGTGAGCACGGCTGGTACCGTGTGGTATTCTGTAGTGAGATGACGGATCGTCCGGCTCGGCCTGTGAACATCGTGACAGCATTCACCAATGAGGGTAGAATAGGCCGCGAGGTGGTGACTCGCACGGTTACACAGGGTCGGCGCTGTTGCGGGGAAGGGGCAGAAAGCGTGAAGCGATGGCAGCGAACAAGTCGGCGATGGCGGTGGATCTGGTTCTTTCCACTCGTCGCTTTTCCTGCGTTCGCGAGCGGTTGTGGGGTGATCGGCGGCAAGATCGCGTCGACATCGGATCCCGCAGGTGACCAAGCGAGGAAGATCTGGGACCTCTTCGTCGTACCGGTCTGGTGGCTGACCGCCGCGGTTTTCCTCTTGGTCACGGTCTGGATGCTGCTCAATATCGCTCGCTTTCGCCGCAAGCCAGGTGACACGCGTATTCCCCCACAGGTGCATGGAAATACGAGGCTCGAAATTGCCTGGACGCTCATTCCGGCGGTTATTCTCGCTTTGATCGCGATTCCCTCGACGCGGCTCATCTTCGAACTGAACCGCGACCCCGGCCCCGCGAGCGATGCATTGCGCGTGCAGGTCATCGGCCACCAGTGGTGGTGGGAGTTCCGCTATCCGGAATACGGCATCGTCACCGCGGGTGACCTGCACCTGGTCGTCGGCCGACCAGTCGTGCTCAAAATTACGTCGCAGGACGTTATCCACTCGTTCTGGCCACCTCGTCTCGCTGGGAAAGTCGACGCCGTTCCCGGTCGGGAGAACACCATGGTCTTTACCCCAGAGGAGACCGGCGTTATCTATGGCCAGTGTGCGGAGCTGTGTGGTGCGCAGCACGCCCACATGCAGTTCCGCGTGGTGGTGCAGACGCAAGAAGAGTTCGACGCCTGGGTGGCTAAACACAAGCAACCGGTGCCGCAGCCTGAGCAGGGTACCCTTGCTGCGACAGGAAAGCAGCTGTTCGAAGGTGAAGCCGGCTGCACGGGCTGTCATTCGGTCAACCCCACCTATGATCCCAGCACACCGATCAACAAGCCCCTCATGATCGGCCCCAACCTCGCCTATGTCAGCGAGCGTCACACACTCGCTGCTTTCGAGACGAACACACGGGAAAATCTACACCAGTGGATCGCGCAGACGTGCGATGTGAAGCCCTATTCGGTCATGTGTGAGAAGTGGCGGAGGATCAGAGCGCAGCAGAATATGGTGCTCACCGAAGACCAGGTCAACGCGATCGTCGCCTACCTCGAATCCTTGCGTTGATGTTCGGGTCGACATGGCGGAGCAGGGAGAACCGGGAGTGGAGTAAATGCGGAAAACGAGTCGCACCATCGATCCAAAACGTCGGAACCCGACGACAGTGAAGACAGCCCAGTGAGGGATTCGGGAGGGCAGCATGGCTGAGGCAGCGATTCGACTCGAACGAGCGGAATACCGGCGATCAGCACTGGTCGAGTGGTTGACGACGGTCGACCATAAGAAGATCGGCATCCTGTATTACTGGACGTCGATCATCTACCTCTTACTAGCGGGCTTCCTCGCTCTACTCATGCGCATCCAGCTCGCTCAGCCGAACATGCACTTCCTGGGTCCCAAGACCTACAACGAAGTGATGACGATGCACGGGACCATGATGATCTTCGCGGTCGCCATGCCCCTGAACGCAGCATTCTTCAACATCGCGGTCCCGCTCATGATCGGCGCCCGGGACGTCGCGTTCCCGCGGCTCAACGCCTTCTCCTACTGGTCCTTCCTCTTCGGTTCGCTCTTGATGTGGTCGAGCTTTCTCTTCGGCCATGCACCGGATGCCGGCTGGTTCGGCTACGCGAACCTCTCCAGCAGCCGGCTCTACTCGGCCGGTCCAGGCCTTGACTTCTGGGATCTCGGACTTCAGGTTCTCGGTATCAGTTCGATTGCGGGCGCGCTGAACTTCTTCGTCACGATCGTCAACATGCGCGCTCCGGGCATGTCGCTCATGCGGATGCCCGTCTATGTCTGGATGGTCCTCGTCACGGCAGTGCTCATTTTGCTCGCCTTCCCCTCGCTGACGGTCGGCCTCTTCCTGATCATGTTCGATCGGTTCTTCAATACCAACTTCTTCAACCCGCTCCACGGCGGCGACCCGGTGATCTGGCAGCACCTGTTCTGGATCTTCGGGCATCCTGAGGTCTACATCCTCGTCTTGCCCCCGATGGGAATCATCTCCGAGATCCTTCCCACCTTCTCGCGCAAGCCGCTCTTTGGTGCACCGTTTGTCATCTTCGCCGGTATTGCGATCGCCTTCTTGAGCTTCTTCGTCTGGGCGCACCACATGTTCACGGTCGGCCTCGGGCCGGTGCCCAATGCGCTCTTTGCGGCATCGACCATGATGATCGGAATCCCAACCGGCGTGAAGGTTTTCAACTGGCTGGCCACGATGTGGGGTGGGTCCATCGACTTCAAGGCACCGATGAAATTTGCCGCTGCTGCTGTCTGGCTCCTGATGATGGGTGGTGTCACCGGCGTCATGCACGCGACCGTACCGCTCGACTACCAGCAGCAGGACTCCTATTTCATCGTTGCCCATTTCCACTACATCATCTTCGGTGTCATTGTCATGGCCCTGCTCGGTGCAACCTACTACTGGTTCCCCAAGATGTACGGACGCCTGCTCGATGAGCGACTCGGTACTGTCCACTTCTGGTTGACCTTCCTCGCGATGAACCTCACCTTCTTCCCGATGCACTTCGTCGGACTCGACGGCATGCCGCGTCGCTACTTCACCTACTCAGCGGAGACGGGCTGGGGCACCTGGAACCTGGTCATCACGGTCGGTGCGTTCATCCTCGGGTTCTCGCAGCTCCTGCTCCTCGTGAACGTGATCAAGACGCTGCGCCAGCCAGCGACTGCACCCGCCGATCCATGGGACGGTCGCACACTCGAGTGGTCGATCCCCTCACCGCCACCGGCCTACAACTTCGCGGTGATTCCGACCGTCCGAGGGCGTGACGCCTTCTGGATCGAGAAGTACGGTGACGGGCACCATGCGGCGACCGATACGACACAGCGACGCACTGTACCGGTTCACCGCGACAATCCTGGCCACGGTCTTCCGGCAGGCGTCCATTTGCCCAAGCCGTCCTGGTGGCCGATGATCGTCTCGGCCGGACTCACGGCGATGGCAGCGGGCATGATCATGCATGGAACAGAAACGCTCGGGGCCATCGGATTCCCGATCGTCGGACTCGGTGCGTTCGTCGTCTTCTTCGGTCTCCTCGGTTGGCATTTCGAGCCAGCGATCGAGCACGTCGAGCACCAGGAAGTTCATGCGGCGTGAGTGTGCGGGTGTGACGGAGACCTCACTCCGTCACACCCTTCTCGTGCGAGAGACCGTACGGTGTTTCGGGGGAGGGTTAGTGCAGTGAGCCACGCACAGGCAGCAGCGTCGCACCCGGTCGAGGAACACACGACGACCGGAATCTCCCACAATCGGTTGATGATGTGGACCTTCCTCGCGAGCGACTGCATGTTCTTCGGCTCGCTCATCTGGGTCTATTTCGCCTACCGTGGTCGCTACTTCGAACCGCCCTACCCGCGTGACGTGCTCGATATTCCCTACACGTCGGTCTCGGCTGCCGTCCTCCTGCTTTCGAGCTTCGCCATCGTCATGGCACTCACGGCACTCGAGCGGGCCGACATGAAGGGCTTTCGTGGCTGGTTGCTCGGCACAATCCTCCTCGGTGCGCTCTTCCTCGGTGGTCAGTACTACGAGTTCACGACCTTCTATCATGAGGGGTTAACACTGACTTCCAATCTCTTCGGAACGACCTTCTTCGTGCTCACCGGCTTCCACGGTACGCACGTCTTCATCGGGATCGTCTGGCTCCTCGTTCAATGGCTGCTCTCGCTCTTCGGGAAGCTCACGCCCGCGCATGTCGAGCGCTTCTTCGTTACGACCCTCTATTGGCACTTCGTCGATATCGTGTGGATCATCATCTTCATGTTGGTGTATCTCATGCCATACTGATGGCACCGTACGGTTCTTGACGGGAGGAGCGAGCGAATGCACGACCAGTCGACTGCCCACGCCCAGCCTGGACCGGCAACCTGGATCCGTGTCCTCATCCTGCTCACGATCGCAACCGTTCTCGAGGTGCTCACCTATGCCCTCGAATCGACCCTCGGTGCCCTGACCGCTCCGATCCTGATCGTGTTCGCGATCGTCAAGTTCGTTCTCGTGGTGGCCTACTACATGCACCTCAAGTTCGACAATCGTATCCTCACGGGAATCTTCGCGTGGGGTATGCTCATCGCGATCAGTATCTTCGCTGCGATGGCCGCACTCTATCATATCTATGGCCAACCACTGTTGACACCGTAGCGCGCGATCGGCATATTCTCGACTTGTCGCCCTCCGGCCATGATGGCACCATCTGGCCGGAGTCTCGTGTGTCCGGACGACGTTGAGTCCGATCTGACCGGGGACGAGAGCAACCGATGTCGAGTCCGATTAGGGAGGGGTGACAGGACGATGGAGAATACGGCACTCTATCTCGCTCTCGCTGCTGCCCTTCTAGCGGTCTTGTACGGCGTGTTCCTCATCCGCTGGGTCCTCGCCCAGCCTCGAGGAGACGAGCGGATGCAAGCCATCGCCTCCGCCATCCAGGAGGGCGCCGAGGCCTATATGCGTCGACAGTACAGCCTGGTCGCCATCGTTGCCGTGATCGTCGCGCTCATCCTCGGCCTGGCAGTCGACTGGACGACCGCGATCGGCTTCCTCGTCGGTGCCGTGGCATCCGGCCTCGCCGGATTCATCGGCATGTCGATCGCCGTCCGAGCGAATGTCCGCACTGCCGAGGCAGCCAAGCGCGGACTCGAGCAGGCGCTTGCCGTTGCATTCCGCGGTGGCGCGGTAACCGGACTTCTGGTGGCCGGTCTCGGTCTCCTCTCGGTCACGGTCTTCTATCTCCTCACTCGGAACGTGACGGCCCTCGTCGGTTTGGGCTTCGGTGGGAGCTTGATTTCCGTCTTCGCGCGTATCGGCGGAGGTATTTACACGAAAGCAGCGGACGTCGGTGCTGACCTCGTCGGCAAAGTCGAGGCTGGTATCCCGGAGGATGACCCGCGGAACCCCGCCGTCATCGCCGACAACGTGGGTGACAACGTCGGGGACTGTGCTGGGATGGCGGCTGACCTCTTCGAGACGTACGCGGTGACCGCGATCGCTGCCATGCTCCTCGGTCACCTCGTCTTCGGCACCGAAGTCGCCGTCGTCTACCCGCTCGCACTCGGCGCGGTCTCCATCGTCACCTCTATCATCGGCACCTTCTTCGTCCGCCTCGACCGCAGTGGCTCGATCATGCGCGCCCTCTACAAGGGCGTCATCGCCGCGATGCTGTTGGCAGCGATTCTCTTCTTTCCGGTCACCGCCTGGCTCATGAGCGACAATCAAGTGGTGACCGATGGGCCGGTCTCGCTCTTCGGCCTTACCTTCTCGCTGTCCGCGACTGCGAAGCTCTGGTTGAGTGCACTCGTCGGGCTGGTCGTTACCATCGGGATGGTCGTCTTCACCGAGTACTTCACCTCGGAAAAGTACAGCCCGGTCAAGCGTATCGCCACTGCATCGGAAACCGGCCATGCCACGAACATCATCTCCGGCCTCGCTGTCTCGATGCAAGCCACCTTCCCACCGATCGTTCTGATCGCTCTGGCCATTTATGTCGCGTACAGTCTCACCTACAACCCGGATGTCGCGCATAGTGGGCTCTACGGTCTGGCAGTCGCCGCGATGGCCATGCTCTCGATGACAGGGATGATCGTTGCTGTCGACTCCTTCGGGCCGATCACCGACAACGCTGGCGGCATCGCCGAGATGGCCGAGTTACCGGATGAAGTGCGTGCGGTCACTGATCCGCTCGATGCTGTCGGGAATACGACCAAGGCGGTCACCAAAGCCTACGCGATCGGCTCAGCTGGTCTCGCCGCGTTGGTGCTGTTCGCCTCGTACTACCTCGAGCTTTCGGAGCAACTCGTCTTCGAACTCTCCAATCCGCGTGTGGTCATCGGCGTCTTCATCGGCGCAGCTCTTCCCTACTTCTTCGCGAGCTTTCTCATGGAGGCGGTCGGTAAGGCCGGTGGTGCTGTCGTCCAAGAGGTACGCCGGCAGTTCCGCGAGATCCCGGGCCTGCTCGAAGGCCGTGCCCGGCCCGAATACGGCCGCGCGGTCGACATCGTGACGCGCGAAGCGCTGCGCCAGATGCTCACGCCCGTCCTCGTGACTGTGCTGGCTCCGATCATCGTCGCGTTGCTGCTCGGCAAGGAGGGTCTGGGTGGCCTTCTCATCGGGTCGATCGTGACCGGTCTCTTCGTCGCGATCTCGATGACGACCGGCGGAGCTGCCTGGGATAACGCCAAGAAGTTCATCGAAGCTGGCGCACACGGCGGGAAGGGAAGCTTCGCCCATCAGGCCGCTGTGACCGGCGACACCGTGGGTGACCCGTACAAGGACACTGCTGGCCCAGCCATCAACCCGATGATCAAGGTGGTCAACATTGTCGCGTTGCTGATCGTCAAGGCGCTCGGCTGGGGCTGATCATCGAACCGCGCGATGCGAGAGGGGGCCGTCTCTGCGATTCAGCAGGACGGCCCCGGTCGTTTTCCCTCCCCTGCCTCGGCGCCGCGCGCGTCCTACTGCAGCCAAGCACCGACCACGCAATCGCACCGTGCTCCGCTCCAGAAAGCCGCTCCCGTCGGTGACTGGATAGCTAGTCTGCACTACTCTCCGCACGCCCACTGTTCCGGACGCGCATCCAGCTCGGTCACCGGGACGCACGACTTCTCGACTGCCAGCACGGTGGAGGCATACTCATCCGCGTGGATACCTCTTGCTCCGGGCCCCGAACCATCGAGCCAATGGCGCAGTACGGACGAGCTACGCCGAGCGGTCAGTCGCTGGCATCGACATCTCACGCCTGGGTCACAGGTGTTTACCGGCTGCAACTCACGAGCGAAAGCTGCTCGTCTCCGAACCAGGGGTCGAAACCTCTGTTGCAGCCACCTGCCGCTGACTCAACCGGAGGACTGCACGGATCAGCCGTGGGCGGACGATTTCGCGCCACCCGCGCGCGACGACGCGAATTTCCTCCGCTTTGGCCGGTTGCCGCCCATACCGTTCGCGCATGTAGAGCTCGGCGATCGCCACAGCTGCCCGGCGCGTACCCGGCACGGTGCGGCCGATCTCCCACGCGAGTTCCAGAGGAGTGGTCGCATCACCGACCTGCACCCCTGCCAAGCGGGCTAGACGTTGCATGCGCACGAAGAGGCGCGCGATCGGCGAGAGCCGCCACGTCCCCCACGTCCACCACAACATCGCGCCCGCGATTCCCGCACCGATCAAAGCGAGCAGGACGAGCAGAACATTCCGTACCGGATGAGGCTCGCTCGTGTCGACTGCTGCACTACCGACCGCACCTGCCCGCTCCGGTCCACCCAGTTCCGGCAACAGCAGTCCGAGCCGCTCATCTGTCGGCAGGTTGGCTCCGAGCGTAGGATCGAGCGGGAGAAGATCACCCGACGCTGTGCTCGTCTCGCGCGGGAGCGGCGGGCGTGACGCGGTCGGCTCGAACGGAACCCAGCCGTAACCGGGAAAGTAGACTTCGACCCAGGCATGGGCATTCCGATCCCGATAGATGAAGCCGCCGAGTTCGCTATCGTACTCAGCGGGATAGTACCCGACCGCGACCCGCGCCGGGATTCCGAGGATTCGCAGCAGCACCGCCATACTCGATGCGTAAAACGTGCAATATCCCTCCGGCCGCTCGAAGAGGATCGTATCGACCGCGTCGATGCCGGACGGCACGGGGGCTGATTCGTTGTACGCAATCCGCTGGCGAACGAACTGCTCGATCGTCGTCGCGATATCGTAGAGGTTCGATCTGCCTTCGGCCAGGGTATAGGCGAGCTGGCGCGTCCGTGCCGTCACCGTATCCGGCAACTGGGTATAGCGCTCGTACAAGTCACGCGGATAGGCGACACCGTACGCCGTCATCACCAGATCACCAGCAGCACGCTCGGTGTCCTCGCCGGATCCAACCTTCCGTAGATCCTCGGCACTCACCGGATCGGACTCGCTGACGAACTCGTAAGTCAGACCGCGTTCCAGCCCGTCCGCAGGGTAGACCGCCTCGAGATCAGCGTAGTCGGGGAACCGACCACGGTAGGCGATCCGCGTGATACGAAACGCCCCATCTCCATTCGTCTCCCACCAGAACCGCACCTCAATTCCCCGGGCGGTCAAATCCCGGACCATACTGTCGATGTCGTCGAGGACTGGCGAATCGCGCATGAACCACCAGAACCACGGCTCGTTCTCGTAGCGGCTCGGCGTTATGGTCACGCTGCCCTCGGGCTCCGGCGCCGGACGGAACTCCGTCCGAGCCAAAAGTTCCGTGAGCGGGCGCAGTTCGACCGGGATATCTTCCTCGCCAGTCGCTGAGAGGTCGATCGTGTGCCATTCGGTGGTACCGGTCCACCCATACAGTGCTCGCACCGGAATGCTGAAAGAAACAGGACGTCCCGCGTAGGGGAGCGCAGCTCCTCGCGGTTGCAGGACTTCGATACGGTACGTTACGGTCTCCTGCTCGTCCGCCCTGCGGTGATCCCGCGGCAATGCATCGTTGGCTCCGAATTCGACGAGGGGAACAGGTTCGCTCGATTGACCAGAAGCTCCTGGAGTCCCGCTACTCGACCCTTCGGCAGTCTGGTCCTCCGGTACCGCACTCGACCGCCACCCTTTGCCAGTGTACGTGTCGTACGTCCGGACGGTCAGGTATTCCCCGCGGTTCCCGCTCAACAACAACACGGCCTCGTCGCTCAAGCGCAACGGGCCACCGATATCGAAACGATCACCGAAACTCGCGAAGCCACCGGCCCCTCTCCCAGTACCCCCCGGCCCCCGTACGGATGGAAACCAGCGCGCCAGCGTATCACGTACTTCAGTCCACGGCCGACTCGTGGGTCGAAGCGCTGCTGCCGCACGACTCGAATGCGTCCCGAATGGCACGATCCACCCAGCGATCAGGATCGCCACCGCGAGCCAGCTCAAGACCCACAACGACTGCCAGGTAAGGCCGGATGCGACCGGAACAGCTCGCCGACGCCAGAGCCGTACCCGGTGCATCAGCGTGACGCGGCCGACGATCAAGAGGTCGATGATGACCGCAATCGCGACGAGGACAGCGGAAACGTGTCGCGAGTACCCCGCATTGATCAAGATCACGACTGTCGGCAACAGAACACTGAACCACGCATGATTGTGGCGGACGAGTAACCACGTGGCGATGTAGCCGATCGCGAGATGGGTTGCCGCAATCAAGAGGAGGAAGAGGTAGACATCCTCCGCTCGCCCCCCTTCTCGCACGGCAAGATACCACCGTTCCCACCGGATCCAGAGAAAGGACAGCTTCGCGCGCCAGTCACCGATCTGATCGCTCAGGAGTCCCTGCATCAGCCAGAGAACCGCCACAGCACCGGTCGACACACCGACCGGATGCGCGATCCACTCCGGGAACGCGAGCGGCTTGGCCAGCAGGTACGCGAGGACGATGCCGACCAGCACCGCCCGAACAGCGATTCCCAACCCGTCCGACCAGTCAGCACGATACGTCGAAACTCCAGCGAGGAGACAGAGAACGGCAAGAAGCGAAAACGCGAACCAGCCCGTGTCTGGAGTGAGTCGACGCCAGAGAATTCGTCCCACGACCGCCTCCTAGCGAGTCCCGTTGGCGAGCGCGAGTCCCGCCGGCGTCGCGAGCGCCCGTCGCAGGTCGTCACCGTACTTGACCAACACGAACGGCACACCGAGGGCTGCCAATTCGCTTACCACCAGCAACGAACTCTCGGTACCACCGAAGGTGCTCGGCTCGACGAGCACCGCCAGAGCTCGCACTGAACGGACGACCAGATCCGCCAATACCCGCACCCATGCCTCATCAGTCGACGGCGTGATGATGATGAGCGAACTCTGGCGCCCGAAGTGAGCCTGCTCAGCGAGCAAGACGTTCTGCAGCGGCTCGGTTCCCTCCGCATGAAAGTCGGCGAGAAACTCGAGCATCTTCACCAGCTGACGCGCTCCCCGATCGGTCGGTAAAACGATCGGACGCGCTCCCTGTGCAATCAGACCGACCGCGCGGTTCTGCTCGAGAAAAAACCGGGCCAACGATGCCGCGATCGTTACGGCATATTCTTCCGTCGAATCGAGCCATGCTTCGATACCAGTGCTCCCTCGTTCTCCACCGTCGATCGAGAGACGAACATGATGGCGGCGATCGCCATCGACAACGAGCCACAGATCGGTGCTCGGATCGAGCTCGAACTCCTTTACCATGAGCTGCCCAGCCCGCGCCGAGGCACTCCAAGCGATGCGGTTGAAACTATCCCCTGGCTGATACTGCCGAATACTCGCCACGTTGGGCGTCACGTACGGTGTCCGCTTTTGTAACTGGCTCCCTCCCGGCAGTTCCCCGGCAGGGAGGCGAACAGTCGAAAGATCGACGACTGCGGGGTAGACGACGAGTTGGTGCGTCGCCGGAATCAGCACACGGCACTCGAAAAGCCCAAAAGGATCACCGCTACGCAAAACCATGGGGCCGAGGCGGAAGCGACCACGTCGGGTGCACCAGGTTTTCGCTCGCCAGCTCACCTTCGCATGGCCACCGAGCGTCACGACGCGGCTGAGCCGGTGGCCCGGTAGGTCGGACTGATCGATGACTTCGACCCACAGTTTCCCCAATCGGCTCCGATTCTCGAGTTCGACGTACTCCACCAGCTGGTCACCGACGTGCGCGCGGTCCGTCACGGTGCGGCGCCTCACCGCGAGGCCGGAGAGTGCCAAGCGGCTCCAAACGAACGACACGAGGAGCACCGTCACCAGCACGAAGAACAGCTTGTCGAAGACCACCCATCGATTGAGCTGGGAGAGGAACAACACGATGAGAGCGAGAGCGACGACGCGAACCCATCCCATCATGCACCACCGAAGGGAAGTCGCCGGCGTGTCGTTGATTCGCCCGTACCGATCGGGCGAGCACCAGGCACCGGAATCGTCTGGACGAGCTCACGCACGATCGTCCGTGCGTCGACGTTGCGCATCCGTGCTGCTGGGCTCACGATGATCCGATGCGCCAACGTTGCCTCTGCCAACTCCTTTACGTCGTCCGGGATCACGTAGTCACGGCCCTGCATCGCAGCCCACGCACGCGCAGCGTTGTAGAGTGCCAGGGAGCCGCGCGGGCCTGCCCCGAGGTAGACATCTTCGTGCCGTCGCGTCGCCTCGACCAGCGAGACCACGTATTCTTTGAGGAGATCGTCCACGTACACCTGCCGTACCGCCAGCTGCGCACTTCGTAATTCATCCAGCGTCGCGACTTGGCCGATGCGGTCGAGCGGGTGCTCGAAGTGCTGCCGGCTCAGCATCTCGATCTCACCGCGACGACTGGGGTACCCGAGCGAGATGCGAATCAAGAAGCGATCCAATTGCGCCTCTGGCAGCGGAAACGTTCCTTCGTACTCGATCGGGTTCTCGGTCGCCAGAACGACAAACGGTTCTGGCAAAGGATAGGTGACACCGTCGACGGTCACCTGCCCCTCTTCCATCGCTTCCAGGAGTGCAGACTGCGTCTTGGGAGTCGCCCGGTTGATCTCATCGGCCAGTACGATGTTCGCGACAACCGGTCCTGGCCGGAACTCGAAACGACTCGTCTGCTGGTTGAAGACGTTGACACCGGTGATGTCGGAGGGCAGCAGGTCAGGCGTGAACTGGATGCGCTTGAATGACGAGCCGATACTGCGGGCGATCGCCTTCGCCAGAACGGTTTTACCGACCCCGGGGACATCCTCGATCAACACGTGACCACGGCAGAGCAGCGCGACCAAAACGAGACGAACCTCCCGGCTCTTCCCGACGATAACCTGTTCGACGTTCGCGGCAATGCGCTCGGCGAGCGTGCGGACATTCATCATCGCTGTACCGTCCTAACACCCAGCATGGGAACCTGTTCGTCCATCTCGACGGCAATTCGGAGATTCCTCGATGAACCGATCAGCCGAGACACGACTCACGACCCGCGGAAGCATGCGAATTATAGCAAGCGCCTGATCTCCCAACCTGTCGCATCCCACTGCACAAGCCTACCGAGTGAACCTGAGAAATTGCTGAGACGACGAGACGCGAAGCGGTCTATAATCCCCGCGAGCTGAGGAGCTGGAGCCGATGACCGAACGCTCGTCACGTTCCACATTGGTCCTCGTCGATGGACACGGTCTCGCCTATCGTGCCTACCATGCGCTTCCGCCGACACTGGCAACGAGCAGCGGCGAGCCGACGCATGTCGTTTTCGGTTTCGCCAGCATGCTGCTCGAGGTACTGAACGACTTCCAGCCCGATTACGTGATCGTCTGCTTCGATAGTGGGAAAAGCTTTCGGCAAGACCTTTTCCGTGAGTATAAGGCGCACCGGCCGGAGACCCCGGACGACCTCAAGCGACAACTCGACCGCATTCGTCAGCTGCTTGACGCGCTGGCGATACCGATCGTTACATCGGAAGGGTACGAAGCGGATGACCTCATCGGAACACTCGCTCGCCAGGCTGTCGAACAGGGACTGGACGTCCTGATCGTCTCCGGCGATACCGATCTCCTTCAACTGGTCGACGAGCGCGTTCGCGTTATCTTGCCTGGTCGTCAGCGCTTCGGTGATTACCGTGTCTACGACCGGCAAGCAGTCCTCGAACGGTATGGGTTCACGCCTGAGCGGCTCCCCGAGTACAAGGCGTTGGTCGGAGATCCGTCCGACAACATCCCAGGAGTACCAGGTATCGGCGAGAAGACCGCGGCCAAGCTCATCCAGGCATTCCCATCGCTCGAGGCTCTGCTCGAACAGCTCGAGACAGTGGAGCCAGCACGGGTACGCGAGGCGCTCCGAGCAGCCCGCGAGACGGTGCTGACCAGCCGCTCGCTCGCCACGATCGTTCGCCACACCCCAGTCAAGCTCGATCTGGAGCGTGCCCGGTTCGGCTCGTTCGACCGCGAGCGTGTCCTCGCACTCTTCCGCGAGCTCGAATTTCGCAGCCTCGTTGCTCGGTTACCGCAACCTCGCCAACCGGCCCAACGCAGGACTCCTCCACCGAGCCAACGCCGAGCTGTTTTTACCGAACACGACTTGGAGCAGCTGGCGGGCGACTTGGCCAGCTGCCAGGCTTTCGCACTCGACGTCGAGACCACTGCCCTTCATCCGATGTATGCCGATCTCGTCGGACTCGCGATCGCAACAGCACCCGATCGGAGTTACTACATCCCGCTGGGCCATACAACTGGCGATGCGCAGCTCGAACCAGCGCGTGTGGTCGCGACACTGGGGCCGTATTTCCGTGCTGAACACATCCAGCGGTATGCCCACAACGGCAAATACGATGCACTCGTCTTGGAACGGGCGGGCTTTCCCCGCCCCCGGATCGACTTCGACACCATGATCGCTGCCTATCTTCTCGGCGAGAACGCCGTCGGTCTCAAAGAGCTTGCCTTCACCAAGCTCGGTTGGGAGATGGAGGAGATCACGGAGCTGATCGGCCGCGGGAAGAAGCAGCTGACGATGGACCGTGCGGAGATCGCTCGGGTGACCCACTACGCCTGCGCCGACGTCGAAGCGACGCATCGACTCGTCGACATCCTTCGGCCCCAACTCGAGCACCAGAACCAGGTGCGGCTCTTCACCGAGATCGAGCTCCCTCTTATCGACGTGCTCATCGATATGGAGAAGGCAGGCGTCGCGATCGACGTACCGTATCTCCGGGATCTATCGAAAGAACTGGAGCGTCAACTGCTCCAACTCGAGCGACGCATCTACGAACTTGCCGGTCGCCCGTTCAACATCAATTCACCGCAACAGTTGAGCACTATTCTCTTCGACGAACTGCGTCTCCCGCGTGGCAAACGCACGAAAACCGGTTACTCCGTCGCGCAGGAAGTGCTCGAGAGCCTGCGTGATGCGCATCCCATCGTCGATGCGATCCTCGAATACCGGCAACTCGCCAAGCTCAAGTCCACATACGTCGATGCGCTTCCCGAGCAGGTGCATCCAGAAACCGGACGCGTCCACACGATCTTTCACCAAACGGTCGCCGCGACAGGTCGGTTGAGTTCCTCCGATCCCAATCTGCAGAACATTCCCGTGCGCGGCGATCTCGGCCGTGCGGTCCGACGAGCCTTCGTTGCCGACAACCGCCCCGGCCTCCGGATCGCCGACGAACCGATTCTCTTGCTGTCGGCCGACTATTCGCAGATCGAGCTGCGATTGATGGCGCACTTCAGTCAAGATCCCGCCCTACTCCGCGCCTTCGCCGAAGGGAAGGACATCCACGCTGCCACCGCGTCTGAAGTCTTCGGTGTTCCGCTCGAAGCGGTGACGCCCGAAATGCGACGCATCGCGAAAACCGTCAATTTCGGAATCATGTACGGTATGCAGGCGTATGGCCTCGCCCGTGACACCGGCATGAGTCGCCAGGAAGCGCAGAAGTTCATCGAGGCATATTTCCAGCGCTTTCCTGGCGTTGCCCGCTATCTCGAGGAGACCAGGCAGCGTGCCGCTGAGCGCGGGTACGTCGAGACGCTCTTCGGTCGCCGTCGCTACCTTCCCGAAATCAACTCGTCCAATCCAGCTCGACGCCAGGCGGCTGAACGTATGGCTGTGAACATGCCGCTCCAGGGTACAGCCGCCGACATCATGAAGTTGGCGATGATCCGTATTCACCGAGCACTCCAGGAACGCGGCCTGAAGTGTCGTATGCTCCTTCAGGTCCATGACGAGCTGGTTTTCGAGGTTCCTGAATCCGAACTCCACACGGCCGCGGAACTGGTTACCTCGGTCATGAGTTCGGTCGTCGAGCTGACCGTGCCGCTCGAGGTGGACGCGAAGGCCGGTCCGAATTGGGCCGATCTTGAGCCTGTCCATATCAAACTCTCCCACTAGACCTTGCTCAACTTCGCGAACCCGGTTACAATACGACGCGGAGACTTGCGGCACGGTTGGCGCGGGAGGGGTGCCGATGCCGATTTACGAATACGAATGCACGAGCTGTGGCCATCGCTTCGAAGTGAAACAGCGCTTTTCCGATGACCCGGTGGCGACATGCCCGACGTGCGGGAACTCCGTCCGTCGTCTCCTGCATCCTGCTGGCATCATCTTCAAGGGATCCGGCTTCTACATCACGGACTACAAGCGCGGCAACTCGTCCAACGGGAAGAGCGAGACATCGTCCGAGAAAGTCTCCTCGAGCACCAGCGACTGAGTGAACGATTCGAGCACGGGGCGGTCGCTTGACCGCCCCGTGCTCTTTTCTGGCCTCCGCATCGGCGAACTCGATGGGGTATCCTCCAGGCAGCGAGTTTGACTGGTGGCTGGAGAGGACGCCTCTGATGGGCTTGCGTGTCACCAATACGCTCACGCGCGAAAAGGAACCCTTCGAGCCGCTGGAACCGGGTCATGTCCGCATGTACGTCTGTGGGCCAACGGTGTACGCCGACGCGCACATCGGGCATGCGATGTCGGCGATCGTCTTCGACATGATCCGACGCTACCTCGAATATCGCGGATACCGCGTGACCTTCGCGATGAATTTCACGGACGTCGATGACAAGATTATCCAGCGTGCTGCGTCACTCGGTATTCCACCGAACGAACTTGCCGAGCAGCTGATCGATGCCTGGCTCGACGAGACAGCTGCACTCAACATCAAGCCCGCAACGCTCTATCCCCGCGCGACGCAAGAGATTCCGACCATCATCGCAATGGTTCGCGGGCTGATCGCAAAGGGCCATGCGTACGTCGTTGACGGTGACGTCTATTTCCGCGTCCTCTCGTTCCCT
This sequence comes from Thermomicrobium sp. 4228-Ro, assembly GCF_026241205.1. NCBI lineage: Bacteria > Pseudomonadati > Thermomicrobiota > Thermomicrobia > Thermomicrobiales > Thermomicrobiaceae > Thermomicrobium > Thermomicrobium sp. 4228-Ro. The sequence goes on from NZ_JAPFQM010000001.1 coordinate 305,495, forward strand.
GAGTACGGAAAACTGTCGCATCGGACCCTCGACGAGATGATGGCCGGTGCCCGGGTCGAGATCGATCCGCGCAAGGAACACCCGATGGACTTCGCGCTCTGGAAAGCGGCCAAACCAGGAGAACCAGCCTGGGAAAGCCCTTGGGGACCGGGCCGACCAGGCTGGCACATCGAATGCAGTGCGATGATCTACCACCACCTCGGTGAGCAGATCGACATCCACGGAGGCGGTGCCGATCTCATTTTTCCGCATCATGAGAACGAAATCGCCCAATCGGAGGCGTTCACTGGCAAGAAGCCGTTCGTCCGCTACTGGTTGCACAACGGTCTCCTCCAGCTCGGCGGTGAGAAAATGTCAAAATCGATCGGTAACCTTATCACGATTCGCGAACTCTTAGAACGGGATGGAGCCGGGCCTTTCCGCCTTCTCGTCCTGAGCTCTCATTATCGCAGTCCGCTTACCTTCACCGACGAAGCGTTCGACGCAGCAACCCGCGGTTTCGAGCGCCTTCGGCAGGCCGTCCGCGGCGCACCGACTGAACCCGTCGTGCGCCCGGTTCATGCACTCGCCTCGCTGGCTGACGAAACGCGCGAAGCCTTTCACGACGCGATGGACGATGACTTCAACACCCCTTCCGCGCTGGCACGGCTCTTCGAACTCGCCCGGGCGATCAATCGGGCGCGAGCCACCGGTGATCCGAAGGAAGCGATCGCGTACGCGCAAACCACGCTGCGTGACTTGACCGGCGTGCTCGGTTTTCGTTTCGACGATGTCGTTCCCTCGCGACGATCGGCCGAGCCGTTCGTCGAACTGCTCATCGACATCCGCAGCCGGTTGCGTGCAGAACGGCGATGGGAACTGGCTGATTTGATTCGCGAGCGGCTGAACGAACTCGGGATCATCGTGGAAGATACACCAGCCGGTACGACCTGGCGCTGGGCATGAGGAAACTCCAGCGGGGAAGACCGACCGAATACCTGTACGGCCGAAACGCTATTGCGGAAGCGCTGCGAGGCAGGCGTCGTCACCGTCGCCTCTACGTGGCCCAGGGTATCGAGCACCATGCGCGCGTTGCCGCGCTCATCGAGCAGGCACGCCACCTCGGTCTTCCTGTCTCGCTCCTGCCGCGCGAAGAACTCGACCGATTGGTGGGCTCAGTCAATCACCAGGGTGTCGTCCTCGAGACGAGTCCTTATCCGTACGTGGACCTTGCGACGTTCTTTTCCCCGGGACCGACCAGCGTCCTTCTCGTTCTCGATCATCTCGAGGATCCGCAGAATCTCGCCACCTTGCTGCGGACCGGTGAAGCGGTGGGCATCGATGGAGTCGTCATCACGGAAAGACGATCGGCCGGTATTACGCCGGCCGTCGTGAACGCCTCGGCCGGTGCGGTGGAGCACTTGCGCGTGGCCATCGTGACGAACCTCGGTCGTGCCGTGGACGACCTCCGCGAGGAGGGATACTGGGCGATCGCCCTGGAACCCGGTTCTCAGGCACAATCACTGTTCGTCGCACCGCTTCCGCGCCCCCTGGTCCTCATGGTCGGCTCGGAGGGACGTGGACTCTCTCCTGTTCTGATACGACGTGCCGATGTGCAAGTGATGATCCCGATGTTCGGACGGGTCACATCGCTCAATGCCGCAGTGGCCGGCTCGATCGCACTCTACGAGATCGTCCGGCGAGCACTTCTGGCGGACGCAGGCACAGGGTAGAGCGGCGATACAGCACACCGACCGACGGATCTTGCTCAGCCGCTAGAACAGGGCAACACGCTTGCGGCCTGCTCGCCGGAGCCCTTCGCGATTCTTGTACAGGGTGAGGATCGATTGGCCGTCGCGGTCCAGAACGATCACCAAACCGTGGAGACGCTCGACCCAACTACCCAAGTAACGGTACCGCTCTACTTCTTGCTTCCCGAAGAACACGACCAGACTGTCCGGACCTCGGTACAAGCGGCCATGCTCGAGGGCAAACGACAGAGCGTGTGGACGTACCGCACGTTGTGCACACCGTTCGACGGCGTGCCGGGTCAGCCGAGCGATCTTCTCGGTGATGGGACCCCTCCTTTTCTGGACTCGGCTGTATCGCCGCCTGATCCCCGTGCAGCTCCAAGTATCGGTCGGCCTGCTAGGCCTGTCGAGTGAACGCTGCGAACGCGCAGGTGCGACAGGAACGAGAACCGTGTGCCCGGCAGGCAAAATTGCGATGAGCACGCAGCAGTCGGTATAGTTGACGACGTGATACACTGGGTGTACGGACACCCGTCGGTTCGGAGCAGAAACCAGGGGAGGAACGATGAAGGTCATTCTGCTACGCGACGTCCCCAATGTGGGCAAGGCCGGCACCATTACGGTGGTCTCCGACGGGTTCGCGCGCAACTACCTGTTTCCGCAGCGGTTGGCCGAGCCGGCTACGCCTGACCGCCTCGCTATCGCCGAGGCGCGCCTCGCTGCCGAGCGACGACGCATCGAACGTGCCGAGCAAGCGATGCGCGAACTCGCAGAACGGCTCGAAGGATTCCGGCTCGTCATTCCGGTTCGTGTTGGCGAAAGCGGGCGCCTGTACGGGTCGATCACGGCTCGTGACATCGCGGCGCGCTTGAGCCAGGCCATCGGGCAGGAGATCGATCGCCGCACGGTGCACCTCGAGGAACCGATCCGCTCGCTCGGTGAACACCGTGTCGTGATCCATCTCGTCGGTCGGCTGCGCCCGACGATCGTCGTCGAAGTCGTTGCGGAGGAAACACCGGAAACTTCAGCCCAGTGAGCGGGGGATGGCGATGACGAGCACGGCACCGGAAGCCGTCGAGCGGCTACCACCGCACAACATCGAGGCCGAGCAAGCCGTGCTCGGAAGTCTCCTCATCGATCGCGACGCGATCATCCGCGTCGCGTCCTTCCTTCGTCCGGACGACTTCTATCGCGGTAGCCACGCGGTGATCTACCAGGCGATCCTCGATCTCTACAACCGTCGGGTGCCAGCCGATTTCGTGACAGTCGTGGACGAACTCGAGCGTACTGGCCGGCTCGACGATGCGGGTGGCGTGGCCTATCTGACCGAACTCCTTAGTGTCGTCCCGAGTGCCGTTCACGTCGAGTATTACGCGCGGATCGTCGAACGAACGGCGACACTGCGCCGGCTCATCAACGCCGGGACCGAGATCGTTCGCCTCGGGTTCGACGAACGGATCGAGGCCGATGAGGCGATCGAGCGAGCCGAGCGCCTCATTTTCGATGTCTCGCAACGACGCTCCGCTCGCGATTTCGTGTCCGTGGGCCAGGTGCTGGAGCAATTTTTCGAGAAACTCGACTACATCCAGCAGCACCGTGGCGAAGTCATCGGCATACCGACCGGATTTGCCGACCTCGACAAGCTCACTGGCGGGCTGCAGCGCTCCGATCTGATCATTCTGGCTGCGCGACCGTCGGTCGGAAAGACGTCGTTCCAGCTGAGCATCGCGCATCATGCGGCTGTCAAGGCCGGCAAGGTCGTCGCGATCTTCAGCTTGGAGATGTCGGCTGAGCAACTCGTCCAGCGGTTGCTGGCGATGGAAACCGGGGTCGACACTCACCGATTGCGGCTCGGGTATATCGACGAGCAGGAGTGGGACGCGATCTCTCGCGCGTTCGGCCGCCTCGCCGAAGCCAAAATTTTCATCGACGACACGCCTGGCATCAGCGTGATGGAACTCCGCAGCAAGGCCCGGCGCTTAATGGCGGAGCACGGCCTCGACCTCGTGATCGTCGATTATCTCCAGCTCATGCATGCGCGCCGCGCCGAAAACCGTGTCCAGGAGATCTCGGAGATTTCACGCGGCCTCAAGGCACTCGCTCGCGAGTTGAACGTTCCCGTTCTCGCGCTCTCGCAGCTTTCCCGCGCAGTCGAAACGCGAACCGATCACCGCCCGCTCTTGAGCGACCTCCGGGAGAGCGGAAGCCTCGAGCAGGATGCAGACGTTGTCATCTTCATCTATCGCGACGAGATCTACAACCCTGACACTGATCGTCGCGGTATCGCCGAAATCATCGTGGCCAAACATCGGAACGGCCCAACGGATACGGTGCACCTCCGCTTCTTCGACCGGACTGCCCGTTTCGCCGATCTCGAACTGTACCGTGAACCCGGTACCTGAACGAGGGGGAGAGCATGGCAGGCTATCAGCCCTTGGTAACCCCCTATTGCCTTCCGCTCGACCTCGCCGAACGTCTGGTGCGCGAAGCGGGCGATATCGCGACACTCAAAGTTGTCCTGGCAGTCGCTCGCCTGGCCATCCGCCAGGGACAGCCAGCCGTTCCCATCGCTGCCGTGTACAGCGACCAGGCGCTCCGCCAGGGCCTGCGTCCGGGTGGAACGGATCGTGAACCGCGCAATGAGATCGCTCACGCGATCGACATTGCGGTCGCCCGGGGCTTCCTGATCCGGCTCCGCGGCACGACGCTCAGTGGGCAGGACCTCGAGTGGGTAGCCCTGGCGAACCCGGAGACCATCGCTCTGGCACACCATCAGCCACACCAGCTCGTCCCGCGGGGCACCGAGCCGCCACCCTCCATTGTCATCGAACGTCCCAATGTCTTCTCCCTCTACGAGCAGAACATCGGCCCGTTGACGCCGCTGATCGCCGAACAGCTCGCCGAGGCGCTCGAACGCTACCCTCCAGCCTGGGTTGAGGCAGCGATCGTCGAAGCGGTACACTACGGACGCCGAAACTGGCGCTACATCCAGCGGATCCTCGAGCGGTGGGCGACCGAAGGACGGAGCGATGAGACCCATTCGCGAGATCAACGCGCTCGGCGACTCGATCCGGACAAATACCTCCGGGGAAAGTACGCTCCACTCTTCTGGAGTACCGAATAGTCTTTCGGTGGAGCCCCTCCTCCAGCGATCACCTGACACCTGCCCAATCTGTAAAGGGGCAGGCTATCTGCGGCTCGATGTTCCGGTCGGTCACCCGAATTTCGGTCGCATCATTCCTTGTGAATGTAAGATCCGCGAGCGGGAAGCGAAGCTCCTCCGCCAGTATCTGGAACTCAGCGGATTGGAGCAGCTCGAAGACTGGACGTTCGAGACGTTCGATCCGACCGTTCCCGGAGTCGGCGACGCCTATCGCATTGCACTCGAGTATGCGCGTAATCCGGATGGTTGGTTGCTGCTCATGGGGACCTATGGTTGCGGCAAAACGCACCTCGCAGCAGCCATCGCCAACTACGTGTTGCGCCACCAGCGGCTCTTCCCGCTTTTCACCGTCGTACCCGATCTTCTCGATTATCTCCGGGCAACGTTCGCACCTGATCGAACCCAAAGTTATGATGATCGCTTCGAGCAAGTCCGGAACGCGGGCCTTCTCGTCCTCGACGACCTGGGAACGGAGCACACGACGCCATGGGCGACCGAGAAGTTGTTCCAAATCATCAACTACCGGTACAACCAGCGCAAACCGACCGTCATCACGACGAACCGCGACCTCGACGATCTCGATGAGCGTATCCGCTCGCGTCTCTGCGACCGGGCTATCTGCCGAGCCGTTTTCATCCGTGCAGGGGACTATCGCCTCCGGCGTTCACGGGTGACACCTTGAACGACTTCAGCTCCTGAACCGTCATGCCGAAGTTCATCATGAGCGCTTCTGGACGGGATTCGCATCGTGAGTTCGGCAACGCCACGACACCAGCACGATGCAGGTTCGATCCGTTACGATCGGATCGACGGCATTCTCGATCACTGGCGACTGGAGTCGCTCGCCCTCGGCGGTGACCTCTCCCGTAGCGCGCACACGCGAGCCTGGAACGCGGTACTCGACGCCATCCTCACCGAAATCGCCGCACATCCGGATTCGCCTGACCCGTACAGTGCGTTCGTCGAATACGCCGTGCTCCGAGGTCGTGTTGCGGATGCCAGACTCCTGCTCCGCACGATCGAGCGACAGCTGCAGATCGATCCCTCGTGGCTTCACCCGACCACCTATCGAACGCTCCTGTGGCTGGTCGAGTCGATGGAGCCCGCACGACTCATCGAACTCGGCTGGGCGCTCCTGGACGGACCGGCCCCACTCCGTCGTGCCTTCCTTCCGTCCATTGTCGCGGAGCTCGCCACGACCGACGATGCGACGACGCTGAGCAGGGAGTGGAGACAACAGTATCCCAACGAACCCGAAGCCTGGTGGACTGCCGTCGCCATCGCTCTCGAGCACCACGACTTCCAGTACGCGAGAACCCTCTGCTCAGATCTGCAGCTGCCCCTGACAGCACGTCAATCGGTCCTCGCAATTCTGCTCCTGCCCGTTCTACCCGAGGAAGTTCGGTGGTCCTATCTCGCCGACTTCCTTGACCTCTTCCGCCAACGGCCTGTTCCACTCGAGCCTGTCACGAAAACGATCGAACGCCTCCGTGCAACCGGACAGCTGGATGCACTCCTCGTCGCTGCACTGCTCGCCTACCGGCTCGGAATCGCATTCGACGCTCGGGAACTCTGTTCACTTCCGGAGCCGACAACTCCGATAGCACGCGCGCTGCTCGCCGGTCTCGCGTCGCTCCTCCTTGCTCCGGACGACACCTCGGCAGCAATTCGAAGTTGTTTCGAAACCCTACTCCATGAATTACGGGAGCATTCCGCCACAGCACGCACCGTACTCCGGCTCCTGCCGACCCTCCGGCCACACCACGTTGTCGAGTTCGCTTGCCTGCTTCCGGACGACCATCTCGCCGGACGTATTCAGCAGATGCTCGAGGGCCCGGATTTCACGCTGCACCAACTCGATGAGCTGGCGACGCGCCTGTACGAACGAGGACGGATCGACCGTGCAGTCGTCCTCCTTCGGCTGGCTGCACGCCGGGCTGGGCAGAGGAACGACCGCACGAATCTCGTACGTTTTCTGCGACAACTCGCGCGACTCGACCCCTTCGACGATCGCACACTCGAGTTCGTTATCTCCCACGATACGCGTACCGGCCACTATGCTGAAGCCGTAGAGACCCTCATCGCTGCCGCTGCTCGTGCGAACGCGCTCGGCGATACAGCACGACGGGTGATGCTTCTCGAGCGCGCTGCAGCGATCGCTGAACTCGCGGACGATCGTGGTCGTCTCGCAGCACTCGCTGAGCTCCTCGCCTCGAGCGATCCGGACAATCCCGACCGTTCTGTCTACGCGGCGACTGCTGCTGTTCGGGCTGGGCAGACCGAGCGTGCGCAGGCGTATCTCTGGACGGCGCTGCGCGCCGCACTCCGGCAACGCCGTCCGCTCGATGCACTGAGTATTGCCGAGCAACTCGTGGCACTGGCACCGGAAGACGATGCAGCGCGCGCACATCTGGAAGAACTTCGAGCCTTACGCGCCCGCCTGCAGCGACTCAATGCGAACCGAGCGGATCTGCAGGCCTCCTAGACCGTTTCCGGCAACCGAGGCGAGGAAAACCCGCGGGGTGTTAGAATTCCCCGCAGCACGCAGGTGCGGCGAGCTGTAGGGGCGTCGGGAATGGTCGACCTACCATGGATCTTCACCCGCATTGACTTGCGGGCTATCGTTGACATTCTCTCTGTGGCACTGATCTTTTATTGGCTTCTTTGGGTCGTTCAGGGGACACGTGCTGCTCAGTTAGTTCGTGGATTAGCGATCCTCATTATTGCTGTCGTCGGTGTAGCCAATCTTTTTCAGTTACAGGCATTGAACTGGTTACTCCGGCAAGCATTGCCAGCATTGATCATCGCGATCCCCGTCGTCTTCCAACCAGAACTGCGGCGCGCGCTGGAGCGACTCGGTCATACCGGAGCCTGGTTGCGGACACCGTTGAGCAGCCACGAGGTGCAGACCGAGGAAACGATCGAAGAGATCACGCGTGCTGCTCTGCAACTGTCGCGCTTACGTTATGGAGCGCTGATCGTCATCGAGCGAGAAACTGGCCTGCAAGACTACGCAGATCGCGGCATTCCGCTCGATGCCACGCTCACCCAACAGCTCCTCGTGAATATCTTTTTTCCGAACTCACCGCTGCATGACGGGGCAGTGATCATTCGCGGCAATCGCATTCTCGCTGCCGGATGTGTTCTCCCACTCAGTGAAAATCTTCCCGATCCGCAGCTCGGAACACGACACCGAGCTGGCCTCGGAATGACCGAGGAATCCGATGCGGTCGCGATCATCGTTTCCGAGGAGACCGGGCAGATTTCGCTCGCGGTCAATGGTCGCCTCTACCGCAATGTGGATGCTGAACGACTCCGTCGTGCACTGCGCGCCTTACTCCACGTGGAGCGTCCGAGCCGACGTCGGCTCGCCGAACTTCTCGACCGTTCCACCCGTTCGACCAGCCCCGACGGAGAGCCTCCCGCAAAGGAGCCGGAGAGTGGCCCGACTCGCGAAGATGCGCGCGCGTCTGCTTCGCGCCTGGGATAACCTGCGACCGACGATCCGACGAGAAAACGTCGCACGTTTCATCGTTGCAGTGGCACTCGCTTTTGCACTCTGGGCTTGGGTCGAAGCGACGAACGATCCGGAAACACAGCGCACGATTTCCAATATCCCGGTCATCCCTGCCAATTTGCCGCCATCACTCGTCGTGACGAGCGAACTCCCCACCGTCACCGTACGGATCCAAGGGGCGCAGAGCCGCGTTCAGGCGCTCGAAAGCGGAGCGATACAGGCAACGGTCGACTTGGGCGACGTTACGGAGCCGGGGATCTATACGCGGCGCGTCCGCGTCGAACTGCCCGCCCGTCTCCGCCTCCGTGAGGTCATTCCGCCGGAGGTTACGGTGCAAGTCGACCGGCTCGCTGAACGACCGGCCGTTCCGGTCGAGGTGACGATCGCGAACGAACTGCCACCGAACCTCGAACTGGTGTCCACGCAGGCCGATCCCCAGACCGCCACCATCCGCGGCCCTGAACAACGAGTCAACCAGGTCGCCCGCATCAGCGCCCCCATCCAAATCTCCGGTCAGTCCGAGGTCGTACGCGAATCGGTGGCCTTGGTTCCAGTGGATGGAAACGGAATCACCGTCCAGGGAGTCACTGTCGAACCATCGACAGCGAGTGTGACAGTCCAGCTCCGGATTCGCGGACAAGTCCGACGCGTCGTCCCGACCATCGTCGGCGCCGATCGTCTCGCACCGGGCTACGAGCTCGCCGGCCCGCCGACAGTCTTCCCGACTGACGAAGTCGTTGTCGAAGGACCCGAATCAGCCCTCGCCGCGATTCCGTATCTCACGACCACGCCGATCGACGTGAGTGGATGGAGTGAATCACGCATCCTTTGGGACGTTCCGATCGATACGTCCCGGCTTCCGGCTGGCGTCACGGTGGACCCAGCGGCCGTCAACGTCTCGATCCAGATTCGCCGGGCTGAGGAATCTCGAACGCTTCAAGGCATACCGGTCACACCGATGAATGTGCGCCCCGGAACGACGGCTGAACTCTCACCAGCCACCGTCGATCTCGAACTCAGCGGCCCCAGCGATCTCCTGGACCAGTTGAATCCTGCGGAGATCCTTGTCTTCGTCGACGTGGAGAATGCGGATGCCGGCGTGTATCAGCTTCCCGTGCGGGTAACCCTTCCTCCCGGCGTACGATTCGAGCGTGTGACGCCGACCGTGATCCAGGTCACGGTTCGCACGCCGACGACACCGATTCCAACTCCGTCGCCATGATCGGAGCAATTGGAAACGCGGAACCGAAGCGGGCTACTGCCGTGTCTCGCTGGAACGACTGCCGCTCTCCAGCTGATGAGCGAGCAGGATCGCTTCAGCGATCTCGCGCATCGACTTCCGGCTATCCATACTGAGACGGCGCATGCGCTGGAACGCTTCGGCTTCGGTGAGTCCATGAACCTGCATCAGAATGCCCTTGGCCCGTTCGATCAGCTTCCGCGCCTCGAGCGCCTCCTGCAGCTCGACGACCTGCTGTTCCAGTCGCTGGAACTCGCGGAACTGGTTCAGTGCGAGCTCGATGACCGGCATGATCTCGCTTTCGCGGAACGGCTTCACCAGGTAACCAGCGACCCCAGCACGGCGCGCGCGCTCGACAAGCTCCCGTTCACTGTAGGCCGTCAGCAGGACCACAGGCGCGAGGCGCTCCCGATGGAGCACTTCCGCCGCGTCGATACCGTCGACCTCAGGCATCTTGATGTCGAGGATCACGAGGTCTGGCTTCAGCTTCCGGGCAAGTTCGACCGCAGTTCGGCCATCCGCCGCCTCACCGACGACATCATAGCCGAGCGAGGTGAGCAGCTCACGCAGATCCAGCCGAATGATCGGCTCGTCGTCAGCGATCAGAATGCGAATCGGTGTCGCAGCCACACTCATCGGAACCTCGTAGCGAGAAGGCCGCACCCCGAGGTGCGGCCGCATCGTCGGGGCGAGAGGATTTGAACCTCCGACCTCCGGTACCCCATACCGGTGCGCTACCGGGCTGCGCCACGCCCCGAAGTTCGCTCGCAGTATAGCATAGATTCCCGGGGGAACGCCAGTCGGCGTTCCCCCGGGGACGCGCGCCTACTTGATTTCCACCTTCGCGCCGACAGCTTCCAGCTTCTGCTTGATCGTCTCCGCTTCCTGCTTCGAGACACCCTGCTTCACCGGCTTCGGCGCTCCCTCGACGAGATCCTTCGCTTCCTTCAACCCGAGCTGGGTTAACTCGCGGACAACCTTGATTACCTGGATCTTGTTCGGCCCAACTTCCGTAAGAATCACGTCGAATTCGGTCTTTTCTTCCTCTGCCGGTGCAGCAGCTGCCGCGGGAGCTCCGGCCGCTGGTGCCGCAGCCACGGCAACGGGAGCCGCTGTGACACCGAAGCGCTCTTCGAGCGCCTTGACGAGCTGCGACAGCTCAAGCACTGTCATTTGCTCGATCGCTTGGATGATCTCTTCGAGCTTCTCTTGTCCGACCGCCATGCTTCACCTACCTCCGATCGTCCTCAACGACCCATTCTCCGTCACCTCAAGCCGCTTCCGCCTCTCCACCGAGCTGCCGCATCCGCCCTTGCAAGACGTAGAGCAACCCGCGGATCGGCCCCGAAAGCACCCAGACCAGCCCGTACAGGGGTGCTTGGAGACCACCGACGACCTTGGCCAGGAGTTCCTCACGGGACGGTAGCGTCGCGAGCGCCTCGACATCGGCAGCCGAAAGCAGTTGCCCGCCGAGCAAAGCTCCCTTGACGGTGAGGATTCGGGACTGTCGGGCGAACTCGACCGTCAGCTTCGCTGCCGTCACAGGGTCACCACTCGTGTAGACGAGCGCTGTTGGTCCCTCCAAGAGTGGAGTAATCACCGCCGTGCCGGTGCGCTCCGCCGCGATGCGGGTCAGCGTGTTCTTGACGACCCGCAGATTCGCCTGCTGCTCCTGGAGCCGGCGCCGGAACGCGGTCATATCCGCGACGGTGAGTCCGCGGTAATCGGTAAGAATCGCCAGGCTCGCCGTACGGAGAATCTCGCTGATCTCCTCGATTTGTCGAGCCTTCTCCGGTGTCGGCACGAGCACCTCCTTTCACCAAAAATCCCCTGCGCATGTGCGCAGGGGGACACGTTCGGCACGTCCAGAATGCGCCGTGGTCTCGTCCACCCCGCGCCTCGGCTGGATGATTAAGCGCTGCGCGCCCCAGCGGTCAGCGGCGCGGCGTTACGCCGGAAGAAGAGTGTATCACTTCACGAAAGCCCGTGCCTCCTCCAGCGTCGTCGCGACATCCAACGGAATCCCCGGCCCCATCGTCGGCGCGATCGTCATCGACCGGAAAAACTGACCCTTCACTGCAGCTGGACGCGCCCGGGCGATCGCATCCACTGCGACGTACAGGTTCTCCAGGATCTGCTGTTCGGTGAAACTCTTGCGCCCGATCTGGATGTGAATGTTGCCAGTCCGATCGTTCCGGAACTCGATGCGGCCACCCTTGATCTCACGGATCACCGCTGGCAGATCCTCGGGATTCCGCACGACCGTACCTGTACGCGGGTTGGGCATCAAGCCACGACGGCCGAGGATCCGTCCCAAGGGGCCCACTTTCCCCATCTGATCCGCCATCGCGATCGCTGCATCGAATTCCAACCAGCCGCTCTCGATTTGTTTGATGAGCTCATCCACACCGACGTAATCGGCACCGGCCTCCTCGGCGATCCGAGCGGCCTCGCCGACGGCGAAGACCAAGATGCGAGGCACCCGCCCGGTCCCGTGTGGCAACGTCACGGTTCCGCGCACATTCTGATCCGCCTGCCGCGGATCGATATTCAGATTGATGTGCAGGTCGATACTTTCGTCGAAGTTCGCGTGTGCGACCTGCTTCACCAGCGCGACCGCCTCCTTCGGCGGATAACGCCGGGTGACATCGACCAGCTTGAGTGCCTCGAGATACCTTTTCCCATGCTTCGGCATGATCGCACAACCTCCTCGTGGTTCTCGCGGAGCCGCCGCTCCTCCCACGTCACCGTTTAGCCGACAACCTCGATCCCCATACTCCGTGCCGTACCCTCGATCATCCGCATGGCCGCCTCGAGATCGCGCGCATTGAGGTCAGGCATCTTCAGCTGCGCGATCTCGCGGATCTGGTCACGCGTGACTCGTCCAACCTTCTGACGCTTGGGATCGGAGGCCCCCTTCTCGATACCGGCCGCCCGGCGCAGGAGATCGGCGGCCGGCGGCGTCTTCAAAACGAAGGTGAACGATCGATCTTCGTAGATGGTGATAACGACTGGAATGATCTGCCCAGCCAAGTGCGCCGTCTTCTCGTTGTACTCCTTGACAAAATTCATGATCGGCACTCCGTGTTGACCGAGTGCCGGTCCGACCGGTGGTGCCGGCGTCGCCTTTCCAGCGGGTAGTTGCAACTTGACGATCGCCTTTACTTTCTTCGCCACTGCGCTTCACCCTCCTCGCTCGGACACGACGAACCGCGGCGAGTCGAAACTGCCGCGGTTCGCGATTATGTCTCACGTTCGACCTGAAGGAAGTCGAGGGTAACCGGCGTTTCCCGTCCGAAGAAGGACACCAGTACGCGCACCTTACCCTTTTCGTTGTCGACCTCGTCGACAACACCACGGAAATCGGTGAACGGCCCGTCGATGATCCGTACCACATCGCCCGGCAAGAGCGTCGTCCGCACTTTCGGTTGCTCCGTCTTGGCACCGCGAATGATCGCCTCGGCCTCCGCACGGTCGAGTGGCACGGGCCGGTTTCCGACTCCGACGAACCCGGTCACCCCAGGGGTGTTCCGGACAACGTGCCAGGACTCGTCGTCCAGGATCATCCGCACGAGCACATAACCAGGAAAGACCTTTCGCTGCACCGTATGTCGCTGCCCACCCCGGATTTCGATCTCCTCCTGAGTAGGGATCACGACCTCGAAGACCTTGTCGGCGACGTCCATCGTCTCGACACGATGCAGCAGGTTCTGCCGCACCTTGTTCTCGTACCCCGAGTAGGTATGCAGCACATACCACTCGCCCTGCTGCTCCGCACCTTCCTGCGCGGCACCGCGCTTCTGGGCGAGTCGTTCACGAAGTGTCCGCGGCATAACGCTCACAACCCTCCGAGTAGATTCCACAGTCGGACGAAGAGGGCGTCGACAGCACCGAGAATCAACCCCAGCACGGTGGCCAAGCCGATCACCAGGAGCGTCAACTTTCTCGTCGTCTCACGATCCGGCCAGGTGATCTTGCGCCACTCGGCCCGGATGTCCGCGATCGCTCGCCTGAGCCCTGCCAGGCGCCCCGTCCCACCCCGAGCCGGTCGCTCCTGCGCCTTCACCTTTGCACTCGCCCGGGCCGTCGTTTGCGTCTTCGTCGCCATTTCGCCCGTCCTCGTCATCGTTCGAGACGCCCACCGTACACGCAAAAGGGGCGAGCCGCCTGGCTCAACCCCTCGGCAGGTTCCGGCCGGGGCTTCTCACTGCGAGCTACCAGGTGGCTCGGCAGGGCCGGAGGGACTCGAACCCCCAACCTGCGGTTTTGGAGACCGCTGCTCTGCCAATTGAGCTACGACCCTGTACTGCCCCGGCCGGCTCCCGCTTACCGCGTCTCGCGATGCACCTGATGGCGGCGGCATCGCGGGCAGTACTTCCGAAGCTCCAGCCGCCCCGGATCGTTGCGCCGGTTCTTCTCGGTGACGTAGTTCCGCTCGCGGCAGACCGTACACTCCAACGTGATGATGATCCGGTCGGCCTTCGCTTTCTTTGCCATGATACCACAACTCCCGCGCTCGCTGCCAGTCCCTCAGCCTACTTGATGATCTTGGTGACGACGCCGGCGCCGACCGTGCGGCCCCCTTCGCGGATGGCAAAGCGCGACCCTTCCTCCAGCGCCACCGGCTTGTCCAACACCACCCGCAGCCGCACGTTGTCCCCCGGCATCACCATCTCCACCCCCTCCGGCAGCCCCGCGACCTCCCCCGTCACGTCCGTCGTCCGAATGTAAAACTGCGGCCGATACCCCGCAAAGAACGGCGTGTGCCGCCCCCCCTCCTCCTTCGACAACACGTACACCTCCGCCTCGAACTCCGTGTGCGGCGTGATCGACCCCGGCGCCGCCAGCACCATCCCCCGCTCGACCTCGTCCCGCTCGATCCCCCGCAACAAGCACCCGATGTTGTCCCCCGCTACCGCCTCGTCCAACACCTTCTGGAACATCTCGATCGACGTCACCACCGTCTGCCGCGTCGGCCCCAGCCCCACGATCTCGACCGTCTCCCCAGGCCGCAGCCGCCCACGCTCTACCCGACCCGTCACCACCGTCCCACGCCCTTTGATCCCAAATACGTCCTCGATCGGCATCAAAAACGGCTTGTCCACCGCCCGCACCGGCGTCGGGATGTACTCGTCCACCACCCGCAACAGCTCCCAGATCGGCGCATACTCCGGCGCCTCCGGATCCGTCGCACTCGACTCCAGCGCCCGCAGCGCCGACCCCCGTACCACCGGCACGCTCTCCCCCGGATACCCATACTGGCTCAACAGCTCCCGGACCTCCAGCTCCACCAGCTCCAACAACTCCGGATCATCCAGCATGTCCACCTTGTTCAAAAACACCACGATCGCCGGCACTTCCACCTGCCGCGCCAGCAAAATGTGCTCCCGCGTCTGCGGCATCGGCCCATCCGGCGCACTCACCACCAAAATCGCCCCGTCCATCTGCGCCGCACCCGTGATCATGTTCTTGATGTAGTCCGCATGCCCCGGACAATCCACATGCGCATAGTGCCGCTTCTCCGTCTCATACTCCACGTGGCTGATCGCTATCGTGATCCCCGCGCCCGCTCCTCCGGCGCCTTGTCGATCTGCTCGTACGGCTTATAGTTCGCCCACCCCTTGAAACTCAACACCTTCGTGATCGCCGCCGTCAACGTCGTCTTCCCATGATCCACATGCCCAATCGTCCCTACGTTCACGTGCGGCTTCGTCCGCTCAAACCGCGGCTTGCTCATGCGTTGTCCTCCTCGTCGCCGCTCTGACTCGCTCTCACATCAAAGAGCCCACGTCCGATCCCGTGGGCCCATCCGCCGATCCGCGGCATCGTGGGGGGAGAGGGATTCGAACCCCCGCAGCTTGCGCACCTGGTTTACAGCCAGGCCCCTTTGGCCACTCGGGCATCCCCCCGATTTGGCGCGCGAGAGCCGATGGTGGGACTCGAACCCACAGCCCGCGGTTTACAAAACCGCTGCTCTGCCAATTGAGCTACACCGGCCTGGACACCGCGCCAGTACCAGCGCAATTCTACGGTGCCGTGCCACGCCTGTCAATCCAGCCGAGAATCCACGTTCCACAGAGGAGGTACAACCAGGCCATGATCCAACCGGGAGGACTTATCGTGACACCCGTCGCATTCGGCATACTCGCCAAACTCTCACCGACTGCGACGATCCAGCGACCGGCCAGCCAGGCCGGGAGCCCGACGACTTCACCAACTCCCGGTACGACGAGATCGACCAGCACCGCCACAGACACCGCCATCAGGACGGGCACGACGGGTTCCACCAGGACGTTCGCGAGCGGTGCCACGAGCGAGTACGTCCCGAAACGCTGGAGGAGCAGAGGCGTTACTGCGAGTTGCACGAAGACCGGCAGAACGACACTCTCCCACCGGCCTCGATAGACTAACCCTCCTACGCAGAGAACTGCCGTCGCGATGCCTGATAACTGAAACGCCAGGGAGTCGATCAATGCTGGTCGGGCGAGCAGCACGATGACAACCGCCCAGCCGAGTGCAGAGATCGGTTGGCGTGGCCACCCCCGCCAGCGAGCGAGCAAGTACAGACTCGCCATCGTCGCCGCACGCAGGACCGGCGGGTCCAGACCGGTCACGACCGCGTAGCACCAGACGCCCAACCCCACCGGCACCAGCCGGACCCATGTCCGCCAGCGTATTCGGCGGAACAAACCTTCCAAGAAGCCAGCGACGACTGCGACGTTCCAACCACTCACCGCAGTCAGGTGGGACAGTCCGACTCGACGGAGCACCGCTCGAGTCTCCGTCGCTAGTCCTCGATCGTCACCGATGAGCACACCCAGCGCGAGGGAACCGCTCGGCTCCGGTATGGTGCTGAGAACAGTCTCCCGCACCCGCGCACGGACGCCCGCGAGCAGCGCGTCGGCGCCAGTGATCACTCGAATGCTCTCCACCTCGTACGTTCCGATGACCTGGATTCCGGCCACGCGCCGCCGCCCGGGTCGATACGCTCCGCGCCAGGCAACGCGCTCTCCTGCTCCTACCGTCGCACCGGATGGTGCTGACAACGCCACGAGCCTCCCGTCATCCCGTAGGGCGACGAGATCGCTCCCGAGTCCATCTGCTGACCACTGCACGATGCCCACCGCTTCCGCCGTTGCCGGAGATGGTTCGTGAAGGACCACGATACGACCGATTCCCAGAGCGAAGCCGACTCCGAGCATGACCACCGTGCGAGCGAGGTCTTGGGGAACCCGCCACTTGGTGAGCGCGACGACAACGAGAACCGTCGAGCACAAACCGACCCCAGCGAGCCAGGATGATCGGGCGACCAGCACACTGGTCACGATGCCGAGCGCCAGCCAGGAGCCGATCACTCGGTACCCCCGATCGTGACCAGATCACCCCACTCAGCGACCATCCGTTCCGAGATACCAGCAACGTTCGCGAGCTCGTCGACCGAGCGAAACGGACCATGCTCCTCTCGATACGTTACGATCCGCTGTGCTAAGGCAGGTCCCACGCCGGGCAAGCGCTGGAGTTCCTCGACGCTCGCCCGGTTGACGTCGATCGGCCCTGATCGGTCAGCTGGATTTCCCGGTTCTCGGGGACTAACACCACCTTCTTCCGAACTACCAGCGACAGGGGACTGGTACGGAACAGTGATCGTCTGCCCGTCACGGACTCGCTCTGCCATCGGTACCCGTGCGAAATCCGCTGTTTCCAGAGGACCTGCCAATTCGACGACGCTCCCCACTCGTGCATCGCTCGCCACCTCGTACAGCCCAGCACGACGAACCGCTCCCTGCACGTACACGACCACTCGCGTCGGGGTCACCGCCGGCTCGACCCGAACCACCAGTTCATCACCCGAGAAGAGTTGCGCTGCGATTCCTGCACCGATGAACGCGCCGAGCACAGTACCGAGAGCGAAGAGTGCCCAACCGGGCACGTTTCTCTGCAGCATGGCTACGGTCCCTTCTGGACCATGGTATCGTTGTACGATGTCCGTTCGCACCCGCCCCAGTTCCTGGCGGTGGGGCGATACCTATTGTCCCAGGAGCCTTTCTATCGGTCGAGGAACATGGCTCTGCAAGCGGTCGTTCGGCGCATCGCACAGACGAGATCGTTTCAGGCTGTCAGCACTCAGATCACCTCCGGACGCTCGGCCACGATCGAAGGGCTTCCTGCAGCGGCACGTCCGTGGGTGGTCGCCGCACTCGCGCTCGAGCTGCACCGTCCGCTCCTTCTCATCGTGCCGCGCCAGATCCATGCCGACGAGTTCGCCGAAACGATCGGGCAGCTCGTCCCGCAGGTCCCAGTCATGACGTGGCCGGCGCCGGAGACGTTGCCGTACGACATTTTCACCCATGACCGCCCGACCGCAGCGGACCGCAGCTGGTTCCTGGAGCGTCTCGCGAGCAACCATCCCACGATCGCGATCGTGCCAGCTCGAGGTCTCACTGAGCTGCTTCCACCAGCCGGCGCACTCCGCGACCAGCGACTCCTGCTGAAGCCAGGCACGCGACTGACTCCCGAGCGCCTGGTCAACCACCTCCTCGCGAGTGGCTACGCGCTCAGTCCACTCGTGCAACAGCCGGGAAGCTACAGCCGTCGTGCCGGCATCGTCGACTTCTGGCCACCCGGTACCGAGCAGGCGATACGCGTGGAATTCTTCGGTGATGAGGTCGACTCGCTGCGCGCTTTCGACCCGGTGACGCAGCGAACCGTCTCCCGTCTCGATACGGTTACCATTCTCCCGGTCAGCGACGTACCGATCGCGTCCTATCGAGAAGCAGCGGCTCACCTCCGTGCGCTCGATCTCTCCACGCTCCGCCCGGAAGTCGTCGCGGAGTGGCAGCGGCTCTGCGACCGATTGGAGCGTGGACAACTTGTTCCGGCACCGGAACTGGTGCGACCGTTTGTATTCCCTGCGGCAGCATCGCTCCTCGACTACCTGGGCCCGGGTAGTTCGGTTGTGGTTATCGACCCGGGTGCGGTCCATCTCGCGCTCGAACAGTTCGAGCGTCAAGCCGAAGAACTCCGCGAGGCGAGCGAACAGAGCGGAGAGTTACCGTTCGGGCTACCCCGTCCCTACCATCCTGCCGAATCGGTCTGGCGCGCCCTGACGGAACACGCAACACTCTGGCTCGGGACGACTACCGCTGTTGAACAAACACCGGACGGGAGCGCCACTTGCATCGGCTTTTCGACTAGCGTACCCACGCTGGGGGGCCGCTTGAACGCACTGCTTGAGCAGCTCGGTCCCTTTCGGGATGCCGGCTACGCCATCGTTCTGGTGACGGAACAACCCGATCGCCTTACCCAGGTACTGGAAGAGCACCGTCTCGACGCCCATCGGGGGGACAGTGCAAACGGCGCCATTGCGATCGAGCGCGGCCGCCTTTCCGGTGGATGGGGGCACGAGGAAGCACGCCTGCTGCTTCTGACCGACCGCGAGTTGTTCGGGTTGCGGCGTTTCCCACGTTCGCCGCAGCGTCGCCGGGCTTCCGTATCCTCCGGCGATCTCCTCAGCCGACTCGTCCCCGGGGCCTACGTCGTGCACGTCGATCACGGCATCGCCCGGTACGGTGGGCTCGTCAGTCTCACCATCAACGGGGTGCACCGCGAGTATCTCCTCCTCGAATATGCGGACAACGACCGGCTCTACCTCCCGGTGGATCAACTCGACCGTATCACGCTCTACGAAAGCTTCGACGGCGAACCGAAGTTGACACGTCTCGGTTCGCCTGAGTGGAGCCGGATCAAACGGCGCGTCCGCGAGGCGGTTCGCGAACTCGCCTTCGAGCTCTTGCAACTCTATGCGGCACGCGAAGCGACCCCCGGGATCGCATTCGGCCCTGATACCCCTTGGGATCGGGAGCTGGAGGAATCGTTCCCGTATGAGGAGACACCGGATCAGTTGCGGGCCATCCAGGAAGTCAAGGCGGACATGGAAAGCCCGCGACCGATGGATCGCTTGCTGTGCGGTGATGTCGGCTTCGGCAAGACTGAAGTCGCCCTGCGTGCCGCATTCAAAGCGGTGAACAACGGCTACCAAGTGGCGGTGCTCGTTCCGACGACAGTCCTGGCGCTCCAGCACTACGAGACCTTCCGCGAGCGACTCGCTCCGTACCCGGTGCGGGTGGAGATGCTGTCGCGGTTGCGCCCTAAGAGCGAACAACGGGAAATCGTCCAGGGTATTCGGGACGGCACCGTCGATATTGTGATCGGAACCCATCGCTTGCTCCAGCGTGACGTCCAGTTCAAGCGGCTCGGCCTCGTCATCATCGACGAGGAACACCGGTTCGGTGTGGCGCAGAAGGAGCACTTCAAGCGACTTCGCACCAACATCGATGTCCTCGCTATGACCGCGACACCGATCCCCCGAACGCTCTATCTCGCTCTCTCGGGGCTTCGTGATCTCTCGGTCATCGCGACACCGCCTGTCGAGCGGACTCCAGTGCGCACCTTTGTGACTCCTGCACGCGACTGCGTCATCCGCGAGGCGATCCTGCGCGAGCTCTCGCGCGGTGGGCAGGTCTACGTCGTCCACAACCGGGTTCAGTCCATCCAACGCTTTGCTGAGCACCTCCAGACACTGGTACCTGAAGCACGGATCGCTGTCGCCCACGGCCAAATGCCGGAAGCCGAACTCGAACGGATCATCATCGCCTTTATCGAGAAGGAATTCGACGTCCTCGTCTGCACCGCGATCATCGAGTCCGGCATCGATATTCCCTCGGTGAACACGATCATTATCGACCGGGCCGACCAGCTCGGTCTGACACAGCTCTACCAGCTCCGCGGGCGAGTTGGGCGCCGACACATCCGTGCCTACGCATATCTTCTGTACGACGACCGACGCCCGCTTTCGCCGGAAGCCCAAGCACGGCTCGAGGCGATCCAGGAGGCAACAGAACTGGGTGCGGGGTTCCAGATCGCGCTGCGTGATCTCGAGATCCGCGGCGCTGGCAACATCCTCGGACCCGAGCAGAGCGGCCACATCGCAGCAGTCGGGCTGGAGCTCTATACCCAGCTCCTCGCGCGCGCCGTCCAGGAAATTCGCGAGGGACGGCCGATCGACGAGCCACCGAGCGTGACGGTCGACCTTCCGCTCGATGCAACGATTCCACCCGAGTATTGTGGAGATGAAGCGGTTCGCATGAGCCTCTACCAGCGCTTCGCCGCTCTTCGCACCGCGACCGAGCTCAATGATCTCGTCGCCGAGCTGCGCGATCGCTTCGGCCCCTTGCCAGAACCCGTCCAGCGGCTCGCTGACCTCGCGGCACTGCGGATCTGGGCGAATCGACTGGGATTGGCCTCGATCCTGGAACGCGATGGCGAGGTGTACATTCGGCCGGTGGTCGGTGCACGACTGGATCGCGAGCGACTCCGCCGTCTCGTCGGTTCAGGTGTCTACGTGACCCCGAACCAGGTTCGCCTCGTCCTCGCCCGTCTGGAGGTTCCGCTGTGGGAGGCCGTCCAGGCCGTGCTCCGCGAGATCGAGACGCGCCGAGCAACGGTCCTCCTGGGGGCACCGCTACCGGAACGGTCCGCCAGTACGCGATAGTCCCTTATGACTCGCCATTCCGGCTGTCTTCGAGGGATGCCAGCACAGCCGCTGCCCGCGCGACATCGCTAGCCCGGACATACAGTGCATGTTCGGCCGCGAGCGTCGACCAATAGGCAGCACCGAGCCCCAGGATTTTCACCAGGACGGGTATCCCCTCCGCCTCGAGCGCTCCGCGCCACAGCGCCGCGACGAGCTCGTTGGGAGCCAAAGCGAGTCGGACCAGTTCGTCCTCGTCCTTCATGATCCTGCCCTCATGAGCGAAGATAAACGATCGTCACACCATGTCCACCTTCACCTGGTCCAGCGAGCTCCCAGCGCTCGACGAGCGGATGGTCGCGCAGATAGTCATGAATCGACTGACGGAGCGTACCGGTTCCTTTCCCATGGACGATGCGTACCCAGGGTAGGCCAGCCAGCGCTGCCCGGTCGAGATACCGATCCAGCCGGGACAACGCTTCGTCGACCCGGAGACCGCGCAGGTGCAGCTCGGGCTCGACAGTCGACGTCGGAAGAATGATAGTCGAGCGCGTACGCAGCTGGTGGATCTGCGTTGGCGACTTCTCTCTTTCGATTCGACGCACCGCCGTGAGCGGCTGACGCACACGGAAGTTCCCCACCTGGACTTCGACCTCGTCTTCGTCAGGGAGGACAGCCACCACCTCACCTTCGAGACCGAGCGCTGGAACTTCCACCCGATCACCCACTCGCACCGCAGCGGCTGCCGAACCTGGAGCCGAAGCCGCGCGAAGTCGCCGACGTGCCTCTTCCAGTGCTCTGATACTTTCCTCGACCACACGGGGTGCTGGATAGACAGTCGATTCAGCGCGTCGCTCGAGACGACGCACCAGCTCGCGCACCCGACGGAGTTCGGTTTCAACCTCGACCAGCGCTGCCGCCCGTGCTTCGTCTCGCTCCCGTTGCGCCTCAGCGAGCAGCCGTTCGGCCTCGGCGCGGAGACTCTCCGCTTCTGCTCGTGCCCGCGCTGCTTCCGCTGCTTCCTTCTCTGCCCGAGCGAGACGAGCCTGCAGTTCCGCGATCCACCTGTCGAGTTCCAGTTGACCACCTGTAACCAGCTTCTGCGCTCGGCGCACGATCGATTCCGGCAGGCCGAGACGACGGGCGATCTCGAGCGCGTGTGAACGTCCCGGTAACCCGATACGGAGCCGATAAGTCGGACGCAATGTCACTGGATCGAACTCGACGCTGGCATTCTCCAACCCGGGCGTACCGGCTGCGAACGCTTTCAACTCCGGGTAGTGTGTCGTCACGACACCGAGCACGCCGAGCTCCAACAAGCGCTCGAGAATGGCGCGCGCCAGCGCCGACCCTTCCTGCGGATCGGTGCCAGCTGCCAGCTCGTCGAGGAAAACCAGGCTCTCCGCGTCCGCTTGCTGGAGCGTCGCCACGATTCGTTTCATGTGTGATGAGAAGGTCGAAAGGTTCTGTTCGATGCTCTGTTCGTCACCGATATCGACGAAGACTGCTGGGAAGACGCTCAGGCTGCTTCCCTCCGCAGCGGGGATAAAGAGGCCAGCTTGTGCCATGAGGACGAGCAAGCCGACCGTTTTCAGTGCGACCGTTTTGCCGCCGGTGTTCGGACCGGTGATGACGAGAATCCGGAAGCGTTCGCCGAGTTCGATGTCGAGAGGCACGGCGGTCTTGGGATCCAGTAGCGGATGACGAGCCTGGCGCAAACGGATGCGCTTGTGCGGGTGGCCACCGGGGAAGGCCGTTCGGCGAGCTTCCACAAGCTCCGGTTCAGTCGCAGCGAGATCGGAAGCGAACCGCGCTTTCGCCAGGGCGAGGTCGAGTGCCGCACCAGCTTCGACCAAGCGCAGGAGTTCCTCGCGATGCTCAGCGATCAGCTGCGTCAACTTCCGCAGGATGCGTTCGATCTCGTGCGCCTCGGCTGCTTGCAGCTCCCGCCAGCGGTTGTTCAAGTCCAGAATTTCGAGCGGCTCGATGAACACCGTTTGGCCACTACCGGAAACGTCGTGCACGATACCGGGAACGCTCGAGCGGCGATCAGCACGAACCGGAATCACGTAGCGCCCTTCACGAACCGTAAAATAGGCTTCCTGAACCGCATCCTCGCGCTCGACAAGGAGCCGCCGCAGTCGCTCGAGCAACCGTTCGTGGGCGTCTTTCAGCGCGTGCCGGATCCGCGCCAGCTCGGGCGATGCCGAGTCGAGAACCTCACCGCGCGGCCCGATGCTCCGAGCCAGTTCAGCGCGAAGCCCGGGGAGATCCGGCATCGCCTCGATGAACTCGCCGAGATTCGGAAAGCGCTCACGCCAGCGCTCCTGCTCACCGAACTGACGTCGGACGACGCGGGCTGCTTCCAGTGTGTCCAAAATAGTCCGGAGCCCGATCGGCTCGAGAACCATCCCGTGACACGCCTGCTCGATCAACGAACGGATGTCGCGAAAGCCGCCGATCGAGAAGTCGGGGCGTTCGGCCAGGAGCCGCACCGCTTCACGCGTGACCGCCAGGAGATACGTCACGTGAACGGGATCGGCTGATGGTACCAACTCGAGCGCACGTTCACGTGCCACCGAGTATTGGCACCGTGCTGCCAGCATTTCGCGGACTTTATCGAATTCGAGCAGTCGAACCAGATCGCTCATCTTGCGTTTCACCGACCACCGAGGAGCGACGGTGGCTCCCCCGGAACCCAGTCGATAGCGACCGTACGGAGCCACGGCTCGCTATCGCGTACGATCGGTACGAGTCGCGAGCGCGTCATCTCAGCACGCAGTCGTTCACTGAAGGCATCCGGGGGCAGCTGCTGGATCGTGTTGCTCGCGACCATCACGAGAGAGGCGACGAGCAAGACGGCAAAGACCATCGCCAAGAGCGCTTGCGAGAAGAGCCCGAGCGGGCCGACTCTCTGGCGTTGCCAGCGGCCAGCGACCACCGGAGCTGCTCGGAGCGACCAAAGACTGCCCCAGACCCCGAGCACGCCGATCGATACGACCACGAGCACGAACGCGAGCAACTCGCTCGCCCAACGCGACATCGCTGGTACCAGGCTGCGCAGCGCGGCAGCCATCGGGCCGGTGAAGAATGCCGCTGCAACCATCACCACGAACCAGCTCACGAGCGCTGCGATCGTCCGCGCGCGACCTGCGAGAAAGCTGACAGTGTAGATCGCCACGAACAGCAGGAAGATCGCCCCATCGACCAACGACATGCTCCGTTACGCTCCGCTCGCGCAGCCAGACACCATTCGAACCTTGACACGAACGGATGTTCGCACCTATACTGGTCCCGATGTCGAGTGGTTCGAGAAAGCGAAGGGTTCGCATGGGCAAGCGGTTGACCAAGCGCCAACAGGAGATCCTCGAGTTCATTCGAACGTTCATCGACGAGCATGGCTTTCCGCCCACGGTGCGCGAGATCCAAGCCGGACTCGGCATCTCGTCCACCAGTGTCGTCGATTATAACCTCAACGTTCTCGAGTATCTCCGCTACATTCGTCGGAACCGCAATATCTCCCGTGGAATCGAGCTACTCGAGCGCCGCCAAGTTGCCTCCGATCGCATTGTCCGCGTGCCGCTCGTCGGCACCATCGCAGCGGGGCAACCGCTACCGGTTCTCGAGCCGGTTGAGGCGAACGGCGCGACGGAATATATCGAGATCGGGAGCGCGCTGGTTGGCCAGTCACCACACGAGCTGTATGCCCTGCGGGTCAAGGGTGTCTCGATGATCGACGCCTTGATCGACGACGGGGATATTGTCATCCTGCGTCGTCAGGCGAGTGCAGAAAACGGTGACACCGTAGCCGCTTGGCTCAAGCGTGAACAAGAGACCACACTCAAGCGCTTCTACCGCGAGGGCAACCTGATTCGACTGCAACCTGCCAACGCCACGATGCAACCGATCTACACGACACCGGACAACGTCGAGATCCAAGGGAAGCTTCTCCTCGTCATTCGACGCTTGGAGTAACCCACTGCGGCTGCCGTCAGGACGGGAGAGAAAATCGCGTTCCGCCCTCACCGGTACAGCCGCGGCAGCTCCGTGGTCCGACGCCTATTGTCCACTCGCCCGCAGCTCGACGAACCGTGCCCCGGCAGCCGACGCGGCTGCCGCCGTGCGCGGTCGGACACAGAACATACGCTGTCCTGAGACCGCCGCGCGTCGAACGTGCACGACCTTTTCGCTCATTCTGCCTTACGTCTACCAACCCAGCACCGAGTCAGCACCAGAGCAAGAAAGGCTTGCCCTTCCGGAAGTCAGGCACTACACTGCTCGCAGCCAGGCCGACGTACCGCAACAGAGGGAAGGGATAACGGAAGATGGATATCGGTCGCGCATTCTCCTACGTGTTTCAGGATCCTCAATGGCTCAAAAAGCTCCTCATCGCGCTCGTCATGCTGATCATCCCGATCATCGGCTGGTTGATCCTGTTCGGGTACATTCTGCGTATCGTACGAGGAGTAGCCAGCGGCTCGGACGTCCCACTCCCGGAGTGGGACGACTTCGGGCGAGACCTCGCCCTCGGCTTCAAAGGTGCGGTGACGTCCTTCGTCTGGTCGCTCCCCGCCACGCTCATCGGCGTGTGCTCGCAGGTGGCGAGCGTCCTGTCTACCGATAACGGCGGGCGCGGGAGCGGGCTCGGAGCGTTCACACTGGCTGCGATCTGTCTCGGTTGCGTCTCGTTCATTCTTTCTTTCGCGACCACCTACGTTCTCCCGGTTCCGCTCAGCCGGCTCGCGGTGACGGACCGGCTGAGCGAAGCGTTCGCGCTCTCCGAAATCTTCAGGGAGATCGGTCGGGCAGCGACGCCCCTCCTGCTCGTGTTGCTGATCACGGTTGGTCTCAGTTTCTTCGCCTTGTTCGGCGTCTTGTTGTGTATCGTCGGTATCGTCGCGACGATCCTCTATGCGTACCTCGTGCAAGCACACCTCTGGGGGCAAGTCCGCCGCCAGCTCCAGTCCGGCGAGACTACCGGTGCTCCGGTACCGGTCGTGACGTGACGGCACCCTCGATCGGCCAGAGGAAGCACGGCGATGCGGCACCGCGTTCGCGAAAACCAGTTGTTCGGTCGGTTGCGCACGCATGCACCTCAGCGGAAGGAGAGTCCAACGAGGACAACCGTGTCGATAACCACCGATCGGCAAAGGGACGAACCGACGTGAGCACGAAAGACCTCGAACTCGGCAGTCAGCCGGTCTGCTCAGGCCCATCGGCACCCGCTCGACTCGAGATTCCAGACATCGAGCGGACTGAAGCGGCGCGGGTGGTCCGGGAGCGGCGGAGTGTGGGGCGCGAGACAGCGCACGGCTGGAGGGACCGGCCGATCTTGCACCCGCCGATCGCACGAGGGTTGCTACGGAACGACTCAAGGGTTATACTCCTCGAGCGAAGTATGAGAACGGTCGAGGTGGCAGGCGGCGATGGAGTTCAAGGATTACTACAAGATCCTCGGCGTGCCGCGCGATGCGGATCAGGAGACGATCCGGAAGGCCTATCTTCGTCTCGCGCGGAAATACCACCCCGACGTCAATAAGTCGCCCGAGGCTGAGGAAAAATTCAAGGAAATCAACGAAGCCTACGAGGTACTCCGCGACCCCGAGAAGCGCGCCAAGTACGACCGCTTCGGCGCCGACTGGGAGCGTTACCAGCAAGCGGCTGGCGCGCAGGGCGCTGCCACCGACTTCGCCGAGTGGTTCTTCGGTACTCGCGAGCGGGCACGCGAACGACGCCGACGCTCGAGCGATTTCTCGGAGTTCTTCGATCTTCTCTTCGGTGACCTCGGCGATCTGTTCGCGAGCGGCGGGGAGCATGTCCGTGTCCGGGCGCGGCCGGAGCGCGGCCAGGACTACGAGCACCCGATCGAGGTGACGTTGCGCGAGGCGTACCGTGGTGCGACGCGACGGATCGATGTGAAGATCGACGAGGTCTGCCCCACCTGCCACGGTACCGGGCTCAACGGACGCGGAATCTGCCGCACCTGCGGTGGAAGCGGCTACATGACACGAACGAAGACGCTCGAAGTGAAGATCCCACCCGGTGTACGGGAAGGTTCGCGCATCCGTATCGCGGGTCAGGGGGGGCCTGGGGTCAACGGCGGCCCGCCAGGCGACCTCTACTTGCGCGTTCATCTCCTCCCCGATCCGCAGTTCACGTTGGACGGGGA
Source organism: Thermomicrobium sp. 4228-Ro (assembly GCF_026241205.1). NCBI lineage: Bacteria > Pseudomonadati > Thermomicrobiota > Thermomicrobia > Thermomicrobiales > Thermomicrobiaceae > Thermomicrobium > Thermomicrobium sp. 4228-Ro. The sequence continues at coordinate 332,844 of NZ_JAPFQM010000001.1, forward strand.
CAACCTGCGCACCGAAGTCGAGGTGCCACTGTATACCGCCATTCTCGGCGGCGAAGTAACGGTACCGACGCTCGACCGGCCGGTCGTGTTGCGCATACCACCCGGGACCCAGAACGGGCAAGTCTTCCGGCTGCGCGGGAAGGGGATGCCTTCGCTGCGCACCGGAGAGCGGGGCGATCTCCTCGTAAAGGTGAAGGTCGTCCTCCCGACCGACTTGACCGAGGAGGAACGTCGCCTGTTCCAGCGACTGCGTGAGTTGCGTGAGGCGCGCGTCCGTGCCTGACGACCAGCGAGTGCTATAGTTCTGGGGGCATCGTGCCCGCACAGCAGGCTGAGTACGAGGAGACCGTCCATGCCAGTTGCCATCGTCCTGGGCGGCCAGTGGGGCGACGAGGGGAAAGGGAAGATCACCGATGCCCTCGCTGCCTCCGCCGATGTGGTCATTCGCCCGAACGGCTCGACGAACGCCGGGCATACGGTGGTCACCGACGACGGCGTCTTCAAGTTGCACGTGATCCCATCGGGCGTCCTCTATCCGCACTGCACGTGCGTGATCGGTGCCGGGGTTGCGGTCTCGCCACCTGACCTCTTGCGCGAGATCGCCACACTACGCGAGCGGCATTCCCGACTCGGGCAGCTGTACTTGAGCGATCGCGCCCACGTCATCATGCCCTACCATCCGCTCCTCGATGCCTACGAGGAGCAGCGTCGCGGTGCGGCAGGAATCGGCACGACCCTCCGCGGCAACGGACCTGCCTTCACCGACAAAGTCGCCCGGCGTGGGATCCGTGTCGCTGATCTCCTACCCGGCGCGGAGGCGTTCTTGCGCCAGAAGCTCGAAATCCTCCTCCCGGAAAAGAACACCCTCTTCGTCCACCTTTATGGGCGCGAGCCGATCGATCTCGAGGAACTGCTCCGCGAGGCCCGGTACTGGGGCGAGCAACTGGCGCCGTACGTTATCGCGGCGGAGGTCTTCGTTCAGGACGCGATCGCAGCGGGGAAGCGCGTTATCGTCGAGGCTGCCCAAGGAACGATGCTCGACCTCGACTACGGTACCTACCCTTATGTGACATCGAGTCCGCCGACCGCTGCTGGAGCATGTCAGGGGGCCGGTATCGCACCGACCCAGGTCGACCGTGTCGTCGGTGTGTTCAAGGCCTACACGACTCGAGTCGGAGCAGGTCCCTTCCCCACCGAACTCCACGACGACATCGGCCAGCTCCTGCGTGAGCGTGGCCGTGAATACGGGACGACGACCGGTCGGCCACGCCGTGTCGGCTGGTTCGATGCAGTAGCGGCACGGTACACGGCCCGCCTCAACGGTATGACCGAAGCGGCCTTGACCAAGCTCGATATGCTCGATCCCTTGCCGGAGATCCGTATCTGCACCGGCTACCGGCTCGGCAATCAGCTCCTGTCTGCCCCACCGGCCCGCATCGATCTGTACGAAACGATCGAACCGGTCTACGAGACGCTACCGGGCTGGCGCTCCGATACGAGCCACGCGGCCTCGTTCAGCGAGCTGCCGCTCGAAGCACGTCGCTATGTCGAACGCATCGAGGAATTGATCGGCGTACCGATCACGATGATCGGCATCGGGCCAGCCCGGCGGCAGATCGTCTGGCGGCATGCCGAAGCGTTGGCTTGAGGGACGGGTGTCGATGATCCTCGAAGCCTGGCAGATTCAGGAAATTCTCCCACACCGCTATCCCTTCCTGCTGGTCGATCGCATCGTCGAAATCGAGTGGGGACAGCGCGCCGTCGGCATCAAGAACGTGACGGTGAACGAGCCGTTCTTCGTCGGACACTTTCCCGGTAATCCCGTCATGCCGGGCGTCCTGATCGTCGAAGCGCTCGCTCAAGTGGGTGCCGTGGCGCTCCTCGGTCATGAGGAATACCGCGGGAAAATGGCCTTCTTCGCTGGCATCGATCGCGTGCGCTTCAAGCGCCCCGTGCGACCGGGCGACACGCTCCGCCTCGAGGTTCAGCTCGGCAAGATCCGCCGGAATATCGGCACCGGTACGGGGAAAGCGACCGTCGATGGGGAACTCGCCGCCGAAGGCGAGATCCTCTTCGCGATCCTGGATCCGGACATGGCTCGATCGGCGCGCTGACGGATGCAGCGCATCCTGGTCGTGAAACCATGTTGCCTGGGCGACGCGCTGATGGCGACACCAGTGCTCCGTGCGCTCCGCACGGCTTACCCAAAGGCCACCATCGACGTGGTCGTCTCTGCTTGGGCTGCTCCGGCCTTCGACGAGCATCCCGCGGTACGACGGCTGATCGCGTACCCTGAGCGACCGACAATCGCGCGGATCGTTCGTTTGGCCAGCCGCCTGGCGAGGGAGCGCTACGACTGGGCGCTCGGACTCGATCGCTCACCCTACGTCGGAGCACTCCTCTGGCTGAGTCGCGTACCGCTTCGAGCCGGGCTCGGTTACGGCTGGCGTGCACGGTTCTACACGCACCCCGTCCGCCCGAACCCGACACAGCATGAAACGGAAGCCTACCTTGCCGTCAGTCGCGCGCTCGGTGTACCGGACCAGGGTTTCGAACCCGAATACTTCGTCCCGCCTTCAGTACGGGAGACGATGCTCGCCCGTACTGCTCCCTTTGCGCGACCGCTTATCGTTCTGCATCCCGGCGGTGCTGTGAACCCGGGGAGTCACCTGCTCGCTAAGCGGTGGCCACCCGATCGTTTTGCAGGCCTCGCCGATCGACTCGTGAACCGGTTCGGTGCGACCGTCATCCTGGTGGGTGGACCCACCGACCGCGAAGCAGTCGAGGCTGTCCGTCGTCTGGCTCGGCAATGCCTGGTCGATTGGTCCGGCCAGCTGTCGTGGAAGGAACTGGCGGGTCTCCTGGCCGTGGCTGACCTCTTCGTCGGGAACGACACGGGCGCGGGGCATCTGGCAGCCGCTGTCGGGACAGCGACCGTCTCCATTTTCGGTCCGACGAGTCCGCTGCGGTACCGGCCGCTCGGTCGCCGTGCGATCGTCTGTGCGCCGCCAGCCAGCTGGCACATTGCAACCGAGCAGGACTTGCGTCGGCCGTTCGCGATACCGGAGCAGTTCGACATGCGCTTGGTAACGGTGGAAGAGGTCTTCGCAGCGTGCTGCGCCCTCCTCCAGATCGATGGGAAACTGGTATGATGCGTGCTGTGGCACGCGCACTCGCACGAGCCATCGGACGCTCGCTTCCATCACCGGTGACTCCACCTGCACCGCGCCGAGAGATTCTGCTGATCCAGCCGGATCACCTCGGCGATGGCATTCTCGCGCTCCCAGCACTGTGGTGGCTCCGGCGCTCGGTACCGTCACTGCGCCTGACGCTGGCGATCGGCCCATGGAATGTCCCTCTGTTCAGCACCGTGCGAGGGTACGACGGTCTCCTCGTCCTTGCCTTCCCCGGATTCACTCGCCAAGGTCCACGGACACCGCTCGCTCCGTATCGCCTTCTCCTCCACGAAGCCGCCCGACTCCGGCGACGGAGCCCGCTCGCCGCAGTGATCTTGCGCGACGATCACTGGTGGGGTGCGTGGCTTTGCGAACTGGCCGGCATTCCGCTCCGTATCGGCGCTGATCATCCGCATGTCCGTCCCTTCCTCACGCACCCGGTGTCGCTCCACTCGACGCATGTCGCGGCCCGTAACATCGAACTCGTCAGTGCGCTCCTCAGCCTCCTCGGAGCCGACCGCGAGGTCGCGGAGATTTCCCCGACTCGTTTCCCGCTGGTCTGGCCGATCGACGAACGTGCACAGGAACACTTGGACTGTATCCTACAAGATCACGCTGTCACCCAGCCGTTCGTCGTCGTGCATCCCGGCTCCGGTGCTACTGCCAAGTGCTGGCCAGCCGATCGCTGGACGATCGTCATCGATGCGCTCGCTGAACGCGGAATGCATGTCGTCCTCACCGGTTCCGCGAGCGAGCGGCCAGAACTCGAGGCGATCGCCCGCTCGACCGGTGCTCGGGTCACTGTCCTCGCTGGCATTCTTTCCCTACCGATGCTCGCCGAGCTTTTGCGATGCGCCCAGCTGGTGATCGGCCCGGATACTGGTCCGCTCCATCTGGCAGTCGCCGTGGGGACGCCCTCGGTGCATCTTTTCGGACCGACCCACCCAGCGCGGTTCGGCCCCTGGGGACCGTCGGATCGCCATCGCGTCATTCGCTCACCGTTGGTCTGCTCGCGGTGCGGCGATATCGGACCGGATCGAAGCCTCGGACTCGGTTGTATGATCGCGCTGACGCCCCAGCAGGTTATCAGCACGGTGGACGAACTCCTGTCATCGAGCGCACCGAGATGAAACCACGTGTTATCGGCATCGACGCGAGTCGCATCGCAGTCCCGAAGGTGACTGGCACCGAGCGGTACGCCCAGTGCATCGTCGAGCACCTGCTCCAGATCGCGACTCCATTCCGGTTTCGCCTCTTCGTCAGAGGCCCGCTCGAGCTTTCGGTTCCGGCCGAGCGGGCCGAGTTCCGCGTGATTCCCTTCCCACGCCTCTGGACGCATGTCCGTCTGGCTGCCGAGCTCGTGCGACACCCTGTCGACCTTCTCTTCGTCCCGGCACACGTCCTTCCGGTCTGGTGTCCGGTGCCAGGCGTCGTCACGGTGCACGACCTCGGATACCGGTACGAACCGGAGGCGCATCCTCTGCTCCAGCGCCTCTACCTTGAGTTCGGCACGCTGCGGAGTGTCCGTCAGGCACGACGAGTGATCGCGATCTCGCAGGCGACCGCTCGCGATCTCGTTCGCTTCTATCGCGTACCGCCCGAGCGAATCGCCGTCGTCCCGCATGGTGTCGATCGCCAGTTCTCACCTCGGACTGCCGAAGAGGTCGCGCGCGTTCGGGAGCGCTACGGATTACACAAGCCTTTCCTCTTGCATGTCGGTACGCTGCAACCACGCAAGAACCTCGTCCGGCTGATCCGGGCTTTCGAACGCGTGGCAGCGACCGATCACGAGCTCGAACTAATTCTCGCCGGAAAACGTGGCTGGCTGGCCGAGCCGATCGAGACAGCGATAAGGTCGAGCCCGGTACGACAGCGCATCCGAGTGCTCGGGCACGTCGTGGACAGCGATCTCCCCGCGCTCTATAGCGCTGCTGAGCTGTTCGTCTTCCCGTCGCTCTACGAGGGGTTCGGGCTACCAGTGCTGGAGGCAATGGCCTGTGGTATCCCGGTCGTGACGAGCCGCCGCGGCGCGCTCGCCGAAATCGCCGGGCCAGCGATCACCTGCGATCCGCTGAGCGTCGAGGACATCGCTCGTGCGATCGCTGAGGCGCGAGACCCGGTGCATCGGCCGCAACTGGTGCGGGCTGGGCTCGAGCACGCGAAACAATTCACCTGGGAACGATCGGCGCACCTTACTCTGGATGTTCTCGCGGAGGCGATCGGAACACGTCATGCTGACACGGTTTCATCGCATACTCGTCGTGAAGATCGCTGATCTCGGCGACACGGTTCTCATCCTCCCGGCTATCCGCGCCCTTCGGCGTGCCTTTCCCGAGGCGAGGATCGATCTTCTGACGTCACCGGTCGGTGCGGAACTCGCCGCCCTTTGTCCCGATATCGACGGTATACACGTCGTGGACAAAGCCAAGCTGCGAGAAGCGCGCGGTTTCCTGACCCTCGGTCGAACCTGTTGGACTCTCACCCGCGCCGGTTACGATGCGGTGGTCCTGCTCCATCACCTCACGACCAGGGCCGGATGGTGGCTGTATCGCTTGCTCCTCGCAGCGACGCGCAGTCCGGTAACCGTCGGTCTCGATAACGGAACGGGCGGATTTTTTACCCATCCGATACCAGATCGAGGCTTCGGTGCGTCCTCCGAATGGCAGTACGCACTGCAGGCAGTCGAGGCACTCGGTGCCACCGGCCAGGTGAGTGGCCCCTATCTCGTCATACCGGAGGCGGCGCGGCGAGCTGCATCTCGACTTCTGGCATCCGTACCCCGGCCGTACGTGGTGATCCATCCCGGTGTCGGTCCGTTCGCACCAGCCCGACTGTGGCCGCCCGACCACTTCGGAACCGTTGCCCGTCAGCTCGCTGACGCTGGATTCGGCATCGTCGTGACCGGAACAGCGCACGAGACAGACCTGGCACGCCCCATCCAGCGAGTAGCGCGTGCACTCGATCTGGCAGGGCGCACCAGTCTCCCGGTGCTGGCAGCAGTACTGGCCGACGCTGCCCTCGTCATCGGCAGCGACTGCGGTGTGGTTCACCTCGCGGCAGCACTCGACCGGCCGACGCTCGCCCTGTTCGGCCCGACGAACGTCGAAGCCTGGCGTCCACTCGGCAGCACGATCGTGACACCGGACGGCACGCCGCCTTCCGGCACGCGGATCGTTGCGCTGACGCGACAGCTGCCGTGCTCGCCCTGCTGTTACGTCGGCTATCGGATCGGTCGCCCACATGGTTGTCGTGTCCGGAGCTGTTTGCGCCAACTCCAGCCCGAACCGGTCGCCCGCCTCGCACTGGCACTGGTCGGGAATGCTCCGTCTCCTACCTCCGATAGCGGGATTCCTTCTGCACGGTAGAGCCCCGCGGGCACGAAGACGCGAAGACCGGTCGCATTGACGGGGGCTCATCGTCGCTTTACAATCGCCCCGGAACTGGAGACCGTTTTCGTGTTGGACTCGTCTTGAGGAGAGGAAAGCGATCGGCCGTGGGAGATCGAAAGATTCGTGTCGCGATCATCGGCGTCGGAAACTGTGCTTCGGCCCTGGTTCAGGGTGTGCACTACTACCGCAACGCCGATCCGAAGGAGTTCGTCCCCGGGCTCATGCATGTCGATCTGGGTGGGTACCATGTCGGCGATATCGAATTCACAGCCGGGTTCGACATCGACGTGAACAAAGTCGGGAAAGACCTCTCGGAGGCGATCTTCGCACCTCCCAATAACACCTATAAGTTCACCGATGTCCCCTTCCTCAATGCACCGGTGTACCGGGGGATGACGCATGACGGACTCGGCAAATATCTGTCGCAGGTCATCACCAAGGCACCGGGTCCGACCGCGGATATCGTCGGCATTCTCAAGGAAACGAAGACCGACGTCGTCGTCAATTTCCTCCCAGTTGGCAGCGAGATGGCCACCAAATGGTATGTCGAGCAGGTACTCGATGCCGGTTGTGCGTTCGTCAACTGCATCCCGGTCTTCATCGCGCGCGAAGAATACTGGCAACGGCGTTTCCAGGAACGCGGCCTGCCGGTGATCGGCGACGACATCAAGAGCCAGGTCGGTGCGACGATCGTCCATCGCGTTCTGGCTCGTCTCTTCGCTGACCGTGGCGTGCGCATCGATCGGATGTATCAGATCAACTTCGGCGGGAATACCGACTTTCTCAACATGCTGGAGCGTGAACGACTCGAATCGAAGAAGATCTCCAAGACGAACGCCGTCACGAGTATCCTCGACTATCCGATTCCAGAAGAGAACGTCCACGTCGGTCCGAGCGACTACATTCCGTGGCTCAAGGATCGCAAGTGGTGTCATATTCGGATCGAGGGTACGACCTTCGGCGACGTACCGATCAATCTCGAGCTCAAGCTGGAAGTCTGGGATTCTCCGAACTCGGCTGGCGTTGTCATCGACGCTATCCGCTGCGCCAAGCTCGCGCTCGATGCTGGCATCAGTGGCGCACTGATCGGTCCGAGCGCCTACTTCATGAAGTCGCCGCCTGTGCAGTATCGCGACGAGGAAGCCCGCGAACTCGTCGAGGCATTCATCCGCGAGACCGTCGCGCAGCGCGAGCGGCTGGCAGCGACCGAGAACGCGTGAACGTATGCAAGGCAAGGAGACCAGCCCGGGGGGTGGTCATGCGTCGCACCACCCCCTCGCTGTCTCGCCAGCTCCACCAGGATCGCCTGCTCTCGTCGCGCCCGATCCCGGGGCGCTGCGCGTCAATCTCTCCTATGTTCTCCACGAACCGTCCTGGAGTCGGGTGGTAACCGAGCACGTCCAGCTCGTCCTGAGGCAAGCAAAGCGTGCTCGGCGTGCGGTACACCAACTCGCGAACCTTCCTGATGGCGCTTTGGTGACGCGGATCGTCGCCCGCGACGACCGCGCCCTCGATCGCCTGCAACGCGATTGCCCGTCGTGCATCGTCTCGATCGATCTGGGCGCCAGCCCGCTTCTCCGCCGTGTCCTCCCGCTCATTTTGCCGTCTGGTAGGCCTCC